>CAIKWA010000116.1 GCA_903831005.1 uncultured Opitutia bacterium
ACGAGGCCGGACAGGACGGTACGCTTGAAGATCACGATCCGGGAAGGCGGGAAGAAGCGGCCACGAGTTCTTCGTCGAAGAAGTTCCAGCCCATGCCGGCGTCGACCACGATACCTTGGCCGTTGATGCCGCTCGAACGAGGCGAGAGTAGCCAGACCGCCGTGTCGGCGACCTCCTGGGTCTTCAAGGCCTCCTTGCGGAAGGTCATCTTCTCGGCGTGCAAATAGTTATGGAGATAGCCCGGAATGCCCGCGCTCGCGCTCGTCTTGAGCGGACCAGCGTTGACGGAATTGAAACGTACGCGCGAATCGGCCGAGAAGGATTTCGCGAGGAAGCGGCTAGCGGATTCGAGTGCGGCCTTGATCGGCGACATGTAACCGTAGTTCGAGGCCGTGACCTGGGAGGAGATGCCGATAGAGACCACGGAAGCGTCGGACTTCAGGTGCGGCTTGAGCGCGCGGGAAAGTTCGACGAGCGAAAATGCAGAGATTGCGGTAGCCTGGAGGAAGTCAGCGCGGACGGTCTCGTGGAACGGCTGCATGCCCTTGGAGAAATTAGCGAACGCCACACTGTGCAGCACGCCGTCGAGCGGTCCGTGCTCGCGACCGACACCGGCGGCGAGCTGCTGCGTCTGGGTTTCGTGCTCGAGGTCGCAGAGATAGACCGGCTTGCCGTCGAGCAGGCCCTTCAGCGAGTCGAGGCGGGACTGCGAGCGCACGGAATAGACCACCTTGGCGCCTTCGGCTTCGAGTGTCTTGGCGACGTGCCAGGCGACGGACTTCTTATTCGCGACGCCGAGGACGAGGTAGGTCTTACCAGTAAGGCCGAGGAAGGTCATAGGTCAGGCGGGTTGGTCGACGAGGGCGAGGGCGAAGCGGATGGTCAGGACGGCCTTGCCGTCGCGGCGCACCGTTCCCGTCATAAAATGGAATTGCTGAAGCGTCTCGACGAGTTTCACCTCAATCGAGACCGTATCGCCCGGCATCACCATCCCTTTGAATTTCGCCTCCTCAATGCGGCAAAGCACTGGGGTCTTACCAGAGGGAACGCCGCCTTCGGACTGGAGCTTCTTCGTCAGGAAAATCGCTCCAGCCTGGAAGACCGATTCGCAGAGCAAGACGCCGGGCGTGATCGGGTTACCCGGGTAGTGGCCAGAGTAGAAAGGCTCGTCGGCGCGGAAGGTACGACTGCATGTGGCACCATCGGCCCGGACCTCGTCGATTCGGTCGAGAAACAGGAACGGCGGGCGATGAGGGATGGTGTCGAGGACAGCCTGCAACATAATCACATTTTTGCCTCCAGAGAGACCGACAAGCGACACGAAAACACCGTCGGTCGCATTTGCCTTTTGCCGGCGGGCTCCCAACCTACGGGACATGAAGACACTCTACGCCACCCTCCTCATGTCCCTCCTCCCACTCTTTGGTGACGCGGCTGAAAAGCTCGCCGTCGGCGCCTCCATCCCGGACGTCACTTGCAATGACCAGGACGGCAAGCCCGTCTCCCTCGCCAAGGAAGGCGCCAAGGGCTATCTACTCGTCTACTTCTACCCGAAGGCCAAAACCGGCGGTTGCACTAAGCAGGGTTGCTCACTGCGCGACGGCTGGGCCGACCTGCAGAAAGCTGGCGTCAGCGTCCTCGGCGTGAGCACCGACGACGAGAAGCTCCAGAAGGAATTCAAGGAAGAGCAGAAGTTCCCGTTCCGCCTGCTCGCCGACAAGGAGAAGAAAGCCGTCACCGAAGCTTTCGGCGTGAAGAACCTCATCGGCATGGCCAGCCGCAGCGCCTTCCTCTTTAAGGACGGCAAGTGCGTCTATGCCGACCACAAGGGACACACCGGCGACCAGGCTAAGGTCATCCTCGACTTCCTCGCCTCCGAAAAGAAGTAAGGCATCCGGGCTTATCGCCCAACAAAAAGGCCGCATCATCGATGCGGCCTTTTTCGTATCCTGATGCGTACCTCAGTGGCCCTTGATCGGGAAGAGGTCCGTCACGCTATTGTTGCCGTGGATGCGACGGATCGCGTCAGAAAGCAAAGGCGCGATCGAAAGCACGGTGATCGGCAGGTCCTTCGGCCAGTCAGCCGGGACGGAGTTGGTCGTGATGACCTCGTCGATGAGACCCTTACGGAGGCGCTCGAAGGCGATCTCCTGGATCATGCAGTGCGAGACCACAGCGCGCACCGAGCGAGCGCCGTTCTTCTTAAGCAGTTCGGCGGCGGCCACGAGCGTGCCCGCAGTCTCCGTCATGTCGTCAACCAGGATAATATCGCGGCCTTCGACTTCGCCGACGAGGCTCGTGGCCTGGACGGTGGTCGCGCTCGTGCGGCGCTTGGCCACGAAGCCGTAAGGTAGATTGAGCATGTCGGCCACGGCCGAGGCGTATTTTAGTCCGCCCACGTCAGGCGAGAAGACCGTGGCGTCCTTGAGCCAAGGCTTGTTCTTGATGTGGGCGTAGAAGACCGGCGAGGCGTAGAGGTGGTCGACCGGAATATCAAAGAAGCCCTGAATTTGCTGGGCGTGCAAATCGACTGTCAGGACGCGATTAGCGCCGGCGGCGGTGAGCAGGTTGGCGACGAGCTTGGCCGTAATCGGCACGCGAGGCTTATCCTTACGGTCCTGGCGAGCGTAGCCAAAGAATGGGATGACGGCCGTGATGCGGGCGGCGGAAGCGCGACGCAGGGCGTCGATCATGATCAGCAGCTCCATGATGCGGTCGTTGGCCGGCGCGCAGGTGGGCTGGATGACGTAGACGTCGCAACCGCGGATGTTCTCGTTGATCTGCACGAACGTCTCGCCGTCGGGGAAGCGATTGACGGTGGCCGTACCGAGCGGAACGCCGAGATGTTCGCAGATTTCCTTGGCCAGCGCCGGATTGGCGTTGCCGGTGAAAATCTTCATCTCAGGTAGGCTCATGTTGTTTAGCTTTTAGCAGAGTCCAAGGAGGCGGCCAGCGAATCAACCTTTTTGAACAATTCAGGCAGACGACGCGACAGGACGACCAGACGTCGCTCCAGCCCAAAGGGCACGGCGGGCGTGCCGTTCATGAAGCCGTCAGCAGGCACATCCTCGAAAAGGCCAGTCTGAGCGCCCAGCTTGACGCGATCGCCAAGGGTGAGATGTCCGGCCACGCCGGACTGTCCGCCGAGGACGCAATGGTCGCCGAGGGTCGTACTGCCGGCGATGCCGACCTGTGCGGTGATGAGGCACTGGCGGCCGATACGCACATTATGGGCGATCTGGACGAGATTATCAATCTTGGTGCCCCGCCCGACCACCGTCTTACTGAAGCGGGCACGGTCGAGGGTGGAATTGGCGCCGACCTCAACATCGTCCTCCAGGACCACGTTGCCGATCTGCGGGATGCGCTGGATCTCGCCGTTGACCGGCTCGTAGCCGAAGCCGTCGGAACCAATGACCGCGCCGGACTGAATCCGACAACGGGCGCCCAGCACGCAATAGTCGCCGACGACAACGCCGGGCTTGAGCCAGCAATCGGCACCGACCGATGCGTGGGTGCCGACGTGGCAACGCGCTTCGAGTGCCGCGCCGGCAGAGACCGTGGCGCCCTCGCCGATCACGCAGAGCGGGCCGACATGGGCAGCGGGGTCGATCTTAGCGGAGGCGGCGACGACAGCAGAAGCGTGAACACCGGCGGCAGGACGGGGCCAGAGACGTGCCTCGAGCACTGAGCAAAGGAGCGCCAAGGCGTAGGAAGGATTGTCGACGCGGAGGAAAGCCTGGCCCGGGGCGGGTTTACCTTCGAAGGTCACTGGCACGAGGATCGCACCGGCCTTAGAGGCGGCGACGGCGTCGGCGTACTTCGCGTTACCAAGGAAAGAAAGGTCGGAGCTGGATGCTTCGGCCAAAGCCGCGATACCCGTAATAGGAGCGATGCAGGCACCCTCGACGGACTTAGCTCCGGTGAGGGAGGTGAGTTCGGCGATAGTGAAGGCGAGCGACATGGTCCTAAATGAAGCGCCCCTGACTAGCAGGGGCGCGGCAGAGTGTTACTTGGCGGCCGGCTTATCGCCGGTGGCAGGAGCGACAGGCTTGGTCGCGGGGGCAGGAACGGCGACGGCCGGGGCGGCAGCCTTGTAGGCGGCATTCAGCTCCTTGAGCACATCTTCGGTGACATCAAGGGAGGCGTCGGAGAATAAGACCGGAGCCTTGCCAATGATCAGGTTAAGGCCTTTCGCCTTGGCGACCTTCTCAGCCTGGGCACGAGCATCGGCGATGATCTGCTTGTTCAATTCGCCAACGCGCTGCTGGATGGTGTTACGAGCCTCCGTGACAAAGTTCTGCAGTTCTGCGCGGCGCTGCTGGAACGTGGCATTCTTCTGCTGAAACTCAGCACCAACGGCCTTCTTGCCGTTCTCGCTGAGCATCGGATCCTGAGCACGCTTATCGATGCCCTGGAGCTCGGACTGCAGCTGCTCGACGGCCTTAATGCGCTCGTTGACGGAAGCCTGCGCGGCTTCCTCCGACTTGCGGATTTCCGCCTGAAGGTCGGTGGCCTTGGCGTATTTCTTGAAGATTTCCTGCTCGTCGACGATGCCGATGCTGGGCGTGGCGGCGAAGACGGAGGCGGAGGCGAGGAGGAGGGCGAAGAAGGACTTCATGGGCGTATTCTGGTTTAAGAAGCGGTTAGGCGGGCGAATGGCAATCAAAACACCGTGCCGAAGCTGAAGTTGAACTTCATCCCCCCGTCATTGAGGCCGGCACCAGTTCCCGGGACCTTGGTCGTCTGCAGCGGGAAGCCGAAGTCCAGGCGCATGACGGCGCCACCCAGCAGGATGCGCATACCTAGGCCATAATCGGAATTAGCCTGAGAGACGCTGAAGTTCGTCTCCGACTTGTTGACGAAGCCGTAGTCATAGAACGCGGCGAAACGGAGGTTGTCGGCGGCCTTGATGGTGTACTCGGCATTGAGGTAGCCGTAGGTCATACCGCCCATGGGCTGATTGCTGCCGTGGGTGGTGTCGTAAGTGTCGTAGGCGCCGACATCGTTGTAGGCGAAGCCGCGCATGTCGTAAGCGCCGCCCAAATAGAAACGCTCGTAGAAAGGAATGGAGCCTCCCGTGCCCGTAATCATACCGACGCGGCCGATGACGCCGATCGTCTGCTCCGCCGTAGGCGAGAGGAGGAACCAGCGGCCGGTGCGCAGCTCGGACTTCAGGTATTTGACGTCGCCACCGAAACCATTACCGGCGAGCTCTTCAGTGAGGGAAAGGCGGGAGCCCTTCGTCGGGAAGTTATACTCGTCGCGCGTATCATACGTGAAAGAGGCGGAGACGGAAGAGATCACGCGCGGACCGGCGGTCGCTTCGCTCACGACGTCATCCGGCGCTGACGCCGTGACGTTATCGACGGACATACGGCGGAGGTTATAACTGATACGGCCCTCGATATTGCTAAAGATACGGCGACGGGCGTAAAGGCTGACGCCTTCGGAAAGCACCGAGTAATTGGCTGAAGCGTAGCCGGCAAAACGTCGCTCAAGGGAATAGCCCACGGCGAGGTCGCGCTCCCATAGAGCCGGCTCCTCAAAGGAGTGCTCGAAGGAGTTCGTCAAACTGCCGACGGAGAGGCGGACGCGGAACTTCTGCCCGTCGCCGCGGTACCAGCCCTCAGAATTAGTGAAGTCGAAATTGGATTCGGCATACTCAACGAAGCCCACGAGGCCTTCGACGGTGCTATAACCGGCGCCGAAGCTCACCTGACCGGTGGGACCTTCCTTGACGATGACGCGCAGGTCGCTCTGGCCAGGGACGGGGGAGGAGATGGGCATCACGCGGACTTCCTCGAAGAACTGCGTGTTGCGCAGGCGCGCTTCGGAGACGCGGGTGCGCGCCAAGTCGAAGACCTCACCGGGCCCGAGGGCGAGTTCGCGGGCGATGACAGTGGAGCGAGTCTTGGTGTTACCCTGAATTTCAACAGAGCGGACGGTGTGGCGTTGGCCTTCCTCGATTTGGAACTTCACATCAATCGCGCCGGTCTGGAGGTTGGGCTTACGCACGACCTGGACGGAGCTGTTGATGTAGCCCATCTGTCCGTAGTACTCTTTGAGCTTATCGGCGGCGGCGTCGATCGCGGGGACCGCGAAGGCCTCACCGCTGGCGATCTTATCAAATTCGGCAGGGTGTGCGCCGCGACGGAGCGAGGGTTCGGCGACGACCTTCTGAAGGGCATCCGTGGCGTAGATGGGGTCGGTGAGGCCGAGGCGATTGCCTTCGAAGGAAATCGCGCCGATGGTGTAGCGGCGGCCTTCCTTGATGTTAAAGACCACGTCAATCCAGCCAGCGCGATCCTTCACGTCCTTAACTTGGCAGACCTTCTCCGGATCGGCATCCTCGACTTCGACGTCGAGATAGCCCTTGGAACGGTAGTATTCGCGGAGCTTCTTGCAGTCGGCGCGATACTGCTCGGGGTCGAGACGACCGCCGCCCACGAGCCAAGACCACTTATACCAGCGATACTCGCTGGTCTTGAGTTCGGCCGCGGACCAGAGGTCGTAGCGATCGAAGGAGGTGGCACCTTCAAAGCGGAAATTGTCGACCTTCAGTTCATTGCCTTCGTCGACGATGATGGCCGCGAATTTACCGCCAGGCACATCACGCAACTGGGAGGTGACGCGGGCGAAGGGACGCTTCTTGCGAAGTTCGCTCTGCAGTTTGACTTCGGAACGGCGGAGCTGGGCCTGGTCGAGAGGCTCTCCGATTTTGACGTCCTCAATCTCAGTGCCGCCGAACCAACCGGCCTTACCAACGATGTCGTCTCCACCCACGTACTCAATTCCCTTAAGAATCGGACGGGGCTCGACCGTGACAACGATATCGACCTCGCCCGTCTTCGGGTCGAGCACTGGCTCGACGATAGCCTGGTTGAAGCGGCCCGTGGCGTAAAGGGATCGGACCGTACTGGCGACGGCGTCCTTGGAGAAGGGTTGACCTTGGCGAAGGGCGACGAACCCGAGGACGAACTGCTCCGAGACCGCGGCGCCACCAGCCACGATGCGGATAGAGCGGACGAGTGGCTGCTTCTCCGTCGGGGCGACCTGGGCGTCACCGACGAGCGGCGAGAGGGCGAGGGCGAAGCAGGCGGCACGGAGCCAGCTGCGGCAAAGGGTGGGGTTATTCATTATTGCGGTAATCTTTGGCCGGATTTTCGAAGCGTGTCAGCCCCGGATTAAAGAGCAAGTTGATGTCGGAGGTGGGTCCGTTACGATTTTTGGCTACAATCAGCTGGCGGGAGTAGCAGCCGTCCTGCCCTGCCTGCTCGGCCTCGGCCTCGGCAGCCTTACCCTGGCTGACCGGGGGCTTGGAGATGAGCATGACGATATCGGCGTCCTGCTCGATGGACCCCGACTCGCGCAGGTCGGACATGCGCGGCTGACGGGCTTCGTCCTCGGATTTACGGTTAAGCTGGGCCAGGGCGATAATCGGGATTTTGAACTCCTTGGCCATGGCCTTGATGCTACGGGAAACTTCGGCGATCTGCTGCTCGCGTGGTAGGCCGGAATCGAGACCGTTGATAAGCTGGATGTAGTCGATGACCACCATGTCCAGGGGGGTGCGGGCATGGACGCGGCGACACTTGGCCCGAATCTCGAGGATGTTCTGACCGCCGTTGTCGTCGACCACCAAGGGGAGCCCCTTGTACTCGTTGGCGGCCTGAACGAGGTCGACCTGCATCCGCTCGTCCGGATGGGCAGTGCGGAGCTTCTGCATGTTTACCCGGGCGCGGGAACAGAGCAAACGGAGAGCCAGTTCGCGGGCTGGCATTTCCAGGGAGAATAGCAGGACGTTGGACGGCTTGCGGGCCTCGTTGGGCTTAGGGAAGAGCGCGGCCTCGATGAAGTTAAGCGCGATGGACGTCTTGCCCATGCCGGGTCGGGCAGCGACGACAATCATCTGGCCGGGTTGGAAGCCGAAGGTCATCGCATCGAGGTCGGGGAAGCCGGTCGGCACGCCCTGCACCGAGTTACGATCGCGGATGATGCGCTGGACGAGTTCCATGGCCTCGGCAATGGGGCCGTCGATGGTCTGGGCGGATTCGGAGATACGGTCTTCGCTGATGCGGAAGAAGGATTGTTCGACCTCTTCGAGAAGGCGTTCGATCCCTTCCGCGTGGGTGTGCGCCTTCTCAACCGTCGTGACAGCGGTGGAGATTAGCTGACGCAGGAAATGCTTCTCGCGAATAATCGCCAGCCAGTGCGGGGCGTGTGCGCTGGAAGAGATGAGCCCCGTCAGCTCATTGATGTAGGTCGCACCGCCGGCGGACTCCAACTTACCTTCACGTCGGAGTTGCTCCGTGAGCGTAATTTCGTCGATGCCCGTACTCGCCTGATTGAGCTGGACGGCAACGGCGTAGATATCCTGGTGCTTCGGATCGAAGAAATAGTCTGACGTGACGCGTTGCTCGAGGCAGCGTTGTAACGTGTCGCCACCGTCGATCACGATGCTGGCAATCAGGCCGCGCTCGGCGTCGAGATTATGGGGCGGCACGCGGTCGCCATAATTGGGAGCGGCATCGCGGCGCTGGCGCTGGAATCGATCGGCCATGAGAAAGAGGCAGTGTGCCGAGGGCGGGGGCCGAGGACAGCGCCAAACGGCGGGGTTCGTTCACGCCTTGTTCGCAGCCTATTCACAGGCGCGGGATGGCCCGTAAAAGAAAAAGGCGCGAAGTTTGCACTTCACGCCTTTTCGGGGAGCCGGTCCGCTTACTCGGACTTGGCGGGCTTATCCTTGCGAGGCTTGCGGGCCTTCTTGCCCTTATCGTCGCGATACTCGCGCTCTTCGGCCTCGGGGGCCTCTTCGGCGGCGACTTCGATCGGATTCTCGGAGACCACTTCGAACTCCTGTTCGACCATGACGGAGCCATGGAGACGGATGCTCGTGGTATGCTTGCCGAGGAGCTTGACCGGGCCTTGGCCGAGGTGGATGCGCTTGCGCTCGATTTCGATGCCATGCTCGGCGAGCTTGGCGGAAATTTCAGCCGTGCTAATCGCGCCGAACATCTTGCCTCCTTCACCGGTCTTGACGGCGAAGACGAGCTTGATGGCGGCCAGCTTAGCGGCGGTGCCGTTAGCGGTTTCGAGGTCGCGGGATTCACGGACTTCGCGGGCCTTCTTAAGGGCCTCGACGTACTTCGTGTTCGAACGGTTGACGGGAAGCGCGATACCCTGCGGAAGCAGGAAATTACGCGCGAAGCCCGCGCGGACGCGGACCTGCTCGCCTTCGGCGCCTAGGCCGTCGACGGGCTTGATGAGGAGAACTTCGGTGAATGCCATGGTCTTGCTTGGGTTATAAGGTTGGGGAGGGAAAGATTAGAACGGGACGTCGTCGCCGCCCTGGTCGCCGGAGGGAGCTGGGGTGTCGTTGCTGGCGCGTGCGCGAGGAGCGGAACCGCCCTCTTCGCCGCCCTGGGCCTTGCCACCGATGAAGGTGAAGTTCTCGAGGACGACGCCGAGGCGCGAACGCTTCTCGCCGGTCTTCTTGTCTTCCCACTGATCGAGCTTGAGGCGGCCTTCGACAAGGATGCCGGAGCCTTTGCCGCAATACTTGGCAATGATTTCGGCCTGCTTGCCGTAGCTCTCAATGTCGACGTAGGTGACTTCTTCGCGCTTCTCGCCTTCCTTGGTGGAGTAGGAGCGGTTGACGGCGAGGGAGAATTTCGTGAGGGCCTGGCCGGACGGAAGGGCGCGAGCCTCGGGGTCGCGGGTCATATTGCCCACGAGAACCACGCGATTATAGGAAGAGGCCACGGCGAGGCGGGGTCGGGAATTACTTGGTCACCTGCACGAGCAGGCGATTGATGGTGCGGTCGAGGCGCAGCTTCTCGCGGAAAGCGGTGGGAGCGGTGACCGGACCTTCGAAGTGGAACTGGACGTAGAGCCCGGAGGGGAACTTGCGGTCGACGACGCGCGAGAACTCCTTCTGGCCGAGGTTCTCGACCTCGTTAACCTTACAGTCGATGGACTTCAGGACTTCCTTGAGCTTGTCGATGACGGTCTCAGGCGCATCCGTCGAGCCGCGGAGGTCGAGGATGAGGCTGGCGCGGTAGTCGCGGCGGATCGTGGCGGTGGTCATGGTGATGGTGATTTTCTGTTGGTGAGGTTTTGGGCGGCCGGGAGGCCTTGGGAAAGGAGGATTTCGAGGTTCTTGATGAAGTCGGGGATGCGCTGGGTCAGATTCGTGAGGTCGGCGTCAGGGAAGCGTCCGAGGACGTGGTCGGCGAGGTCTTGGCCGGGGTGCTTCTTCGGTCCGATGCCCAGACGGGCGCGGACGAATTGTTCGCCGAGGTGGCGGATGCAGCTATCGACGCCGTTGTGGCCGGCGGCGGAACCTCCCAGGGAGAGGCGGAGCTGACCAGGTTCGAACGCGATATCATCATGCAGAACGATGAGCTCATTGAGCTCGATCCGGTGGAACCGGAGGAAGGACGCCAGTGGCGACCCGCTGTCGTTCATGAAGGTGAGCGGCTTGATCAGGTGAACGGAGGAACCTCCGAGCGTGATTTTTGCGACCGAGGCCGAAAAACGGCTCTCTTCCTTCCAGACCGCGCCAGCCTGAGAGGCGAGCGCGTCGATGACGATCCACCCCGCGTTGTGGCGCGTGGCGGAATATTCTCGGCCC
>CAIKWA010000117.1 GCA_903831005.1 uncultured Opitutia bacterium
ATTCATAGGTTGTGGTGCGGTTATGCGAGCGGACTATCTCATCCTATTGTTACAGGATGAAGACGAACGGGTGAAGAACCTGCCGTAAAGCAGGCAGGCTTAGACGGGCGGAAACCTCAGAAAAGCTCACTTAAACCTGCAAAAACATCAGAATATATGGGCTTCCACGGTAATTCCGCCCGAATCCGCTCGGTTAAAACAATGCGATTCGGCTGGGTTCGACCCCCTTTAGCCACCCGGGGACCCGCCGGAGCGGCCGGATCGAACACGGGAGAAGCCTGCCCGAGACGCGTCGCAATCCATTTCGCGAGCGCTTCTTTCGTCACGGGATTCCCATCACCGACATTATAAACACGTGCGCCTTCAGATCCACCGAGGATGGCGGCGAGGATCGACGAAGCGGCATCATCGCGATGCAGATAATTGATAAAGTGATCCACGCGGCCGCCGATGACATTCTCGCCGCGACGGAGTTGATCGACGAGATGATGACGACCAGGACCATAGAGTCCGCCGAAGCGCAGCACGCGCGCCTTCACGAAACCAGAAGTCAGCACGGCCTGCTCGCCCCCGAGAATCGCATCCGCGGTCGGCGCGCCCCCAACCGGAGAGGTTTCATCCACGCGGCCGCCATCATCCTGTCGATACACACCCGTGGAGCTGGTGAAAATAAAGCAATGTGCGCCGACGACTTTCGCCCAAGCCAAGGCGCGCTTCACGCCGACGTCGTAAGCTAGGGCATAAGCCTCAGGCCCGCCGCCGCCGGTGCTGGCCGCGTAGACCACGGCATCGAAATGCTTCGGCAGCTGCGCCCAATCGCCGGCCTGAATGTCGAACGCTTCAGCAGAGATGCCTTCCGCCCGGAGTTTATCGCGTGAGGCTTCCGAACGGACGACGCCGAGCACGTCATGCCCGGTCAGGCGAGCCTGTCGGACAAACTCGGTGCCCACATAGCCGCATCCCAGCACAGCAATCTTCAGCTTGGCGCTCATTTAGGTAGGAAGGAGGCCACCCACTCGGAGGGGGTGGAGCCAGATTGGGCGGAAAGGAGGCGCAACAGCTCGCCGGCATCGGTAATGGCCTGCGCCCGAGGGGCAATCTCGTCGACACACGCGCTGAGACGTGCGGCCAAGGGCGCGGGCTCACAAGCACCCTGTAGGTATTCAGGCCAAGCCTGTCGCTTCAGGAGGATGTTCGCGATACCGAGGTCGTCGATGCGTCCGGCGATCAGGCGACGGCCGACGATCCAAGTGAGCGGGTTGGCCCGATAGACGACTGCGCCGGGAATACCCGCGAGCGCGACCGAGAGCGACATGGTGCCAGAACTTACCAACGCGGCACAACCAGCGGCAGGGCCTTCGGAGACCGGGCGTAGATCGATGCCCTTGGCCTGATCGCCGTATTCAGCCAGCAGGCGATAAAGTTCCGCATGCACTTCGCCACCGGTATGCAGGACCAGCGCGCGACGCTTGGGATGATCCTTACGAAAGAGCGCGAACGCCTCGACGAGGGCCGGGAAGATTTTACGAACGGGCTTCGGACGACTACCCGGCAGAAGCAGCACGGGCCCCTCCGGATCATACTTTAACGCCTGCTGATGGTCGGCCTCGGCGAAGGGGTGGCCGACGAAACGGGCGTCCAGCTTGGTGTCGGCATAACACGCCGGCTCGAACGGGAAAATCGTGCCGACGCCATCTAGGTCACGGGCCATGGTGAAGCGGCGCTTCGGCTTCCAAGCCCAGAGTTGCGGGCTGACGTATTGGATGACGGCCGTCTCCCCAAAACCAGAGCGGGAGAGGCCCGCCTTGCGTAGCTCATTCGCGAGGCGGAGATTGAGGCCAGGGTAATCCACCAGCACCACGACCTTAGGTTTCCACTGCGTGGTCCAAGCAACCATCCGCGCGAAGAGCTTTCGGTAGAACGGATACGCGGAAAGAATTTCCACGATGCCCACGGCGGAGAATGTGGTCATATCGAAGAGGAGCTGGGCCCCACTGGCGCGCAACTGTGGCCCGCCGAACGCGACGACGCGTAGACCAGGACGGACCTTGAGCAGTTCCGCGACGACCTTAGCGGCGTGCTGGTCGCCGGAATGCTCTCCGGCCACCACAAGGACGTCGACCTCGCCCGCACGGGGCCGGTCGAAACTCGCCGGGATGGACGGGAACGCGCTCATTGGCGCGCCATACCGGCGCGAATCTGTTCGGTGATCTGGATGGCAACCTGTAAGGCGGTCCGGCCGAGCTCACCGCTAACCTTCGGGCTCTTGCGATCGCGCACGCACGCGGTGAATGAAGCGAGTTCGATAGCCAGGGGCTCACCCTTCTCAATTGGAATCTCTTCCTTGGCGAAGCCGCCCTCAGCGGTCGGGTCGACGCGCACGGTGTGTCCCTTCTGGCCCATGAAGTCGATGGAGAGATAGCCACCAGTCTGGAAGACACGAATCTCGCGGTTCTTCTTCAAGGAGACGCGGCTGGAGCTCAGGTTGGCGACGCAGCCATTCTTAAAGGCAATGCGGGCATTGGCGATATCCTCAGTCTTGGTGACAACTGACACGCCAACGGCGTCAATGCGCTCGACGGGCGAGTTGGCCAACTGCAGCACGATGCCGATGTCGTGAATCATCAGGTCCAGGACGACGCCGACCTCGGTGCCGCGCGGCGTGAAGGGAGCGAGGCGCTCGGCGGTGATGTAACGGGCATCGGTGACGGCCTTCTCGAGGTAGGACATCACGGGGTTGTAATGTTCGATATGACCAACCTGGACGATGCGGTCGGCCTTGGCGGCGGCGTCCAGAATCTGGGAGGCCTCTTCGAGCGTGACGCAGATGGGCTTCTCAATCAGGAGGTGCACGCCCTTGGCGAGTAGCGGCAGCGCCACGGCGGCGTGGTGGTTGGTCGGGACCACGACGCTGACGGCGTCACAGCCTGCGGCCATCTCATCGAGCGTGGCGAATCGATGGCAGTTATGCTTGGCGCAAATCTCCGCCGCCCGGGCGTCGTTCGGCTCGAAGATCCCGGCAAGTTCGGCGCCGGGCAGGGTCGAGTAGATGCGGGCGTGGTGCTGGCCGAGCGAACCCGTGCCGGCCACCCCGCAGCGGATGCGCGTAGCGGTCATGACCCCCAGACTCCCTCGGGCTACGGCTTCCTTCAATCCGAAAACCCGCCGGCCTTGACCTCGAAACCAAGGCTGTCCTTGGCCCGCTTAACACGGACGAGGCTACCTTCGGGGATTTCGCCGCCCAGCATGGCCTTGGCGAGCGAGGTCTCGACTTCGCGTTGCAGGTAGCGGCGCAGAGGTCGCGCGCCATACACGGGGTCGAAGCCCTTCTCGGCAATCAGGGCCAAGGCGGTCTGGTCGAAGTCGAGGCGGATGCGCTTGGCGGCAAGACGCTCGTTGAGGCCACGGAGCATGATGCCCGCGATTGCGGCGACCTGCTCGTGGCCGAGCGGCTGGAAGAGCGCGATGTCGTCAATGCGGTTCAGGAACTCCGGACGGAAGTGGGCGCGGAGGTCCGCCATGACGGATTCACGGACGCTGTCCGTGAGCCCGAAGCCGGCCTGCTCGGCGATATGCCGACTGCCGATATTCGACGTCATGATGAAAATCGCGTTACGACAATCCACGGTCCGGCCCTGCGAATCGGTCAGGCGACCGTCGTCCAAGACCTGGAGGAGGATGTTGAAGACTTCGGGGTGCGCCTTCTCGACCTCATCCAGAAGCACGACGGCGTAAGGATGGCGACGGAGGGCTTCCGTAAGCTGGCCACCTTCTTCGTGGCCAACGTAGCCAGGAGGAGCACCGACGAGGCGCGACACGGCGTGCTTCTCCATGTATTCCGACATATCGATGCGAATCATCGACTTCTCGCTGTCGAAGAGTTCGGTGGCGAGGGCCTTGGCGAGTTCGGTCTTACCGACGCCGGTGGGACCGAGGAAGAGGAACGAGCCGACGGGGCGGCGGGGATCCTGCACGCCGGCGCGCGAACGCTGGACGGCTTCGGCGACAACGCGCACGGCCTCTTCCTGGCCAACGACGCGGGCCTTGAGATTATCTGCCAGACGCAGAATCTTCTGACGCTCCCCTTCGAGCAGCTTGCTCACAGGCAGGCCGGTCCAACGGGCGACGACTTCGGCAACCTCCTCAGGGGTGACGGTCTCACGGAAGAGCCCAGTGGAGGACTTCGCCGTGCCTTCGAGTTTGGCGACTTCCTTCTCGAGTTCGGGGATGGTGCCGTAACGGAGCTTGGCGACTTCATCGAGTTTGCCGGCGCGTTCAGCCTTGGTCATCGCGGCCTTGGCGTCCTCGAGTTGCGAACGGGAGGACCGCACCTTGGTCACCGCTTCCTTATCCGCGACCCAGCGGGCGCGGAAGGCGGTCTGCTCTTCGCGCGCGGTGCCGAGTTCCTTGCGGAGCACGGCGAGGCGCGCCTTGGAGGCGTCATCCTTCTCGTTCTTCAAGGCGGATTCCTCGACGTCGAGCTGGAGTACGCGACGATTGAGGGCGTCGAGCTCCTGGGGCACGCTGTCGATTTCCGTGCGGATTTGCGCACAGGCTTCGTCAATCAGGTCGATCGCCTTATCCGGCAGGAAGCGCGCAGTAATGTAGCGATCAGACAGCATGGCGGCCTCGACAAGCGCAGCGTCCTCGATGCGCACGCCGTGGTGGACCTCGAAGCGCTCCTTGAGGCCACGAAGAATGGAGACCGTATCGGGGACGCTCGGGGGCTCGACCAAGACCTGCTGGAAGCGGCGCTCGAGCGCAGGGTCTTTCTCCACGTGCTCGCGGAATTCCTTGAGCGTCGTGGCTCCGATGCAATGCAGCTCGCCGCGGGCCAGCATAGGCTTGAGGAGATTGGCCGCGTCCATCGCGCCGTCGGCCTTGCCCGCGCCGACGAGCGTGTGCATCTCGTCGATGAAGAGCAGGATGCCACCCTCGGCGGACTTGATCTCATTGAGCACGGCCTTGAGGCGCTCCTCGAACTCACCGCGATACTTCGCGCCGGCCACGAGCGAGCCCATATCAAGGGAGAACAGCGTCTTATCGCGGAGGCTTTCCGGGACGTCACCGTTGACGATACGCTGGGCGAGGCCCTCGACGACAGCGGTCTTACCCACGCCAGGCTCACCGATGAGCACCGGATTGTTCTTGGTGCGGCGGGAAAGGATGCGGATAACGCGGCGGATCTCCTCGTCGCGACCAATGACGGGATCCATCTTACCGGTGCGGGCGAGCGCCGTCAGGTCCTGGCCATACTTAGCGAGGGCCTCATACGTGGCCTCGGGGTTGGCCGAGGTCACGCGCTGGGAGCCGCGGACGGCCTGCAAGGCGGCGAGGATCGACTTGCGGTCGAAGCCGACGGTGGCGAATGCAGGGCGGAGCGAAGGCGTTTCGGCGAGAGCAAGGAGCATGTGTTCGGCCGACACGAAATCATCCTTCATGCTCTCGGCTTCCTCCTTCGCCTTAAGCATGAGCGCGTGCGTCTCAGATGATAGGCCAGGCTGGCCCGACGCCTGTGCGAGCTTGGGCAGGCGGGCGAGCTGTCCCGCGACAGCGGACGCGAGCGCCGCCTCGTCCTTGCCCGCGCGACGGAAGAGCGAAGAGGTCACGCCGCCTTCCTGGGACAGAAGGCCATGGAGGATATGCGCCGGCTCCAACGAAGGATTGCGGCGCTGCATCGCCTCGCTCTGCGCCTGCTGGAGGGCTTCGGAGGTCTTTTCGGTGAGGTTGCCGTAGGGAGAGGACATGCTTCCATTGATGCACCAACCGTTCCAAGCCCCGACGGCGGATTGGGGCCTCAAACCAAGGCCTAACGAAGTCGCGGAGAGACAGCCGAGCGTCAATGCGTCCCTTGGGCGACGAGTTGTCGCTTACCTGCCCACCCGCCCGTCAACCCCTAAAAGACTCGGCGCGACGGACTCCCTTGTTGCCGTAGCCCTCACGTCATCGGTAGAAAATGCTCATGACGCACGAAGCGGAGCTGGCGACCTTGGAGCGCCTCCTCGACGACCCCTCCCCGGTCGTCCGCCTCGCCGTGCTCGGCAAGATCAAGGCCGCCGGGCTGCCTGGCGTCCTCTGGCTCGAAACCCTGACGAAAGACGAAGCCCTTGCGGCCCACGCCCGCACCTTGCTCGCCGACCTGCGCACGCCGGAAGCAGCCGCTCACTCCTTTCTCGCACATATCCGCGACCCTCACTGCGACCTGGAAGAAGCGTGCCTCCTGCTCGAACGCGCCACCGCGCCTTCTTTGGCCGATGACGCTTATGCGGTCGAACTCGATCGGCTTGCCGAGCGGACACGTGAGCTTATGGCTGAACCGCTCGATGTCCGCGCGAAGTGCCGCCTGCTTTGTCGCGTTGTCTTCGGAGAGGAAGGCTATCGTGGCGCCCAGGAGAGTTTTGCCATCCCCGCATCCTCCCTGCTCTCGCAGGTCATCCGCAGCCGGCGCGGTATTCCTATCTCGCTCTGCCTCATTTTCCTCCTCGTCGCGCGCCGCCTCGGCTTACCCGTTGAGCCGGTCGGCCTACCCGGGCGCTTCATGGTCGGGATCTTCCGCGGCCGCGAACCACTCTACATTGACTGCTACGAAGGCGGCGCCTTCCGCACCCGCGCGGAAGTCCAGCTGCTGCTGCTCGATAACCAACTGCCCGCGGACGAAGCCTTCCTGCTGCCCGTAACGACGCACCAGACCCTCGCCCGCTGCTGCCGCAACCTCGTTTCACAATTCGAAGCGCAAGGCGACGACCGCAGTAGCCGCCTATTCCTCACCTTCGTCCACGCCCTAGAAAAATCCGATGAGCGCGCCTGACACCCTTACGCTCGCGTCCCTGCGCACCACCGACTTCGCGCCCGGCCAGCTCGGGGTCCTCGGCGATCCCATCGCGCACTCGCTCAGCCCGGCGATGCACAACGCCGCCATCGCGACGCTGCTCCCGACGAATCCGCGCCTCGCTGGGGTACGTTACCACCGCCTGCACATCACCGCGCAGGAACTACCTGAAGCGCTCGCGGTGCTTCACGCCAAGGGTTTCGCCGGCGTCAACCTGACGGTACCGCACAAGATCCAGGCGCTGACGCTCGCCGAGACCCTTTCGCCCGAAGCCCGCCGCGCCGAATCGGTCAATACCCTCGTGCGCACGCCGACCGGCTGGGCCGGCGACACCACCGACGGCCCAGGCTTCCTCGAAGCGCTAAGGGAGCGCTCCGGCAGTACCACCAAAGGTCGACCAGTCATCCTCCTCGGCTCTGGCGGTGCCGCCCGCGCCGTCGCCGCAGCCTGCCTCGCCGACGGCTGCACCTCACTGCACCTGCACAACCGCGATGTCGCTAAGGCCGCCGCCCTCGCAAGCGCGCTGGCCGATCCGCGTGTCCACGCCGCCGGCCTGACCGAAATCAAGGCTGCCCCTGATGCTGTCATCGTCAACTGCACGACGCTCGGCCTGAAGCCGACTGACGCCTCCCCTTTTCCCGTGGCGCTCCTCGTCGCCGGACAATTCGTCTTCGACACCACCTACGGCAGCGAAGCCTCGCGCCTACTTAAGGATGCCAGCGAACATTGCGTCGCCCACTGCGATGGACGCTCCATGCTCCGCTGGCAGGGTGCGCTGGCCTTCTGCCTCTGGCATGGCATGCTTCCCCCTGACGCCCCGATGCGCGCTGCGCTCGGCGAAATCACCCCCTAACCATGACGCTCGTCGACCTGCAGAACTTCGCCCAACTCCACCCGGCCCTCGCCGCGTTGAGCGTCGGGGCCGTCGGGGCCTGCGTCGGGAGCTTTCTCAACGTCTGCATCCATCGACTGCCCAAGGGGGAATCAATCGTGACACCGGGCTCCCGTTGCGCCTGCGGGCAGCCGATTCCTTTCTGGTATAATATCCCACTCTTCGGCTGGCTCTTCCTCCGCGGCCGAGCCCACTGCTGCGCCGCGCGCATCTCCGTCCGCTATCCACTCGTCGAACTCGTCACCGCGCTCCTCTTCATTGCGGCCTGGACTTTCCTCCCCCCGGCCAAGGCCGCGGTCGCCTGCGTCTACCTTCCATTGCTGGTCTTACTCGCTGGTTGCGACCTGGACGACATGATGGTCCCGGACGCCCCGAACTTCGCATTAGTCGGGACAGGTGTTATCCTCGCTATGCTTGTCCCTTCAGTCCACGGCGAGACCGCAAACTCAATCGAAGCCGTCAATCGCTTCCGCGCGCTGATGGATGCTCTCCTCGGTGTCGCAGTGGGCACGGCCTTGGTCTGGTGGATTCGGACGATCGGCAGCGTCTTGGCTGGTCGAGAGGCCATGGGCGAGGCCGACATCATCCTCTGCGCTGGGGTCGGTGCCTTTTGTGGCTGGCAAGGGGCGGTCTTTTGCCTCTTTGGCGGCTCCATCGTCGGCGTCGTCACCGCGCTTCCGGGCCTGATTCAGGCCAAGATTAAAGGAGAAGAGTACGTGGGGGTGGTGCCTTTTGTCCCCAGTATGGCCATCGCGGGGGCTATTTGGTTCTTCCGCGGGCCCGAACTCGTCATGCTGTGGCGCAATTGGGCGGCTTCGTGAATGATTCTTACTTGTCAGCCCCCTCCCCCCTGCCAATCATCCTAACTCACCCCGCTATGAAGCAGCTCGCCCTTGCTACCTTGATCGCTTCCGCCGCCCTCGTCGGTTGCACCACTTACGACACCCCTAACCACGGACGTAACGTCTCATTGGAGCCCAGCCACAACTTCCTTGGCATCATCAAGGTGGAGTCTGGCTCCTATGCCCCGAACGATAAGCCAACCGTCGGTGTGAATATGAACGAGTTCTATAGCCGCCGCATCACTTCCGGCGACCGCATTACTCTCCTTTGGGGCGCGGTCACGCTGACCGACTACTAAACCTTCAAGTATCCCTTGCAGAAGCCCCGGATTCGGGGCTTCTTCGTTTACAGGCTATGAACGACCCCGGAAGCAATGTCGCCCGCCATCTTAGGATTGCGGCTACCGACCGCCCGGAAGGCGTGGCGATAAAGTCCCCCACCGGCGTCGACGCCTCTGGCCAAGTCCTCCATCAGGCCCGCACCTTCCAACAGCTCGACCAAGAGAGCGACGGAGCTGCGGAGTACTTTGGTCGCCAAGGAATCAAGCACGGCACGCGCGTACTGCTGGCCGTGCGCCCCGGCCACGACCTGATTGTCGGGATGTTCGGCCTGCTGAAGCGCGGCGCCGTACCCATCGCAATCGACCCGGGCATGGGCTGGCCAGCCTTCCTCGAGTGCGTCCGCCGCTCCCAACCAGAAGCCTTAGCCGGCCGACTCCCCGCGACCCTCCTTAGCCACCTGCCCTTCGCTGCCTTCCGCTCGCTGCGTCGGCGCGTGACGGTCGGCAACGCCTCCTGGAAAAAGGCGGTCTCGACACTCGCCGCGAATCCGCGCCCGCTCGCCCCGGTCAACCCCGCCGCCCTCGCGGCGATTCTTTTCACCTCTGGCTCGACCGGCTCACCCAAAGGAGTCCGCTACACGCACGGGATGTTTGACGCCCAGATTGAACTCGTCCGTTCGACCTACGGCATCCGCCCTGGCGAGACCGATATGGCGATGCTCCCGCTTTTCGCGCTCTTCAATCCAGCCCTCGGCACGACCACCGTCACGCCGCTCCTCGACCCTTCGCGGCCGCTCGCCGCCAACCCCGCCCCGCTGGTGACCGCGCTTATCTCCGAGCAAGTCACCTGCTCCTTCGGCTCGCCCGCCATCTGGGGCAAGGTCGCCGACCATTGCGAAGCCCGCGGACTCAGGCTGCCCGAGCTGCGTCGGTTACTCATCGCCGGCGCACCGGTCTCGGGCGAGCTACTCGCCAAGCTCCGTATCATCGCGCCAAACTGCGCCATTCACACTCCTTACGGAGCCACGGAATGCCTGCCGATCACGACCATCACGTCCGACGAACTCCTCGGCGACGCCCGCACCCTCACCCTTCGCGGCCACGGCACCTGCGTCGGCCGCCCCGTCAGCGGCGTCGAGATCCGCGTGATTCGCGAGACGGATGGACCAATCGCGACGCTCACCGCAACTACCCCTTGCGCCGTCGGCGAAATTGGCGAGATCATCGTGACTGGCCCCAGCGTGACCCGCGAGTATGACGGGCTCCCCGAGGCGACGCGTCTCGCGAAGATCGCCGACGGCGACCGCATCTGGCATCGTATGGGCGACCTGGGCTCGGTCGACGCCGCAGGACGGCTGTTCTTCTTAGGCCGCTGCGTGGAAAAAGTCCGTACCGCCGACGGCGACCTGCCGACGGAATCGGTCGAACCCGCCTTCCGCCAGCACCCGCAGGTCTTCCGCTGTGCGCTCATCGGCCTCGGCGAAGCCCCACATCAGACGCCTACCCTGGTGGTCGAACCTCGGGCTGGATTTTTCCCTGAGTCCGAAGCCGCGCGTACGCGCTTCGTCGCCGAACTGCGCGACGTCGCCCGCATCCATCCACAGGCTGATCGCGTGAAGCATATCGTCTTCCAGCGCGCCTTGCCCGTCGACGTCCGCCATAACGCCAAGATTCACCGTCTCCAGCTGGCCAAGGAATGGACCGGCCGCCTCGCCCGATGAATTCTCCTCTCGTCCTCGTCACCGGCGGCGCCGGCTTCCTTGGTCAGGCCGTCGTGCGTCGCTGCCTTGCCCGCGGATATCAAGTCCGCGTGCTCGGCCGGACGCTGATGACCGGCGAACTCGCCGCCAAGGTAGATTTCATCCGCGGCGACATCGCCGACCGTACCACGGTCGACGACGCCGTGAAAGGCAGCGACTATGTCTTCCATGTGGCGGCGAAAGCCGGCGTCTGGGGTCCTTGGGAAGAATACCTGCGCATCAATATCGAGGGGACCTCGAACGTCGTCGGTGCGTGCCTGGCCCATGGCGTCCGCGCGCTGGTGCACACGAGCACCCCTAGCGTCGTCTTCAACGGCGAGGCTTTCCGCGGAGCCGACGAATCCCTGCCCTACGGCGACAACTGGCTCTGCGCCTATGCCGAGACGAAGGCCATCGCCGAAGAGGTCGCGCTCAAGGCCGCTTCGGAAAAACTGAAGGTCTGCGCGCTCCGTCCTCACCTGATCTGGGGCCCCGGAGACAATCACCTCTTCCCTCGCGTCCTCGCCCGGGCGCGTGCCGGAAAACTACGCATCGTCGGCGATGGCGAGAACCGCGTTGACGTCACGCACGTCGACACCGCGGCCGACGCTCACCTCGGCGCGCTCGACGCACTCCTCGCCGGCCGCGCCAACGGTAAGGCGTACTTCCTCTCGCAAGGCGAACCCGTGAAGCTCTGGGTCTTCATCAATCGCCTACTCGTCGGCGCCGGCGAAAAGCCTGTGACCCGTCGCATCAGCCAGCGCGCGGCCTACCGGCTCGGCGCCTTGCTCGAGGGCGCTTGGACGCTCTTCCGTCTCAGAGGCGAGCCACCCATGACCCGTTTCGTCGCCGTCGAACTCGCCAAGGACCATTGGTTCGATGTCTCCGCCGCCCGCCGCGACCTCGGCCTGAAGCCCGCCGTCGAGACCTGGGCCGAGCTGGACCACCTCGCAGCGACGCTGCGGACGAAGTAACGCGTTCGCTTGCCCCAGGCCGCATTAGCCCCATCCCTTTTCCCATGCCCGCCGACGGACTCCAGCCTGATAAGACTTTCCACGTGACCATCCGGACTTGGTTCGACCAGACCGACGGACTCGGAATCCTCCATCACTCGCACTACGTGCTCATGATGGAACGTGCACAGAAGATCATGTTCATCGCCTTGATGGGCAAGGACACCATCGACCCCGCCGTGGCGCCAGATGTCTACGTGGTGGTCCGCGATATCGACCTGCACTACCTCGTCGCCATCCGCCCAGAGTGCGACGTAAAGCTAATCCTCAGCGTCCGCAAAGTCCGTGCCGCCGGCCTGACCGTGGATGTCGAGTTCCGGAGCCCGGATCACGCCATCCTTTACGCCAAGGCCGCCCGCACCATTTGTCGTATGGATGGCGTCTCGCATCAGCCCGCCGCCTGGAGCGACGAGTTCCGCGCGAAGCACGAGGCTTTGATCAGAGCCTGATCGCACTGGGTCGATTGACTCCTCTACGCAGCGCGTAGCGCAGCACATATCCCACACGTCTTACCTTCACAGCCACGGGCAGTGCAGTGTTCGCGTCCGTAGAAGATGATCCGGAGGTGTAGCTTATTCCAGCTGTCCTCGGGGAAGAGCCGCTTGAGATCCTTCTCAACCTGTTCGACGGACTTGCCCGGACTGAGCTTCCATCGCTTCGCTAGGCGGTGGATATGCGTGTCCACCGGGAAGGCTGGCACGCCGAAAGCCTGCGCCATCACGACCGAAGCTGTCTTATGCCCGACGCCCGGGAGCTCCTCAAGTTCCTCGAAGCTCCGCGGCACCTGACCCGCATGCTTGGCCATGAGCATCTTACCCAGCCCAACGAGGGCCTTGGATTTCTGCGGGGCGAGCCCCAACTGGCGAATGAGCGTCAACACCCGCGCCTCGGTCATCGCTGCCATCTTGGCCGGCGTGCCCGCCTCCGCGAAAAGTGCCGGGGTGATTTCATTAACTTTCTTGTCCGTGCACTGGGCCGAAAGCACCACCGCCACCAGCAGCGTGAAGGCATCCGTGTGGTCCAGAGGAATCGGCGTTGTCGGGTAGAGCTTTGCGAGCTCTCTCCCCACGTAATCGGCACGTTCCTGCTTGGTCATGATTCGACGATGGGAGGGGCTGGGCGGATGGCAACGCACCTCGGGCGAATGACTTATTCACAAGCCCTCGAATGGTTTGCCAAACCTTATGCCGAAACCCTGATTCTCTAATACCCCCACCGCCGCTTGGTGGGCGGTTGCGAGACCCGTTTCCTCCTTCAAAACCTTTCCTACTTCCATGGCCCAGCTGCCCTACGATCCGTCTAAAATCACCCGCGAACTCTCCCGCCATTACATCGCGGCGTCCGAAGTCGATATCCAGGCAATGTTCGCCGCCATCGGCGCCAAGGACTTCCCGGAGATGTATGCCCACATCGACGCCGCAGTAAAATTCCCCGGCGTCCAGGATCTCCCTGACGAGCTGGAGTACCAGGCCCTCGCGGATCGCATGGAATCCCTTTCGAAGAAGAATTCCGTCAAGACGGCGTTCCTCGGTGACGGGCTGCAGGTCTATCGGACCAACGAAATCGTCGGCCATGTCTGCTCGATCCGCAACCTGACGACCTCTTACACGCCCTACCAGCCGGAGCGCTCCCAGGGCACGCTGATTACCCACTGGATCTACCAATCCACACTCGCCCAGCTGACCGGCTTCGAAGCCGTCAACTCCTCGCTCTACGAACGCGCCAGCGCCCTCTTCGAAGCCGCCGTCTGCGCCGTGCGTATGGGCGATGCCGAAGCGAACACGGTGCTCGTCGCCGCCAACCTCCTGCCGACCGATCTTGAAGTCCTCCGCACGCACGTCGCCGATACGTCGGTGAAACTCGAGTTCCTCGCGGCCGACGAAGACACCGGTCGCCTGTCCGCCGCCGGCATCGCCGCCGCCTCCGCGCGCCTCGGCAAGCAGCTCGCCGCCGTCATCTTCCCGCAGGTCAACGCCCTCGGCCTCCTCGAGGACGTCGACGCCCTCACCGATGCTTGCGCCGACGCCGGTGTGAAATCCATCGCAGTCATCGACCCGATGATCCTCGCCACCGGCGGCCTCAAGGCCCCAGCCCAATACGGTCGCGCCGGCGCCGACATTCTCGTCGGTGAAGGCCAGCACCTCGCTATCGGCGCCAATTTCGGTGGCCCCGGCCTGGGCATCTTCGCCGTCCGTCATAACGCGGAGAAGAAGAACGAAGTCCGCGAAACCCCCGGCCGCTTCGTCGGTAAGGCCAAGGACAACGCCGGCCGCGATTGCATCGTGATGGTAATGGCCACCCGCGAGCAGCACATCCGCAAGGACAAGGCCACTTCTAACATCTGCTCCAACCAAGCGTTCATCGCCACGATTGCCGGCGCCTCCATCCTCGCCCGCGGCGAAACTGGCATGGCCGCTAGCTGCGTCGCCGGTCGCGACCAAGCCCGTCGCGCCGCCGCCCAGCTGCATAATATTTCCGGCCTCAAGGTCTGCTACGCGAACCAGGCCTTCTGGAACGAGTTCAGCCTGATGCTCCCCGAGCCCGCCTCGGCCGTCATCGCCAAGGGACGGGCCGCTGGCCTGCATGTGGGCGTCGACATTACGGGCCGCACGCCCTGCAACTGCTCGCTGCTGAAGATCTCCTTCAGCGACCTGCAGACCGCTGCCGACACCGATAAACTCGTCGCCTTCTTCGAGGGCCTCTATGGCAAATCCGCTGGCACGAAGACGCTCGCCGAGATTCCGGCCAAGCTGCTTCGCCAAGGCGCCGTCGGACTACCCTCCTTCTCGCTGGCCGAACTGAAGGCCTACTACTCGAAGCTCGGCGAACTCAACGTGTCGCCTGATACGGGCTGCTTCCCACTCGGCTCGTGCACGATGAAGTACAACCCGCACATCAACGATTGGGCCGCTGGACTGCCGGGCTTCACCGGCCTCCATCCGCAGGCGCCGATCGAGGACGCGCAGGGCGCACTCGAACTCCTCTGGCAGACGCAGGAATGGTTCCGCAAAATCACTGGCCTCGCCGGCCTGACCACCCAGCCCGTTGCTGGCGCCCAAGGCGAACTCGTCGGACTCAAACTCTTCCAGGCCTACCACCGTCATCACGGCCAGCACCGCGATATCATTCTGATTCCGTCCTCGGCCCACGGAACGAACTTCGCCACGGCCACCACCGCCGGCTACGCCACCAAGCGCAACCCCGACGGCTCGCCCTCGGGCATCATGCTCCTGAAGTCCGCCCCCGACGGCCGCGTTGACCAGGCCGACTTCGCCGCGAAGATTGCCGAATTCGGTCCGCGCATCGCGGGCATGATGGTCACCAACCCGAACACCTCCGGCGTCTTCGAGACCGACTTCCAGCAGATGGCCTCAGAGATTCACCGCGTCGGCGGCCTCGTCTACATGGATGGCGCCAACATGAACGCCATCGCCGGCTGGGTGAACCTCGGCGCCCTCGGCGTCGACGCAGTCCACAATAACCTTCACAAGACCTGGACCGTCCCGCATGGCGGCGGCGGCCCTGGCGACGGCATCGTGGCCGTCTCCGAACGCCTCGTCGACTTCCTCCCGGGATTCCAGATCGCCAAGCAGGGCGACGTCTACGTGCCGGTCAAACCGAAGCATAGCATCGGCTCTTTCCACCGCCACTGGGGCAACTTCGCCCACAAGGTGCGCGTCTATACCTACCTGCAACGCCTCGGCAAGGAAGGCGTCCGCCGCATGTCCGCGATGTCCGTGCTCTCTAGCCGCTACCTCTTTTCGAAGCTCGGTAAGGCCTTCCCTTCACTCCCCGCGGCGGCCGATGGCGTGCCGCGCATGCATGAGTTCATCATCACACTGACCGAAGAAGACTTCAAACGTATCGAGGCCTCGGGCATCCCGCGCGCGAGCATCATCGGCCGCGTCGGTAAACTCTTCCTCGACTTCGGCTTCCACGCCCCGACGGTCGCTTTCCCCGAGGTCTTCGGTCTGATGATTGAGCCGACCGAATCCTACACGAAGTCGGAGTTGGATCGCTTCGCCGAAGTCGTGCTGGCCATCGGCGACCTCCTCCGCACCAACCCGGAGGTGCTGAAATCCACCCCGCGCTTCACGCCGGTGGATCGCGTCGACGAAGTCGCCGCCAACCGGAACCTTGTGCTCAGCGAACGCCTCACGGCCCTTCCGCTGATCAACGAGAACCGCCTCTCACCCGTCCTGCTTAACGCGATGCCTATCGCCGAGATCAAGCAGCGGGTGCTGGCGACAGTCTGATTAGGCCTTCGGCAGACGGACGACGAAGACGGTGCCCTTGCCGACCTCGCTGGCCACGGTGATAGTGCCGCCATGGGCTTCGACGGTCTGCTTGACGATCGCAAGGCCGAGCCCAGCCCCGCCGGTATGCCGGGAGCGCGAGGTATCAACTCGACGGAACCGCTCGAAGATGCCTCCTAAGCTCTCCGGCGCGATACCTCGTCCGTCATCGGCCACGCGCAACTCGGAGTATCCGTCGACGACACCAGTCGACACGGTGACGGTCACGCCGGACTCGTTATGCAGGATGGCGTTGATGGAAAGATTGAGGATGACGCGTCCGAGACGGCCGGCGTCGCCGACCACGGGCGCGCCTTCGAGGTGTGAGACGAGCGTGGCGCCATGCTCGCGGGCGACCCGGCCAAGCAAGGCGACGGATTCATCGGCGAGATCCGCGAGGTCGCAGGCATCCTGCGCGACGGGTCGACCGGCGTCGCCGTGGGCGAGCTCAAGCAAGGCGTCGGAAATAGATTTCATCCGCAAGGCCGCCTGCTTGATGGTCTCGAGCGTGGCACGATATTCCTCGGGCGTGCGCTCCTGACGCAAGGCGCCCTGGCTGTCCGAGAGGATGACCGTGAGCGGGGTCCGCAACTCATGTGAAGCGTCGGCGGTGAACTGCGCCATATGTTCGCGGGCGGCGTTCATTTTACCAAAGGTATCATTGAGCACCACGGCTAGGCGGCCGAGTTCGCTCTCGGTATCTTCGACGTCAATCTTCCGACCAAAATCCCCGGCGGCGATGCCTTCGGCGTCAGCAGCAATCCGATCGATGGGCTTGAGCGAACGACCAGCCAGCACCCAGCCGATACCGCAGCCGACGAAAACGACGGCAAAACCAGTAAGCGTTAGGCTCCGGGCCAGCGCAGTGAGCGCGGCGTCCAGCTGCAGGGTCGGACTACCGAACATAACGAGATTACGGCCCGGCGGGCGATGGAGTAGGACCCGATAGCCAGGCAGGGTGACCATGAGGTCTTGCGGGCGGGCCGGGGTGTCGTCCGCGTTCGTCGCCAGTTCGGCCAAGGCTTGGGCGGTAAGTTCAGGTTCGGCTGGCGCGTTGGCGGAACGGTAGAGTGATTTCCCTTCGAGGTCGACGACCTGGACCCAGACGCCGGCACCAGCAATCTCGGCCAAGGCTGTCTTCGCCTTCGTCGCGCGTTGCTCCGGGCTGTCCGCCCTGGCGGCGGCCTTGCCGTTCGGTCGCACTGCGGGCGCGGGATTACGCGGGCCGGCGATGCCTGGGACGACCTCGTTGAGCGCGCCCATGCCACGGGTCATCTCTCGACGGAGGCGCAGGTCGAGCTCCTGGAGCCAGGCCTGATTCTCGTGCCGGTAGAACGCAACAAGGAGCACGGAAGCCGTAGCCGCGAGCAGGCCGAAGTTCCAAGCTAGGATCCGCCAGCGAATGGAATGAAAAATCATGGCTGACTCGGAGCCTTAGGGGCCGCCTCGATGACATAACCCAATCCCCGGCGCGTCTTGATGAGGTCAGCACCCAACTTGCGGCGCAGGTTACAGACGTGCACTTCCAGGAGGTTCGAAAGCGTGTCCTCATTCTCGTCGAAGAGGTGCTCGTAGAGCTCGGCCCTCGGCACCACGGCGCCACGGCGGTGGGCCAGGTATTCCAGGAGTCCATATTCCCTTCCAGTGACGGGCTCATCTTTCCCGTCCTTGGTCACACGCCGGGAGGTCGTATCGATCACGACACCACCCAAGGAGATGACCGCCGCGGCTGAACTATGGTTACGGCGTACCAGGGCGCGGAGACGGGCGAGCAGTTCCTGCTGCACGTAAGGTTTCGAGACGTAATCGTCCGCACCGAGATCGAGACCGGCCACGCGATCGTCCACCGAGTTACGGGCCGTCAGCATCATGACGGGCGTCCGCTTCGTATGGCGAAGACGGCGCAGCATCTCGCGGCCGTCCATGACCGGCATGAGGTAATCGAGCACGATGGCATCGTAATCACACTCCATCGCCTTATGGAGGCCTTCCTCGCCATTGGCGGCACCATCCGCCGCGTAGCCTTCCTCGCGGAGCAGCTTAAGCAGTCCGTTCCGCAGGGGGGCTTCATCTTCGACAATCAGGAGGCGCATCGGGGCTGGTCCTATATTCTACCCTACCCGCCCTTAATCCAAGATTAAGAAGCGCCCGGACCTACTCGACCTCGATGAATCTGCCCCGGGAAATAGCTGCGTAGGCTCCACAGATGAGCGCCGACACCCCGCACACCCAGAAAACCTGCGCAGAGGAGATGTGGAAAGCCTCACGTGCAACCCATTGGACGCCGGCGGCAGCCATAATCCCGAGGAAACTCAGGCTACTCACGCTGCCCTGCACGGCGCCTTTGCTCTCCGGCGAAGGACGATGCTGGATGACGGAGACGACTGGGACAATGAAAAGGCCGGCCGAGAAACCCAAGGTGGCCATGCAGATGCGGAACGTGTCGGCCGTGACACCCTCCATGCCCATCGGCACGGTGCTCAGGGCCAAGCCCAAAGCGCCAATCGGGACGAGGCGATATTCGATACGACCGCGGGAGGCATAACCCGCGACGACGCTACCGATGCCGATACCGACGGCCAACCATACGTTCATCATACTGTTCTGGGTGTCGGTCAGATTTAAGACGCTCTTACAAAAGACTACCATGTTCATCATCACCAAGGCCGAGATGAAATAGAAGCCGGTATTACCCCAGCAGGCGCGCCAGAGATCGCGATCCTGCTTCATAATCCGGAGCTGACGCCAGAGGTCCGTGACGGGATTGATGCGGACTGGGCAGGTCGGATCGGCCGCGGGAACGGGCGTCACTTGTCGGCTGAGCAGCCAGCCGCCGAAAGCGATGACCACGAGGATCGGACCGGCGATCCACTCGCGCCCCTCCTTTAAGAATGCATCGGAGAAGATTCCGGCGGCGACCACGCCGAGGATGACGCCGAGAAAAGTAAGCAGCTCAAGGATACCGTTACCCCAAGAGAGTTTGTCGTGCGGTAAAATTTCCGGCAGGATTCCATACTTAGAAGGGGCAAAGATGGCACTGTGACAGCCCATCAGGAAGATGGCACCTAACAAAAGCGGCAAGCTTTCGAGCCACAGAGCGAGCCCCGCGAACGCCATGATGCCCATCTCCGCCGTCTTCACATAGACCATCATGCGCTGTTTGCTGTGACGGTCCGCCAGCCAGCCCCCCAGCATTGCGAAGAGGATGAAAGGCGCGGAGAAAACCGCCGTCACCAAGGCGACCAACTGATCGTTCGCGGCTTCCTCTGCCTTGGCCTTGGTGGCGCCGGCCAGAAGCACGAGGATGATAAGTTGTTTGAGCGCGTTATCGCTAAAGGCGTTCTGAAACTGGGTGGCCATCAGGCTCCAGAAGCCACGTTGCCAGCCGGTTGCCGAGGAAACAGGGGGTGGGGCCATATGCCATCACACGACCGGCGGGGTGGCTTTACAAACCTATTAGAGGTCCGCCGGACTTAATCGCGCAACGCCGCGAATAGCTCCACCGCTGATTCGGCCTTATTGAGGATATACACGTGATAACCGGGCGCACCGCGGGCGACCAGGCCTCGCGCCTGACGAACCGCCCAAGAAACGCCAACCTTGCGCTGGGCCTCTTCGTCCGGCCCGCAGGCCTCGAGTTCGCGCACCAAAGCATCAGGGATGCGGGCCTTGCAGAAGCCGCAGAAGTTGCGGGCCTGCTTGAGGGAAAGGACGGGCATGATGCCCGGTAAGATCGGCACCGTCACGCCGGCCGCACGGGCGCGGGCGACGAAACGGAAGTAATCCTCGTTATCCAGGAAGAGCTGCGTGGTCACGAAATCCGCTCCCGCCGCGACCTTGCCCGCGAGGAAACGGATGTCGGACAAGTCATCGGCGGCGTCCGGATGCCGCTCAGGGAAGCCGGCGACGCCGATAGCGAAACGGCTAGGCTGCTCCGCGGCGATCTGCCGGACGAGCCCCTGCGCATGCGCGAAGCCCTCCGGATGCGCGACGAAATCCTTCTGCCCCTTGGGCGGGTCGCCTCGCAGGGCGAGGATGCCCGAGAACCCAGCCTTGTCATATTGACTGATGATCCCAGCAAGCTCGGCGCGGGAATGACCGACGCAGGTCAGGTGGCCGATCAACGGGATACCCATCTTCACGAGCTCCGCCCCATAGGTGATCGTGGTGTCGCGGGAAGTTCCCCCTGCGCCATAGGTCAGGGAGGCGAAATCGATGCCCAGCGGCTTCAGGGTCTCGGCGACCTTAAGCATGCGCGCCCCACCCTCCGCGTCCTTGGGCGGAAAGAACTCCACCGACACCGTGGGGCGTACGGGACTGCGGAGCGCATCGATGAGCAGCGAGCGAGACATCGTAAGTATCTTCTTATCTAGATATGAAGATGTAAGTCAAGACCCTTAGCGGTCACTCATCCCGGCCTTCGCGGCCACCGTTGGCAGGCAGTTCGCCCGGCATGGCCACATGGTAGGCCATGACCATCCAGCAGAGCATAACGGGGTAGATCAAGACGATGAAACCAAAGGAACCGAAGATGCCGAGGAGCACGCCAGCGGTCACGGACAGGACCTTGAAGGCCACGAGGAAGCAGACCGGGATGATGACGAAGACGATGGAGGCGACATAGCCGATCGAGGTCGTGCCGGAATAAATTCCCGCGGAGCGGGCAAGGTCCATGCCACACGAGCGGCAAGCCTTGCCCAGACGGAACCACGAGGCGAGCAGGCCACGCTTACCGCAGTTGGGGCAATAGCAGAGGACACCTCGGGCGATGATATCGCCCCGCGTGATCTTCAGCTCGGGTTCATCCATGCCGATAGCCTCATCCGGACGAGCCGGAAGACAAGCGAAGACCCGCCCTACCCTACACCTTGAGGAAAACCCTCTGACACTTAAGGAACCAGAAGAGCAGCCACTTCACCGCAAAGATACCCGTGACGAGTACCACTGAGGCCACCGCTGGAGGGAAGGCCCGGGCAAGACCGCCGAACAAGGCCTGTCCGGTGAAGTCGAAGTTGAGGAACTTGCCGGACATGTAGATGAGGACGGAATTCATGCCGATGACGGCGAAGAAGGCACCGAAGGCCTTCAGCCAGCCGCGAACGTCAATGAGCCAATAGAACGAAGCCAACAGCAGACTCGACCAACCGCAGGTCCAGAGGACGAACGAGCTGGTCCAGAGGTTCTTGTTCAACGGGAAGACGAAGCTCCAGAGTCCGCCGACGGCGAGCAGCGCGACACCGGCAATTGCCAGACCAGCGGCCTTACGATCGCCGGAGACTTCCTCCGCAGAACGTCTCAGCCACAAGCCAGCCAGGATGCCAAGTAAGGCGTTGCCGATCGCGGGGATTATGGCGAGCAGACCTTCCGGGTCGTGGATTCCTTTGTGGAGCTTACCGGGTAGCAGCAGTCGGTCGACGTAACTGGCAAAGTTGCCTTCCATCGTGAGATCGCCGGCGGCGAAACCCGGCGCATGGCCGAACGAAAGCATCGCCCAGTAGCCGAGGAGGATGCCGGCGAGCCAGGCCCAGAGACGCTTAGGGGTCTCGAAATTGAACACGAAGATGAGCTGGGCGAACATGCCGGCGAGGCCGATGCGACCAAGCACGCTACCGAGTCGCATGTTCTCCAGCCCCTTCCACTGGAGGCCGTTGTTATAGATGATACCGAGCAGGACGAGGATCAGTCCACGCTGGATGACCTTGCGGATGACTTCGCCGCGAGCGCCTTCCGTGAGCCGGCGCGTCAGCGAGTACGGCGTGGAGACGCCAGCCATGAAGAGGAACAGCGGAAAGATGAGGTCGTAA
>CAIKWA010000118.1 GCA_903831005.1 uncultured Opitutia bacterium
CAAGCACCTTCTGCACCATGGGAAAACCTACCGGATTTGTCGAATTCCAGCGCGAACTCCCGCCTGATCGCGATGCCCTCACCCGCATCGGCGATTGGAAAGAGATTCACCACCATCACACCGACGAGAAGCTCCAGAAGCAGGGCGCTCGCTGCATGGATTGCGGCGTGCCGTTCTGCCATACGGGTAAGCTCATCGGCGGGATGGCCAGCGGCTGCCCGATCAACAACCTGATTCCTGAGTGGAACGACCTAGTCTACAAGGGCCTCTGGCATGAGGCGCTCGAACGCCTCCACAAGACCAACAACTTCCCGGAATTCACCGGCCGAGTCTGCCCCGCCCCGTGCGAAGGCTCCTGCGTGCTCGGCATGAACAAGCCGGCCGTCACGATCAAGAACATCGAAGTCTCGATCGTCGACAAGGGCTGGGACAACGGCTGGATCATCCCCCGCGCACCGACCAAGCGCACCGGCAAGAAGGTCGCCGTCATCGGTTCCGGCCCCGCCGGCCTCTCTGCCGCTGCGCAGCTCAACTACGCCGGCCATAACGTCACCGTCTTTGAACGTTCCGACCGTCCGGGCGGCCTGCTGATGTACGGCATCCCGAACATGAAGCTCGATAAGAACGAAGTTGTGCTGCGCCGCATCTCGCTCCTCGAAGCCGAAGGCGTCACCTTCAAGTGCGGCGTCAACGTCGGCGTCGACATCTCATCCGAACAGCTCCGCAAGGACTTCGACGCGGTCATCCTCACCGTCGGCGCCACCAAAGGCCGCGACCTTCCCCTCCCCGGCCGCGACGCCAAGGGCGTGCACCTCGCGATGGAGTTCCTCGCCGCCAACACGAAGAACCTCTTGGACGGCAAGTCACCTGACGCGTCCTTCACTGCCAAGGGCAAGGATGTCGTCATCATCGGCGGCGGCGACACCGGCACCGACTGCGTGGGCACCTCGCTCCGCCACGGTTGTAAGTCAGTCGTTCAGCTCGAGATCATGGCGAAGTCCCCGCTCACCCGCGCCAAGGACAACCCCTGGCCGGAATGGCCGAAGACCTACAAGGTCGACTACGGCCAGGAAGAAGCTGCCGCCAAGTTCGGCTCCGACCCTCGCGTCTACCTCACCACCGCCACGAAGTTCGTCGCCGACGAACAGGGCAACCTCAAGGAAGTCCACACCGTCGAAGTCGAATGGATGAAGAACGACAAGGGCGTCTTCGGCCCTCAGCAGATCGCCGGCACCGAGAAGGTCCGCCCTGCTCAGCTCGTCCTGCTCGCCATGGGCTTCATGGGTCCGGAACAGCCTCTCCTCGAAGCCTTCGGCGTCGAACGCGATGCCCGCTCCAACGTCAAGGCTGAGCATGAGAAGTACGTGACCAACCTCCCCGGCGTCTTCGCCGCTGGCGATTGCCGTCGCGGCCAGTCCCTCGTCGTCTGGGCCTTCAACGAAGGCCGTGGCGTCGCCCGCGAGTGCGACAAGTTCCTGATGGGAAAGACGGAGCTCCCGTAAGCCTCGCCACCATCGTCCACCGAAGCCCGACTCATTGAGTCGGGCTTCTTGTTGGGAGGATTCCCCTTGAGTCGAAACGAGCGCATCCCACCTTGCAGCCATGACCCCAGCCCCCTGGTTCAAGCCAGCGCTATCGCGCTCTCTGAAAGCAGGCTACGGACGTGCCGACTTCCTCGCTGACCTCGCAGCTGGCCTGCTCGTCGGTGTGGTTGCCCTGCCCCTTTCCATCGGCCTGGCCATCGCTTCGGGGGTCAGCCCCGAACAAGGCCTCTACACCGCCATCATCGGCGGGGTGATCGTCTCGCTTCTCGGTGGTTCCCGCGTGCAGGTCGCCGGCCCAGCCGGCGCCTTTGTCGGCATCTGCGCCGCGGCAGTCATCACCCATGGCTACATTGGCCTCGCCCTCGCCACCGTGATGGCCGGCGTGATGCTCCTGACTTTTGGCGCCCTGCGTCTTGGCAAAACCATCGGCTATATTCCCTATCCAGTCGTCATCGGCTTCACCACAGGTATCGCACTCATCATCGGTAGCACGCAACTTGACTCCGCCCTCGGTATCGCCGACCCCACTACAGCGATTCCCGACTTCATCGGCCGCATCGCGCACGTCTTCGATGACGAAGACCCCATCAAGACCGGCTGCATCGCGGTCTCGGTCAGCACGCTCGCCCTCATCATCGGTCTCCGCAAAATCTCGCTGAAAATTCCCGGCGCCCTCATCGCGGTCCTCCTCGGCACCGTCATCGTGACACTCATAGGCGTGTCTGATGCTTCCATCCCGACCATTGGGTCCAAGTTCAAGGAAATCAGCGCACAATTCCGCCTGACGGACTGGAGCACCGCCCTGCCCGACCAAGCCGCCTGGCTCGCCAAGGCTTGGTCGGTCCTGCCGCTGGCCTTCGGCATCGCCCTTCTGGTCGGCATCGAATCTCTCCTCTGCGCCGTCGTCGCCGACGGGATGACCGGCGACCGCCACGACTCCGATACCGAGCTGGCCGCCCAGGGCGTCGCCAACATCGCTTCTGCCTGCTTCATGGGCCTGCCGGTCACCGGGGTCATCGCTCGAACGAGCACCAATGCCCGCGCCGGCGCCAAGAGCCCGGTCTCCGGCCTGATTCACGCGGGCACGGTGCTAGCCATTCTGCTCATCCTAGCCCCGCTAGTGAAACTCATCCCGCTGGCTTCGCTAGCAGGCGTACTGCTCTCGGTCTGCTGGTACATGGCCGAGCTACCTCTCTGGCCCCGTCTCTTCCGCTCCGGCGGCTCGGATCTGATCCTACTCGTTCTTGCCTGCCTGATCACAGTCTTCGTCGACCTTATCTGGGCCGTCGGCCTCGGCGTGGTCGTGGCGTTCATCTTTTTGCTCATCCGCAAGTCCTCCCACCCTGAAAAGGAAGAGCCGGAGACGATCGAAGTCGTAGAAGGCGACGCCGAGGTGCGCCTCGCGCTCTCTGGCCATCTGCACTTCGGCCGCGCCGCCGAGCCCCGAGCCGTCGAAGGCCGCCTGAAGCGCGGGACATTGCACCTGACCTTGGACTTCAACCACGCCCTCTTCGTCGACTGTTCCTACGCTCAAGCTCTCCGTGAACTCGCCACCCACGCCCGCCAGCAAGGGGTGACCGTAAGGGCCATCGGACTTCATGGTCGCTCCGCCGCCGACTTCGCCCGCTTCGGCCTCCGCGAAGTCATCGCGATTTGACGGCGGACTGTCTGAGATTGCCCCGAGTGGGCGACGCGCCTAGGTTGCGGACGTGAGCACGCCCTCCATCGAAAGCCTCAAGTCCGTCGCGCTGGCCACGGCCATCGCCGCCGGCGACTTACTGGCCAAAGGCGCCCAGATGAAGGTGAATGCCTCGACTGACGACGACGTGAAGATGCAAGCCGACGTCGATTCAGAGCACCTGGTGCGCGATATGCTCAAGGCCACAGGCATCCCGGTCATCGGCGAAGAACTCGGGGGCGACGCTTCTCTCTACGATGGCGACAGTCTCTATTGGGTCGTCGACCCGCTCGACGGCACCTACAACTACCTCCGCCGCCAGCCCTCCACCTGCGTCTCGCTGGGCCTGATGCGTGGCAAGGAACCGGTGCTCGGCGTGATCCACGACTTCACGGGCAAGAAGACCTACCTCGGAGTCGTCGGCGAAGGTAGCTTCCTAAACGGCATCCACATCACGCCCGGCTGGGTCACCGATATCAAGGACGCCTGCATCATGACGGGCTTCCCCGCCGCCGCCGACAAGTCCGGCCCCGCGATGCAGCTCTTCGTTCAGCAGGTCGGCCGCTATAAGAAGATTCGCATGATCGGCTCTGCGGCACTGGCCCTCGCCTATGTCGGCGAAGGCGTCGCGGATACCTATTACGAATCCGGCACGAACCTCTGGGACGTCGCCGCTGGGCTCGCGATCATCAAGGCCTCGGGTGGATATTTCCGCCTCGTCCCGACGGGCAAGCGCCCGCTGAACTACGACCTCTGGGCCTCGGCCCGCGAGGAGTGGACGCGGTAAGGCTGCGCCTTAGGCGTGGACAAGAGGCCTGAGAAGGCTAGGTTTCCGAGGTGCTCATCGCCTTCACCAATCCGATTAAAGAAGCCATCATCAAGCATGCCGTAGAGAACTACGCCGAGAAGGTGCTCGGCCAGGACTACGGCTCGATGGGCTTCTGGGTCGCCCTTGCAATGGTCGTGGTCTACGTACCGCTTCTCGGTCGACTCGCTGCCACGCACTTCTTCGGCAAGGACGGTACCATCTTCGGCATCGGCCTAACGGGCCTCGTCTCCGTTGCCCTGACCTTCGCCGCCATCTGCATGGCCGACACGAGCCTCTCGGGGTTCATCCCAAAATCCATCGAGATTCTCGTCATCTCGCTCTGTACGGCTACGGTCGTCCTGCTGGTCACCAGCGCCTCCGCCCAGGTGCTGAGCATGGGCTTCGGGCCCTCCCTCGGCCTTCAGTTGATCTTTTGGAACATTGTCTTCCTCGCCCAGCTGGCCACGCGCTTCCTGATGGATTTCTGGAAGCACGTCTGACGCCCTAAAGCCCTAGGTAACAAGAAGGCCAGCCTCCTCGCGGAAGCTGGCCTTCTGCTTGGCTCAGTCTGCGCGATCAGCCCGTGGCCTGGAGGCCGGCGGCGATGGCGTTCAGCGAGAGCAGCATCTGCGGTAGCAGTGCGTCCGCTTCCTTACGGTCGCCATCGGCCACCTTCTTACGCCAATCCTTGAGGAGCGCGACCTGCTGTTCGTGCAGGAGGTCGATGGCGGATTCGCGTAGAGCAATGACCTTGCGCAGACGCGGACGGCCTTCGCTGAGCTTCGAACCAGAAAGCTCGTCGAGCATCTTGCGGGTCAGGTTGTGCTCGGCGAGGATACGGTTCAGGAAGAGGCTGCGGAGCTTCTTATCGGTGACGAGCGCTCCGTAGAGCTTCATCATGCTACGATTGGACGCCAAGACGCTGGTGGAAGCGTTCTTGAGCATATAGCGCAGGGGCGGCCAGCCGTCGAAGTTCTTACGGATAACCTCGAAGCCCTTGGGGTCTTCTTCCTTAAGGCGGGCCAGCGCGGAGCCGACGCCATACCAGCCGGAGAGATAGAAGCGTGCCTGACTCCAGGCGAAGACCCACGGGATGGCACGCAAGTCCTCGAGCGAGGCGGCGCCGGTACGACGGGATGGGCGCGAGCCGATACGGCTGGCTTCGATGACGTCGATCGGAGTGGCCTGGCGGAAGAAATCAATGAAGCGCGGAGTCTGGATGAGCGACTGGTAGGCCTCACGGGAGAATTCAGCGAGGCGGTCCATGACCTTCGATTGCGCAGTCTCACTACGGACGGCGACGTCGTGCAGGAAGGTATTCTGAGTCACGCCAGCGGTCAGCAGCTCGAGATTATTCACCGCAGTGATGTGGTTGGCGTACTTCTGGGTGATGCTCTCACCTTGCTCGGTGACACGCATCTCGCCTTGAATCGAGCCCTGCGGAAGCGCGTCGATGAAGCGGTGGGTCGGGCCGGCGCCGCGGGAGATGGTTCCGCCACGGCCATGGAAGAAGACGATGCGGACACCATGCTTCTCGCCGACAGCGGCGAGGTTCTGCTGGGCGCGGTAGAGGTTCCAGAGCGAGGCCAGGATGCCGCCATCCTTATTGGAGTCGGAATAGCCGATCATCACCTGCTGCGTGAGACCGTCGGTGATGCCGGCGTCGCGGCGGGCCTGCAGCGTGCGCTTGGTCATCGGATGCGACAGGAAAGAGTCCATGATGCCGGTGCTACGCTCAAGGTCGCCAATCGTCTCGAAGAGCGGGACAACCGGGAGGAGACAGTAGGCGTCCTCCGCACCGCCAGCGGTCAGTCCAGCTTCGCGGGCAAGCAAGTAGACGGACAGCAGGTCCGAGACCGAGCGGGTCATACTAACGATTAGCGAACCCAGGCCGGCGGAGCCATACTGCTCGATATGCGTGACGAGCGTACGGTGGCAGGCGACCACGGCGTCGGCCTCCGTACCGATACTGGCCTGCTCGCGCATGAACGGACGGGTCGAGCGCAGTTCGGAGTCGAGGAAGCCAAGGCGGCGCGATTCGTCCCACTGCGCATAGTGGGTATCGTCCTGGCCAGTGGCGGCGAGGAGCTGGCCGATGGCTTTATCGTGGAAGGCACTATTCTGGCGGATATCCAGGACGGCCATATGGAAACCAAAGGTGCGGAGAAAGCGCAGGAGCGGATCGAGCTCTGCGCGGGCGATGCGACCCGCGCCGACTTCAATCAAGGTCTCACGCAGGAACAGCAGGTCGGCGATAACGCCCTCGGGGGTGCGGTGCTGACCGGCCCCCAGTTCGCCTTCGGCGTTCGGCAGGCGAAGACGCGTCAAGTTGATGTACTGACGCCAAGTTTCGCCGATGTTGCGGCTGACGGCGTCCGCACCGGCTTCGCCGTGAGCAGCGGCGTGCTTGGCGACCTGCCGCAGGAATACGGGCGGCGGCTCTTGCAGGTGATCGCCGAGAGAGAGGCGCTGTCCGAGGGTCTCGAGGCGTTCGTTGCAAATGGCGACGGCGGTGGTGCGGAAGAGATTCAGGGCGCGGGCGGTGACTTCCGCCGTGACTAGTGGGTGGCCGTCGCGGTCTCCACCCACCCAAGTACCCAGAGCAATCTGGGGCAATGAATCCGGGTGCTCGACGCGGGCGGGATCGAAGCCTGCTTCTTCCCAGGCCTGACGCAGGCGCAGGTCCATGCTGACCACGGCGTCCGGGAAGACTTTCGAGAGGAAGTAATTAATATTCCGGAGCTCCGATGCGACGTCGGGCTTTTGGTGATAAATTTCGCCGGTGCGCCAGAGACGCTCGAGCGCGACCTTGATCTCCTCGCGGATCGCGCGCTGTTCGGCGACGGTCCACATGTTGTTCTCGCGACGGACCAACAGCTTGTAAATTTCGCGGTGGATTTCGAGGACCGTGGCGCGCTTGGCTTCCGTCGGGTGCGCGGTGAGCACGGGCTCGACGCGCATGCGGTTGAGGCGCTTAGCGATCTGCTTGTCGGTCAGGCCGGCCTCACTCAGGGCGCGGAGCGCACGACCCCACGAACCGGGATCAGAGGCGAGACCATGCTTGTCTTCGCGGAGTCGCTTGGACTGCGCGGAAGCATTTTCTTCCACCATGTTCAGAAGTTGGAAAGCGATCGAGTACGCCTGCACGCCGCGGTACGAAAAGATCTGCACACCGCGCAGTTTGCGCTTACCCATCCACGGCAAAGTGCCGGCGAGATCCTTGTGATCAAGCTGCTCGAGCACCTCGACGAAGCACGTCATCATGAAGTCGAGGTCCTTGTCGACTTTCTTAAGCCCGCGGGCGAGATCGGTGCTGATAGCCATGCGACGAGAGTCGTAGCACGAGCACAGGAAATCTCGCAACCGCAAACCCCTCGGCTTGCGTCTAAGGTCGTCCACGCTTTGATGGAAAGTCGCCATGTCGGACTCACGGATCATCCTCCCCGACCTCTGGCAGCAGGACGCCCTCCGCGCCCTCCGCCAAGGCGAGGACGTGGTCATCCAAGCCCCCACCGGCGCCGGCAAGACCCACGTCTTCGAACTCCTCATCAAAGGGGGGCATCGCGGCCAGGCGGTCTACACCGTCCCCACCCGTGCCTTGGCCAATGACAAGCGGGCCGAGTGGCTGGCCTTGGGCTGGGACGTCGGCATCGCGACCGGGGACGTCAGCGACAACCTGGGCGCCCCAGTGGTCGTGGCCACCCTAGAGACCCAACGCCACCGCTTCCTCGAAGGCAGGCATCCGGACCTGCTGGTCGTAGACGAATACCAGATGCTGGCCGATACCCGTCGCGGCGCGGCCTACGAGACGGTCCTAGCCATCGCCCCACCCTCCACCCAGCTTCTCCTGCTCAGCGGCAGCGTCTCCAACCCCAAGGCGGTGGCGGAATGGCTCCGCAGCCTCGGCCGCAAAGTTACCCTCATCGAGGAGCACACCCGCCCCATCCCCCTCGAGGAGGTCTCCCTAGACGCACTCGAGGCCCACGAACCGACCGGCATCAAGGGCCACATCGCCCGAGCGGTCATCCGCGCCATCCTTGCTGACCTTGGGCCTATCCTGGTCTTCGCCCCCCGCCGACGGGCTGCCGAGCAGATCGCCCGCGATATCGCCGCCGGACTCCCCCTCGGCAATGGCCCCCAACTCTCGCCCAGCCAACGCGCCATGGCCGGCGATGACCTTAATCGCCTCCTCCGCCAAGGCGTCGGCCTGCACCATAGCGGCCTGACCTTCAACCAGCGTACGGAACTGATCGAACCCTGGGCGAAGGCCGGCAAACTCAGCGTAGTCGTCGCGACCACTGGTCTCGCCTCGGGCATCAACTTCTCACTCCGCTCGGTGCTGGTCACCGATCGACGCTACGCCGCCGAACATGCCGAACGGGAAGTCCGCCCCGACGAGTTGCTGCAGATGTTCGGGCGCGCCGGCCGCCGCGGGCTCGACGACCGCGGCTTCGCGCTCTGGACCGGCGACAGCCCCCGTCTCGGCGAAGCGAAGCCGCTGCAACTCAAACGCAGCGAAGCCCTCGACTGGCCGGCCTTCCTCTCTCTGATGCGTCGGGCCAACGAACCAAAAGCCGCCGCCGCTAAATTGGCCAAGGCGCTGTTCACCCGTGAACCAATCGACCTCGCGCTCGACCGTCTGGACGAAGACCTGCCAACCGACATACCCGCGGCCGCCGCGGGTGCCACGCGTCACATCGACGAGATCTGCGGACGAAATGGCACCTGGCAACGAGAACGCCCGACGCACCTCGTTCCGCTCTCGCAGGCCCTCATCTACGTCAAGGACACCTGGCACCCCGCTCTCAGCAAACCCGACTCACTGCGTGCCCTGCCCTATGGCACACCATGCAAGCTCGAGACGAGCGAAGGCCTACGCTACGGACGCACCATCACTTTGGCACACTTCCCCAAGGAAGCCGGAGCCTCGCACCTCACGCCGGCGGAATGGTTATTGAAGGCCCTGCGCCGACTTGAAGGCGGCCAAGTCCGTCCGCGCACCTGGAAGCTCGAACTGCTCGAGAAAGAAATCCTGCCGCTGCTCCCCAAGCTCACCCAAGGCGGGCTGGCCCATGGGGGAATTTTCCTCGGTCGAGACAGCGTCCAAGTGAAGCTCGACTACTCCCGTGCCGATGTCCGTGTCTGGCCTGACGCGGATAATCACCCTCTCATCAATCCACCCCGCCGACAGGTCGAGAAGCAGGATATCAACCTGCGCGAAGTCCTCGGAGGCGGCACGCTGCACGCGGCGCGCGCCGGCCGACTCTGGAAGAAGCTCGGGCTGATCGACGCCGCCGGGCGACCGACCGAGCGCGGCCATATCGCCTCGCTCTTCCAGCACGGCGAAGGCCTCGCCGTGGCCGCCGCCCTCGAGGACCATGCCTATGACACCCACGCCATCGCCTGGGACCTCGCCGAGCTGCGCGCTGGCGAACGTGTCGCCTCGGCCGGACGTAACTCCAGCCGCCTGGGCGCCTGTTGCCGTCTGGCCTATAAATCCCTGACCGCCGAAGGTTACCTTCGCGAAGGCCTGCCCGCCGGGTTCGGCGAAGGTTGCGCCGAGGCGCTCAAGGGCTTCGCTTTACACAGCAAGATTCCACCGGTCGGCGCCGATGGCCACGGGCCGGGCCAAGGTGACCTCGAACGGGCGGTCTTGGAATGGCGTAGCACCTTGCAACTCATCGCACACGGTCCCTCCCACCCTTCTCACCGCTGGCAGGAGCTACGAGCCGCCGCCCAAGACGTGCTCGGTCGCATCCTCGGCCCACCGGCTACGCGCCGCTGAGGCTTACTTGCCTGCGATCGCCTTGGCCGCGGCCTTGGCCATCTCGCCAGCACCCGCGGTGTTCGGATGCACGCGATCCGGTAGCAACTCCGGGGTTTTCACGAGAGCGGCATGCATGTCGATCACGCCGCAGCCGAGTTCCTTAGCGAGTGCGTCGACGCGCGGGATCTCCTTCTGGATATTCTCCTCGTTGATACCGTAGTTGCCCTTGCCGGGAACCGGCACGGGGCGGCAGACGAAGACCTTCGGCTTGGACTTAAGAGATTGGAACGACTTCACGAGCTCGCGGTAATCGGCGTCGAACTCGGACTCGAACTTCCAGTTCTGCGGCTTGGTGTCGTTGGTACCGAGCATGATAACCACGACCGCCGGCTCCATCCCGAGGGCGTCCTGATACTTCTTTTCCTTCCAGTAAGGGAAGTCGCCCTTCTTCAGGAGCGTGCGTCCGCTGACGCCGAAATTGCCGACCTGATAGCCGTCACCGAGCAAAGCCTGCAACTGGGCCGGGTAGGACTGACCCGACTTAGCGCCCGCCCCCTGAGTGATACTGTCGCCGACACAGGCGACTTTGATAGGTTCGGCGGCACGGGCGGTCATGAGAGAAAACAGGGCGAGGAGGAGGATTCGCATGGGGTACTCCTAATCAAACCCGCTAAATTAAGTTTCCAAGGCCTAAGTCTCTCGTTTTGCCCTTCCCTGCAGGCCCGCCGTACACTAGCTTACTTGGACAGTCATACATGTGCGTTCGCGCGGAGTAATCCGTGAGGAAAGTCCGGACACCACAGGGCAGGATTCCCGCCGCAAGTCGGGGCACGTCGCAAGACGTGACGGATAGTGCCACAGAGAAGATACCGCCTCCTCCGCAAGGAACGAGGTAAGGGTGAAAAGGTGGGGTAAGAGCCCACCGCTCGAAGGGTACCCGACGAGGCAAGGTAAACCCAATCCGGTGCAAGACGAACAGGGACCGTCCGAGGTCGCCC
>CAIKWA010000119.1 GCA_903831005.1 uncultured Opitutia bacterium
CCGAGGTAGTTGATGGACTCCGCCCAGATCTCGTTGGCGAGCGCGTCGCCTTCGGCCATCGCCTGGAAGAGGTGGTGCGTCGTGACTTGGTCGATGCTGCCGGCGAACTTGACGATGCTCGAGGGGCGGCCGGCCGTGAGGGCTTCGCGGGTGCGACGCGCAATGGCGGTGCCGGAGGCGTAGACTTCCCAACAGCCGGGATTGCCGCAGCCGCAGCGAGGTCCATCCATCGTCAGGGGAATGTGACCGAGTTCGGCCGCATTGCCGTTGGAGCCGCGCATCAGGCGACCATCGATGACCGCGCCGCCGCCGATGCCGGTGGAGACGGTGATGTAGACGACGTTCTTCTTCCCTTTGCCAGCGCCGAAGCGGTATTCGCCGAGCGCGGCGGCGTTGCAGTCATTATCGATACGGGCGGGCAGGCCGCCAAAGGAGTTGCTCAAATACTCTGTGATCGAAAAACCGGTCCAGCCGGGGAGATTCGGCGAACCGTCGACGCAGCCGCGGGTAATGTCGAGGGGGCCAGGCGAGGCGACGCCGATGGCGACGAAATCGACCGGCTTGAGCTTCAGTTCAGCGAGAAGTTGGTGCGCGGCCTCGGCCACGCGTTCGCAAGCTTGCTGTGGGCCCTTTTCAGCGAATGTCTCAACGCGGCCAGAGCCGAGGACGGTGCCGTCCTGATTGACAACCCCGAAGGCGAACTTCGTGCCGCCCAGGTCAAAGGCTAATACTTTGCGCATAGTAATAGAAAGGGGTCAGTCGCGAGCCGGACGCGAGAAATCATCCTGCAGGCGGACAATGTCAGTCAGGTCAGGCGTCGAGGATTCGATCAAGACGCTGTCCTCGAGGGCCTCAAATCGATGGATGGTCCGGACCGGAATGTGGACGGTGCGTCCGGGCAGCCAGACGGATTGATCAGCGGGCGTAACGAGTGAGGCCGAGGGCGTCTCGCCGGATGCAAGCGCGCGAAAAGTCAGGACCATCTTACCGGAAACCAGATAGAGTGTCTCCGTCTTGCGCTCGTGATACTGCAGGCTGAGCCGGCAGCCCTTTTTCACCTCGAGAATTTTACCGGCGTAAGCCTTCTGGTCAGCAAACCAGACTTCGCGCCCCCACGGCTTCTCCACGGTCTTGGGGGTGTGCAACGGATCGGCCATACCTGAGGTCTGTCGAAAAACGTCCCATTAGCCAAGCAAATCCCCGAAGAAGTCCGGCTGGTCCATCGCGCCGATCAGCGGATGCACCAGGCGCTCCGCATCGATCGCGACCCGGTTGACGTCGGGCGACACGCGGTGCATCGCCAACGCCCGGTCCGGTGCGGTCACGGCGAGTCGCCCGAAATCCTGGACGTCGAAAGCCTTCTCGGAGAGCCAGGCCTGGCGGGCCGCCCCGGCGAGCACGACGGGCATGCGCGAGTGGATCTCGCCAGCTTCGCGATTCGGTGCGACCGTCACCAAGCAGAGCGTGCGACGGTGCGTGCCGTCAGCGGCGAGGTGGAGCGACCAGAGGCCGCCGACCGCAAGCGGGCCGCCGTCGGCCGCGCGGAAATAGTACGGCGACTTCAGCTTCCCTTCCGTCTTCCATTCATAGTAGCCGTCGATGGGGATGACGCAGCGTCGGTGACGGGCCGAGTCGCGGAACGTCGGGCGGTCAAAGATGCCTTCGGCGCGGGCGTTGGCGTGGCCTTCCTGTTCGTCGGCTGGAGCCCAAGCCGGGACGAAGCCCCAAGGTAAGGCCTCGGTGCGGAGGACGCCTTGCTCACGACGGACGGAGACCAGCGGTGTGCCTGGAGAAATATTATAACGGGGCGAGACCTCGGCCGACGGAGCACCGAGGCTCTTCACGATCTCCTCCCAACGGGAAAACTGGGTGACGCGGCCACACATCAGTCGGCTTACCAATGTGGCGGCCGTTCGTCGGCGGGCGGGGCTTGGTCGCCGGCGTCGGCGGACTGGGTCAACTTGGCTTCAGTGCGGGCCAGACGGTCGGAGAGCTTCGAGACCTCACGGGAAAGCTCGAGGATGACCCGGTCTTGCTGCTCCACATGGCGCTGCAGAAAGGTCAGACGTTCTTCGAGGTCGTGAAGCCGGGAATCCATGCCGGGAAGATGACGGGGTAGGCCGCGGGAGCAATACTCGGCCGCCGAAGCTACCGATTCCGCCGGCGACGGGGCCGAGCCCCATTTGGCGGTTGTAAGAAAAATATAGACTAGTGAAATACCCTCATGTCCTCTCCCCAGGACGAATCGCCGTCAGCGTCCTCCGCGGCGCCGCTCCATCGACCCACTCGCACGCTCTGGCAGCGACTGGGCGGGGAAGGCTTGGCTCTCTCGATGCTAATCCATGGCATCCTGGTCGTCATCGCCGTGGTCTGGGTCGTCTCGACCGTCACCGACATTACGGGGAAGAAAGACCCGAACTCCTTCACCACCGGAGCGGGCGGCGGCAGC
>CAIKWA010000120.1 GCA_903831005.1 uncultured Opitutia bacterium
GTCTCGCGGACGGTGAGGATGAACGGCGGCTCTTCCGGCTTCTGCTTGTCGTGTTCGGCCAACTTCCGTTTCAGGTCGGCGTGCTTGACGCTATCCGGGCCCTTGATGGAGCGGTCGAGGCGGTTGTACTCGTAGTCGACCTGCCGCCAAGCGAGGGCGGCGACCTGCTGCTCGTAAGGGGTGCGCTGGGCCAAGGGCTTGTTGATCATCGCCTGGATGTCTTCAGGGAAGATCTTCACGGCGTTCTGGGTCGCCGTCTCGCGGTATTTCTTTTCCAGCGCGGCGAGCTCGTCGCGGATCGACTGGGTCTGTTTTTCCCAAGCAGCCAGCTTGCGGGCGTGTTGGCTGGCCTCCTTGGTCGTCCATGCGATTCGATCTTCTACCGGCAGGGTGTTATTGAAGAAGCTCCGGAGGGCGTAGTAATCGCGCTGGAGGATGGGGTCGAACTTATGGTCGTGGCAGCGGGCGCACTGCATGCCGGCGCCGAGGAAGACGTCGCCGGTGGTGTCGGTGATATCGTTCAGGATGTTGTCCCATTGGCTGCGGGCGTCGCGGTTGTTGTATTCGTAAATCCAGTGGCGGAGGTAGCCGAGGGCGGTGAGCGCCTGGGGGTCGCCGGGGAAGAGTTCGTCACCTGCAATCTGTTCGTGGATGAAGCGGTCGTAGGGCTTGTTCTCGTTGTAGGCCTGGATGACGTAATCGCGGTAGCGCCAGGCGGTCGGGCGGAAGTCGTCGATGCGGAAGCCGTCGCTGTCAGCATAGCGCACGAGGTCGAGCCAAGCGCGCGCCATGCGCTGACCGTAGGCGGGCGAGGCGAGGAGACGGTCGACGAGCTTCTCATACGCCAGAGGATCGGTGGACTGGACGAAGGCGGCGACTTCTTCGGGCGAAGGCGGTAGGCCCGTAGCGTCAAAGGTGACGCGGCGGATGAGGACGCTTCGGTCGGCTTCGCCGGAAGGCGTCAGGCCATCCTTGGCGAGGCGAGCGTCGATGAAGCGATCAATCGGATGGGGGGACTTGCCCGCGGGAAGTTCAGGAAGCTTAACGGGCTGATAAGCCCACCAGCCTTTTTCCTTATCGCCGATGGTACCAGGAAGATAGCGGCCCGCGACGGGCGCCTTGGTGCGGCTCTTGGGCCAGGTCGCCCCGGACTTTACCCAGTCTTGGAGGAGCGTGACATCTTCTTTCGTCAGACGGTCGCCTTTCGGCGGCATCATGACTTCGGGGTCCGTCGAGAGAATGTTCTGAAGAAAGAGGCTCTTGGCGGGGTCGCCGGGAAGGAGAGCCGCGCCACCGTCACCACCGGTGGTGAGACCGGCCAGGGAATCCATGACTAAGCCGCCCTTATTTTTGCCGGCGGAGTGGCTGTGGCACTTGAAGCAACGGGAGTCCAAGAGGGTGACCGCTTTCTCTGCCAGATCGTCACCGGCGGCCCAAAGGGGGGCGGCGCCTAGGGCGAGGGCCGTCAAGGCAAGGGCAAAGGGGGTGGGTAGACGCAAAGTCATCAGGGCAGGCCCTTCATAAAAGCCTTATGAACTTCGACTGCAAGCCGAGGTCGAAAGTTCCCTTAACGGATTAATGGTTCCCTGGGGCCATGGACCTCTGCGGTTGTCTTATCAGGGTTATTTCATTCATCTCTGTGGGTGTCATCGCCGCTCGTCCTCATCCTTGCCTCCGCTTCGCCCCGGCGCACGGAACTGCTCCGTGAAGCGGGCATTCCGCATCGCGTCGTGGTGGCCGCGGTGACCGAGCACGAGGACCCGACGACCGATCCGGCCAAGATGGTCCTGCATAACGCTCGCCTGAAGGCCGCGGCGGTCTCCCGCCTGCACCCGGAGGCCCTCGTGCTTGGCTCCGACACCACGGTGGCCCTCGGCGAACGTGCCTTGAACAAGCCGGCCGATCTCTCGGAATCGCGAGCGATGCTTCGCAACCTATCCGGCCGCGAGCACACGGTGCATACTGGCGTCTGCCTGCTTTGTCCGGCGCTGGGTATTGACGAGTCGCATGACGTTACCGCCTGGGTGCGTTTCCGTGACCTCTCCGAAGACGATATCACGCGCTACCAGTCTTTAGTGGACACCTTGGACAAAGCGGGCGCCTACGGCATCCAGCAGGGCAAGGAGATCATCATCGCGGATTTCCAGCAGCCGATTTCCACCATCATGGGCTTGCCGGTCGAATTTGTAAAAGCACGCCTCGCCGCGCTGGGTATCCTCGAAAGGCTCACCGCATGAAAACGCTCCTCCTGTTACTGCCTACGCTGCTCCTCGCCCAGGCGCCTGCCGTGAGCGGTGACGCTGAACTTGCTGGCATGATGGGCGGTAAGCCGCTGGTCATCCGGACCACGAGCCGTCTGGCCGGCGCGATTGATTCCGTGAAGTGGGCGGGCGTCGAGTTTATCGATTCGCATGACCATGGCCGCCAGCTGCAGTCCGCGATCAATGCCGATGTCGACGGGGTCTATCATGTCGAATGTTATAATCCGACGGAGGCCGGTTCGGTCGTCGACGCGCTCGGACCGAAGTCGACCAGCCGCCTCGAGGGGCTCTCCGTCAGTGACGGCGTGCTGACGACCCGCACCCGCATGGCCTTCTGGCTGGCTCCGGGCATGAAGTCCGGTGGTCACGTCGCGTTGAACGACCGACTTCTTTCCGACCACGTCCTCACCAAGCAGGTGCGCATCGGCCGGCCGCAGATGGACCACGTGCTCGATTACCGGGTGATGTTCACCGTCCCCGGGGATCGTCCGCATACTTATCTGCAGGTCGAGGCGCTGACGGGCTACATGCCTTGGTCGTTCAGCGAGGAACTCCGCTTCGATGCCAAGACCTCGACGCTCGTCCCGCTCCCGCGCCAGAACGGCGAGCAGCGCGACCCGGTCGTGCTTTCGACCCCTTCCGGCGACCATGCCATGGGTGTCTTCACGCCGACTCGCCCGCCGGCGGGTCAGCCCGCCGTCGGCTACGGACGGTTCAAGTTCGAGCATGACAAGGTCGTGAAGTGGAACTGCGTGTTCCGCCTCCGTTCGCCCGCTGGCATCAAGCCCGGCGACTACGGCTACCAGCTTTATGTGGTGATCGGCACGCGTGAGGACTGTCGCCGGACGCTGGCGGCGCTCACGCAGGAGTTCGCCGGCCGATAATCGCTCCCGCCTACGCTTGAAGTCGGGCCACGGTCGCCTAACTTCGGCTCGTGCAGTCTGAGCAAAACACCGAATTCCGATCTGCGGCCATCGCCGTCGCGGTCTCGCTCGGCCTGCACCTGCTGCTCTTCTGGCTTCTGCCGGATAGCTTCCAGAAAGTCGTCGCCTTTGTCCGCCCGGTCGAAGTCCTGACGGCCCCGGTGAAGATTGACGAAGCCCGGTTGCCGCCAAAACTCCGCTTTGCCGAGACGAATCCGGTCGCTAACCAAGCGGTCCCTAAGACCGCGCCGTTTACGTCCTCCCGCAATCAGACCGCCGCCCAGCCCGTGCCGGAAAAGAAGCCGACCAACTCGCCTCTGCCGAAATCCGCCGGTACGTCCGAGCAGCTCAGGATTGCGCAGGGCAAGCCCCGTTCGATTGACCAATCTGAGGTGGCCCCCATCTCGCAGCCGTCCATCGCTATGGCTGCCCCGGTTAAGGCTGCGCCGCCGCCCGGCCCGGGTAAGTCGGTCGCGAAGCCTGCGCCCGCGCCCGTCGCGGCCAATCCTGATCGTCCGCGTGCCAGCGTTCCTTCCGGCACCTACGGACTCCTGCTCCGTCGCCCTGTCGGCGTTAACCGCGCCGGTTCCATCGCCATCGACGCACGCTTCAGTAACTACGGCGACTACACCCAGCGCATGCTGGAGGCCATTCAATCCAGCTGGTGGAGTATCATCGAGCGTTCACGCTTCGAAGGCGTCACCCGCGGAAGCGTCATCGTGCGGTTCCGGCTGCATCGCGACGGTACCGTCACGGACGCCCAGGTCCTCGGCAGTGAGGTCACCCGCGTGATGAGCCTAGCCTGCAAGGATGCCGTGATGGCGCCGGCCCCTTATGATATCTGGCGAGCGGATATGGTCGCCATGTATGGCGAGAGCGACACGGTCACGATCAACTTCCATTACTACTGATGACTCTGGCCACTGATTGGATTCCGTTCGGACGCGGCGTGCGCGTGGTCGCGACGCACGAATGCGGACTCATTGCAGTCGAGAAGCCGGATGGCATCCTCTCGCATCCCAATCCCGGTGAAGTCGCGGAGAAGGGTACGATCCTGATCACGGGCAACTATTCGCTCGACGAAGAGGCCTTCCATGTTCGCGACGGCAAGGGCGGCATCCGTCGCATCTACCTGCTTAACCGGCTTGATTCCCCGACCAGTGGTACGTTGCTGCTGTCGCTTGATACGGGTGTCGCCGACCTCGTGCGCAAGATGTTCGCCCGCTCGCAGGTCTCGAAGCAATACGTCGCGCTCATCCGCGGTCGCGGCCTGCGCACCCCGCGCGGCACGTGGCAGGATCAGATGTCGAAGTCGAAGGGCCCCGGCGGCGGCGTCCGTTCCGAGACCGCTACCGCTGGCGCCCCGGCGGTCACGGTCTACGCATGGCAGCGGGCGGCTGGCGGCACACTCCCGCTTTCCCTCATCCAGCTCCAGCCGCGCACGGGCCGCACGCATCAGCTACGCGTGCAGACGGCAGCGCACGGCCATCCGATTCTCGGCGACCGCACGTACGGCGATTTCGAGTTTAATAAGGCCGTTGGGACCGCCCGCGGCTTCAAGCGCCTCTTCCTGCACGCCGAGTCGACGCAGCTTTCCTTCGAATGGCAGGGGGCGAAGGTCGACTTCAAGGCCGTGTCGCCGATACCCAAGGAATTTGAGAAGGCCCTCGCGGCGGACGATGAGACGCCAGGTAAGGGGCCGAAAGCGCCCCGTCGCGACGCCGGTACGCCGATCTCGCCGCGCCTGCGCATCCGGCTTTAATTCCCCCGCATGCCGTCCGCTTTCCAGCTCATCGAAGTCCGCGGGCCCGAGCTGGCGCCGTGGATCGATGTCCTGGGCGAGCTGCGCATCGCCGTCTTCCGCGAGTTTCCGTATCTCTACGCAGGCGACTTGGCGTATGAGCGGAAATATCTTCGCGCCTATCTCGATTGCCCGCACAGCCTCGTCGTCTTTGCCCGCGATGAGGCCGGCCGGACGGTCGGTGCGACCACGTGCCTGCCGCTGGCTGACGAGAACGTAGATTTTCGCGCCCCGTTTGTGCGCGCTGGCGTGCCGACGGATGACATCCTTTACCTTGGTGAAAGCATCGTGCTGCCCGAATTCCGCGGCAGCGGTCTTGGCGCGGAGTTCTTCGCCCGTCGCGAAGCGCACGCCCGCCGGCTGGGCCTGGGTACGACGGCCTTCTGCGCGGTCGAACGACCCGCCGATCACCCGGCTCGGCCCGCAGGCCATCGACCGCTGGACGCTTTCTGGATTCGTCTAGGCTACCGCCGTCGCCCCGAGCTACAGGCCGTTTTCTCTTGGAAGGAAGTCGGCGAAGAACAGGAATCTCCTAAGACCCTTACCTTCTGGACGAAGACATGGACCGCCTGACCCTCGCCTTGCTGACTTTCGACGTCGGCACCCCCGCCGCCTCGCCCGACGCCTTCGCTGACCGTGTCTGCAGGCAGGTGAGCGAAGCCTGGGACGATGGTGCGGACCTTGTCGTGCTCCCGGAATTTCTCTGGATGGGCCTTGAGCCTTTCGTGGCGGAGGAAGATAAGCTCCGCGGCGTGGCGCGACTCTTCTGGACGGAGCTCTGGCCCCGTCTCGCCCCGCGCCTGGCGCAGGCCAACAAGGGAGTAGTGCTTGGTACCGTGCCATTCCTCGGCCCAGACGGGCTACTTCGTAATCGCGCGCCGATCTGGGATGGTCTCGCCTTCCGTCATCAGGATAAACTGCACCTCACGCCATGGGAAGCCGCCTTCGTCGGTGGCGAGGGTGTCGGTCTCTGGTCTTTCCGTGGCGTACGCTGTGTCGTCGTCATCTGCCTCGACGTCGAGATCCCTGAGCTCGCTTCGCTCCTGCGTGGTCAGGGCGTTGAACTCATGCTCGTACCCAGCGCGACCGAGACCCTTCTGGGAGTTGAGCGCGTGGGACGTTGTGCCGACGCACGTGCGGTCGAGCTCGGCTGCCATGTCGGCGTGTGCCATCTCGTCGGCCGCACCGCTTCCGTGCTCATCGATGAGAACGTCGGCCGCGCGGCGGCCTTCGCGCCTTCGCAGGCCGCTTTCCGCGACGAGCCGCGTCACCTCGCTACCCCGGTCTGCGCGGAAGGGGACCACGCCCTCACTGTCGACGTCGACCTTGCGCTTCTGCGCCGTCATCGCGCGACGCCCGGCGAAACCGATCCCTCCAAACTCGCCGCCCGCCCACTCCGTCTCCTTACCTGAACCCATGCACCCGCTCATCAATCAGTACTACCAGGCTTTCAACTCCGGCGACCGTGAGGCGCTGCTCGCGCTCCTGCATCCCGATATTGTCCACGAGATCAACGAAGGCGGGGTCGAGGTCGGCATCCCGGCCTTCCGCGCTTTCCTCGGCCGCATGGACCGCTCCTACCGCGAGCAGGTGGAGGATCTTGTCGTCTTCGCCGGTCCAGACGCCAGCCGCGCTGCCGCTGAATTCTACATCCGCGGCGAATATCTCAAGACGGACGAGGGACTCCCGCCCGCCACCGGACAGAAGTATCACCTGCGCGTCGGCGCCTTCTTCGAGGTCAAGGACGGCAAGGTTGCCCGCGTTTCGAATTACTATAATCTCAGCGCTTGGATGCGGATGGTCGGCGCCTGAGGGGGGGGTACCCCTGACCCGTCCCCTTTCCGGACGACATTTCTTGGTTTGTTCACGCCGTCATCGCCTCCGGTTCGTAGCATAAAGGGGGTGGTGAGCGCATTGCAGTTTGCCTCGCTTCGGCGGGGCGGCTTATTTCCCAGAAGACGGCCGCCCCGCCGCCCCCATGAACCCCTTGACCGCCGCCCTCCTGGTGCTGCTGCTATCCGCTTTGGCGGAAGGCTTGCATGCGCGTCGGGTGCGCGTCGCTGCGCGGTTGGCCTTCGGTCCGGAGGGGGCCTCTCGTGGGTGGACCCTCCTCGCGCCAGCCCTTCGTTGCCTCGCGCTTGCGGCGTTCGCTTGGGGCCTCGCGGTGATGTGGGAACTGCATCAGGCGGCCAAGGACGGTAAGCCGGCTGACACGAAGGAGCCGGTCCGCCTCGTCTTCGTCGCCGACCTTTCGCCCAGCATGTACCTCAAGGATGCCGGTCCGGAAGGGAAGGTCACGCGCCAGGAGCGCATGCGTGAAGAAGTCGAAGCGGTGCTGATGCGGGTCGGCGGTGATCTGCGTTATGGTGTCATCGCTTTCTACACCGAAGCCCATTCGGTGGTGATGGATGCTCGGGATCCGGAGCTCGTCCGCAACGTCTTCAACGGCCTGCCCGTCCAATACGTGATGAAAGCAGGTTCGACCGATCTGGGTTCGGCGATCAACGCCGCGGTCAAGGTCGTGGAGGGCCTGCCCGCGCAGACGGTGCGACTGATCGTCTTCACCGACGGCGACACGATTCCGTTGCAGCCAATCCTGCCCCGTCCGAAGTCCGTCAAGGACGTGCTCATCCTTGGCGTCGGCGACCCGCGCAAGGGCACCTTCATCGCCGGGCACCAGTCCCGGCAGGACGCGGAGGTGCTCGCGAACGTCGCCCGTGCCTTACGCGGGAGCTACTATGATGTGAACGAGAAGCACTTGCCGACCGCCGCTTTGGGCGACCTGGTCCAACGGGCGCCTCTGCCGAAGTCTGGCCTCGACCTCGCGACGTGGGCGAAGCTCGCGATGGCCTTTGGCGCCGCATTGCTCGCGCTCTTGCCGGTGGCGTTGCAATACGCTGGCTCCCGCTGGCGCGTCGTCCGCCTCGAAACCGAAACAGGGGAGGGCGCTGCCCGATGAGGAAATTCTTCACGCTGCTCTGGCTGCTTTTCCCCGTCGCGGTGGTGTATTATCATTTTAACGAAGGCCAGGCTCAGCTGGCTCGCGAGAAGGCCCGCGACCACCTTGTCGCAATTCGCGAGATGGAGCGGGCCAAGGAACCCGACTGGCCGACGGTGGTCGAGGAATACGACAAGCTCGCCAGCGAGCTGCCTCCGGACGAACGTCCGACGGTCCGGCACCAAATCCGTTTGGCGAAGGCCAAGGCGAAAATCGAGATGCTCGACGTCGCCGGTGCGATTGCGGACTTGGCCCAGTTGCTTAAGGAGTCGGCTGCGGTCGACGGCGAGGACGGTGCGACGACTCGCGCGATCCGCGAGACGCTCGGCAAGGCTTATTTCTACGCCACCTCCTTGCTCAAGGCCAACGGGGCGACCGAGGACGAATGGCGTCCGTACGCCGAACGGACGCGTCAGGTATTCCGCTACCTCGCTGAACACCAAGATCCCGCGGCCCTCGCCGATTACGAAAAACGTGTCGAAGCTGAATTTACCCGCTCTGCCCGACAAAATAACTTATGAAGACCCTGCTCCTGCTTGGCGCCCTCTGTGTCGTCGCTTCCGCCCAGGAAGCCGCCGCTCCTTCCGCCGTCGAAGGGGTGCGCGGTGTTCGTCAGGAAGGCTCCGGCAAGGTGAAGGAAATTGATCCCGCCACGAAGACCGTCGCGCCCACCACCGTGCAAGGCGTCGACAAGGTCGATGGAGTGAAGGCACCGGGAGGTGCTAAGGCCGTGAAGCAAACCCCTCCGCCGGCCTCCGTCACCGAAGGCGCGAAGGCCACGCCGCCTCCGCCTGCCCCGAAGGGCGTCGAAGCCGTCAAGGGCGTGAAGCCCCCGGAAGCCGTCAAAGGCGCCGGCACGAAGGCCACGCCACCCCCTCCGCCTGCGAAGGGACTCGTCGGTGCCGAAGGCGTGAAGCCACCTGAAGGCGTGAAGGGCGCCGGCACCAAGGGGACGCCGCCTCCGCCGCCTGCCAAAGGTCTCGCTGGCGTCAAGGGCGTCAAACCGCCCGAAGGCGTGAAACCCGCCGCTGGTGGCATCAAGCCGGTCGTCGGCGTCACCGGCATCGGCGCTGGCAAGCAGCAGAACCTCGAAGCCGCCCTGCAGGTTAAGCCGGCCGGGAAGCCCGACCCCCGGAAAGCCAAGGCCGCCGCCGCCCTTCTCGGTGGACCCGAGCCCAAGGGCAAGCCGGAGAAGCCCGATGACCGCAAACTTTTCGAAGAGATCAAGAAGATCCCCGACAATGGTTCCTGAACCCACGCACTTTCTAAACATAAAACACCATGAGACTCCTCCGTCCGTTCCTCTGCGCCGCCCTTGTGCTCGCGGCGTCGTTGCCCGCCCAGCAGGGCGCGCCGCTCGATACCAAGACCCAGCAGCAGTATGAGCGGCTGCTCCGCCATCGCTATTCCCGCGACCTGACCGAAGTCTTTGCCGCGATGGAGAAGTCGGCCAAGCCTGATGCGCGGGCGACTGCCGATACGCGCTTCCTTTCCGCGTTCCGCCTTGGTGACTGGGCCCAGGTGCGCGCCGAACTCGCCGCGCTGCCTCCTGAGCTCGGCCGTGGTATCTACGACAAGATCCTTACCGATCTCGCCGAGCGTCCGAAGAACGGCGTGCGCATTGAGGACGTCTTTGCCCTCGCCGACGCTGCGCCAGGTGAATTGAACGACCTCGAACTCCGCAAGCTCGGCCAGATGCTCGGTCAGGTCGTCTCGCCCAATGAGAGCTTCTGGATCGCCGAGCGGCTCGCCCGCGGCACCGAACGTCTCGGCGGTAAGGATCCTGCCCGTCGCCTCGCCGCAGGGCGCGTCCTCCTCGCTGGTGGCTTCCGTGACCTGGCTAAGGCCTACCTGCCGGACGGCGCTGACCTGGATAAAGTCATCGACGAAAGCCTCCGTCAGGAGATCGCCGCTTTTTTGGCGGCTGAACAGGCCACCGAGCTGGCCCAGCGGGATCAGATTTCCCGCATCTGGAGTGACAACGTCGCGCTGCTGCGCGGCGAGAAGAAGGTCAACGATTGGGAGAAGACCAAGGCCGCCGGCGAGATGCTCCGCGTGCTCACCCAAGTCTCGCCCGCCGTCCTCAGCGGCACCTTCGCCGACCTCATGAAATCCCAGCCGGATGCCGCGTTGAAGCTCGTCGGCGGACTTTCCCGCAAGATCCAGAACGAGACCCACGCGGCCGCCGCCCAGCGTATCGATAACCTGCGCGCCCAGACCGTCCTCGCGAACCTCATCGCGGAGAATCCTGAGGCCGCCGGTGGCAACTGGGGCCAGGTTCTCACGCTGATGGCGGAGTCTTGGATGACCGAGGTGGAAAACTCTTTCAGCCGCCAGGCCGGCGGGTCGCGCCGGGGTGGCAACACCCGCAACAGCTCTAGTGAGATTGATCCGGAAGAGATGCTGCTCCTTGCTCCAGCCGGGAAATGGCAGGCGGCTTTGCCGGCCGATCTGCGCGCTCGCTTCGATGCCAGCCTCGCCCGTGCCATCATCGTGAGCGCCAATTTCGAACTCGCCGCCGATCGCATCGTTGAACTTGCGCGCCGTCATCCCGCCGCTGGGGTCGCGTTAGCCGAGGATTTCCTGCTCGCCTGGGGTCAGGCTCATAATCCGCAACTACCCGAGGAGCTTCGCCGGCGCTATGGCCTACCCGAGGACGCCCGGATTCCGATTACCCCCGTGATGATGGAGCGTAACATCGAGAGCCTGGCCCGCATGATGGAGGTCTTTCGTAAGGCTGGCGTGGCCCCGCGCGATCAAGCCAAGGTGGTCAACGCCTTCGACCTCGCTTATAGTAATGCTGAGGCCTACCGGGATTCACATATCGAACGGGTTTTCGGTCCGACCGCCAAGATGGACGTGCAGCTATTCTTCCTGCTCGCCCAGAAGATGCATTCGAATCTCGGCGACCGTTGGCGCCGCGCCGACATCCAGCGCGGTAGCCTGACCCGTCGCAACGAGGCGCAGACCTACGTGATGGCTGAAGCCGGGTACGGTTCACTGCTCAAGATGATCGATGAATGGCAGGCCGGTCGACCCGAGGCCTACAAGGCACTCCTGCTTGGCGCGGTCGTCCTCAATGATTGGGCTGACTTCGAAAGCTTCCAGGATCTTGCACCACTCGAGCCTGCCAAGCGCCTCGTGGTGGCGAAAGAAAAGGCGCTCCGGTCGCAGGACTATTTCCAGCGTGCCGCCGAAGCCTATGGCAACCAAGTCGCCGGTCTCCCCGCCAATGAGTATTCCATCGATCCTTACCTGAGCTGGTTCAATGCCGTGCTCGGCATCGGTAGTACCGGCCAAGTCAATCTCGGCAAACCGATGAACCGCGCCGCTCTCGGCCGCATCCGCGGCGCCATCCTCGCGCTACCGGGCAAGCTGGCGCCCACGCACATGGGGCAGTTGGCCAAGACGCTGAACGCCCGCCTCAACGACACCAACAGCCCGATGCACGAGGACCTGAAATACCGTTACCTCGCCAGCACCTTGGTGGTCACCAAGGACGATCCTTTCTCCCTCGGACTGAAGAAACGCTCCGACTACCTGGACGAGCTCCTGAGCGAGATCCGCGTCCAGACGCGCGTCGACGGCCCCAACACCGTCGGCGTCAGTCAGGAGTTCGGCCTGATCGTCAGCGTCGTGCACACCGAGGCTATGGGCCGGGTGGCCCGCTTTGGCCA
>CAIKWA010000121.1 GCA_903831005.1 uncultured Opitutia bacterium
AAGCGGATGATTGACCTCTTTCCGCCGTCGCAGTTCGACGCCATCATCACGAATGCAGGCGGCTGCGGGAATCATCTCCGCCATTACAGCGCCCTGCTCGCCGATGACGCCGTCTACGCACCGTTAGCGAAACTCTGGGATACAAAGCTCCGCGACATCCATGAATGGATGATGGAGCACGGTTGCCGCGCCCCGCGCACGGGCCTGGGCGACCTCACCGTCACCTACCACGACTCCTGTCACCTGACCCACGGCCAGAAGGTCACCAAGCAGCCGCGTGACCTCCTGAAGCTCATCCCTGGCCTGAAACTCGTCGAACTCCCCGAAGCCAATTGGTGCTGCGGCAGCGCCGGCATCTACAACATCACCCAGCCCGAGCAGTCCAAGCAGCTCCTCGTCCGCAAGGTCGGGCACGTCATCGGCACCGGCGCATCGGTCCTCGCCACCGCCAACCCCGGATGCCACCTCCAGATCGCCCGCGGTCTCCACCAAGCCGGCTCACCTATCTCCCTCCTTCAACCTGTGACCTTACTCGCGAGAGCGTACCGCGAGGAAACAAAGATGAAGGCTGGACGATGAACGATGGAAGATAACGAACAGAAGTTACATAGACCCTCATCCCATCTTTCATCATCCATCCTCCCTCTTTTAACCGTATCGCTCAATCGCCCATGAGACTATTTCTAGCTCTTCTCCTCTTCGGCAATCTCGCCGTTGCCCAAACCCGCGACCTCACCCTTGCCCGCGAGAAGAACTATCTGGTCATCCAAGGCCCGCACCTGCCGAAGGGCGAGATTCGCATCAACTATCTCGAGGCGTATTGCCGCCCGAATTCCACGACCGCTGACTGGCACGATACCACCATCGGCCACACGACGGAGCTCATCTCGCTCAGCGCCGACAAGAAGACGATGAAACTACGCTGCTCGGTCAAAGACGGCGTCATCGTGAACCACACCATCACCGCGAGCCGCGATGACGTCACCTTCGCCATCACCGCGCAAAACCCGACGGCCACCGTCTCCGCGGCTCACTGGGCTCAGCCCTGCATCCGGCTCGGCGATTTCACCGGCTATGACAACAAGGGCAAGGACCTCGATGACTACCTGCCGAAGTGCTTCCTTTTTCTCGATGGCAAGTTCGCCCGCATGGCCGCCATCAAGCCTTGGATCAAAGAAGCCCGCTATATCCCTGGCCAGGTCTGGTGCCCGAAGGATGTACCGCGCACCGACGTGAACCCCCGTCCGCTCAGCCCCCTGGTGCCCAGCAATGGCCTAATCGGGTGCACCAGCGGCGATGAGAAACAAATCTTCGCCGTTGCCTTTGAGCCTTATCAGGAACTGTTCCAAGGGGTCGCGCGCTGTCTGCATTCTGACTTTCGCATCGGCGGGCTCAAACCTGGCGAAACCAAGACCATCAAAGGCAAAATCTACATCGTCGCCAATAACGTGAACGACCTACTCTCCAGATACGCCCAAGACTTCCCAACCGCCTCTGCCAAGTAACCCCTCCCCCACCCCCTTTTTCGAATCATGAAATCAGTCAACATCGGCATCATCGGCGGCGGCCTCATGGGTCGCGAAATGGCCAGCGCCTTCGCCCGCTGGTGCGCCCTCACGGACGTTTCGGTCCGCCCGGTCCTCACGGCTGTGGCCGACCTCAATCCCGCCACGCTCTCGTGGTTCGATTGCATCCCCTCCTGCACGCAAAAGACTACCGACTATAAGGCGCTCCTCGCCAACCCGGATGTCGACGTGGTCTACGTGGCCGTCCCGCACAACCTGCATGAGCAGCTGTATTGCGACGTCCTCGCCGCCGGCAAAGACCTCTTCGCCGAGAAGCCCTTCGGTATCGACCTCGCCTCCGCCCGCCGCATCCATGCCGCCGCTAAGGCCAGCGGCCGCTTCGTGCGCTGCAGTTCCGAAATGCCCTTCTTCCCCGGCGCCCAACGCGCCTTCGAGCTCGCGAAGTCTGGCTCAATCGGCCGCATCCTCGAAGTCGTCTCGGGTTTCCACCACAGCAGCGACCTCGACCCCACCAAGGCCGCGAACTGGAAGCGCCTCAACTCCCTCTGCGGCGAAGGCGGCGCCCTGAACGACCTCGGCATGCACGCCTGCCATATCCCTCTCCGCCTTGGCTGGAAGCCCTCCCGCGTCTTCGCCCAGCTCCAGAAGGGTTATCCGCAGCGCCCCGACGGCAAGGGCGGCGTCGCAAACTGCGACACCTGGGATAACGCCCTCCTTAACACCTGGATCAAGGTCGGAGGTCACGACGTGCCTATGCGACTCGAAATGAAGCGCCTCATGCCCGGCGCCACCAACACCTGGTACATCGAGATCCTCGGCACCGACGGCGGCGTCCGCTACAGCACTTCGGACACCAAGGCCCTCTGGCTCTTCGAACGCGGCAAGGAACAGTTCTGGAAGCGTACCGACCTCGGCTTCGGCACGCCGTTCAAGACCGTCACCGGCGGCATCTTCGAACCCGGCTTCGCCGACGTCATCCAGCAGATGTGGGCCGCCTACCTCATGGAACGCGCCGGCCTGCTCAACGGCCGCTTCGGTTGCGCCACGCCCG
>CAIKWA010000122.1 GCA_903831005.1 uncultured Opitutia bacterium
CGGCGTAGTCCTTGTCGAAGTAGTGCGCGATCAGCATGTACGAGCTGAAGCCCACGAGTTCCCAGAAGATGAACGTCATGAGCAGGTTGTCGGCGACGACGATGCCCAGGATGGAGAACATGAAGATCGAGAGGCCGGCGAAGAAACGGCCGCGGGCCGAGTCTTCCTTCATGTAACCGACGGAGAAGAGGTGAATCCACGCGGCGACGAACGACACCACGAAGAGCATCAGGCGCGCGTTGGCATCGATGAGGTAGCCGAAGCCGAGGCTGACGCCGCCGAACTTGGCGAGTTCGACGTGCCAGGTGACGTCGACGCCCTTGCCGAGCAAGATGAGCGAGAGGCCGGCGATGGCGAAGGCGACGCCGGTGGAGAGCCACGCGGCGAGGCCGCCGGCACGGCGCAGGAACAGCGCGGAGAGCGCAGCGGCTCCCAGCGGGAGGAACAGGATCCAGTGGACCAGAGACGAAAGGTCGGAAGGCATCGGAAAGGCTTAGTCGCGGAGGGTGGTGAGCGCGTCGGATTGTACCGTGCCGCGCTTGCGGAAGAGGGCCACAATCAGCGCTAGGCCGACGGCGACCTCGGCGGCCGCAACAGTGATGACGAAGAAGACGAGGATGGCGCCGTCCATGGTGCGGTTGAAGCGAGAGAAGGCGACGAGCGCGAGCGTGGCGGCGGCGAGCATGAGCTCGAGGCACATGTAGACGACGAGCAAGTTGCGGCGGATAAGTACGCCGGTCAGGCCAAGGACAAAAAGAAGGCCCGCCAGGATGAGGTGGTGAGCGAGAGAAGTGTTTTCCATGGCGGAAAGATCAGGCTTTGGACTCGGGGTTGTCCTTGCTCAGCGACACGACGCCGACGAGGGCAACGAGGAGCAGGAAGCCGGCGATTTCCAATGGCAGGAGATACTTCGTGTAGAGCAGGCGGCCGAACGCCTTGGCGGCAGTGACGAACTCGGTCGGGTTGGCGGAGAGCTCGGGCGGCGTCGCGCCGGCCTTGACGGCGGAGACGGCACCGGACCAGTGGAAGAGCCAGAGCACGCCCGCGGCGAGGAGGAAGAAAGTCGCGAGACCGAGCGCGGCGGTTTTCCAAGGATACGCACCCTGCGCGTCCTCGGTATCCAGGAGCATGATGATGAAAAGGAAGAGCACCATCACGGCGCCGGCGTAGACCAAGACCTGAAGGACGCCGAGGAAGTAGGCATCTAGGAGGAAGAAGTCGGCGGCCACCCCGACTAGGGCGAGGATCATCCCCATGGCGGAGGTCACCGCATTACGGCTGACGACTAAGAGAAGGGCAGCCCCGAGGGTCAGTGCTGCGAAGAAAATAAACAGGCCGTCCGGCATGGGTCGGAAAGTAGGGCGGGGGGAGGTATTGGAAAGGAGAAAACGCCCCTAAATGCCCTTTTTTGCCACTTTATGGGGGTCATTAGCCCCCCGCCGCCCCAGATGCCTTATATATGACGGAAAACGCTCAATACCTCAAAGCGGGCGGTGTCGACGCATCACGCAGGTGGGGTGCTGGGCGATGACCTCCCCGGCGTTAAACTGACCGGTCCAATCAGGGAAAAAGGCATCCGCCTCAGGCTCCATGTCCACGTGGGTGAGGATAAGTTCGGAGCACCAAGGTAGGGCTTCGGCATACAGCGCGGCGCCGCCGGCGAGAAAAAGGGTCTTGGTCGGTTCGACGAGCGCGGCCTCTTGCCAATCCTTGGCGACGATCACGCCCGGAGCGGTGAAGCCGGAACGGCTGAGCACGACGGTGGTGCGGCCCGGCAGCGGACGGCCGATGGACTCATACGTCTTGCGACCCATGAGCAGCACCTGGCCCATGGTAGTCGCCTTGAAGAACGCGAAGTCCTCCGGAATGCGCCAGGGCAGCTTATTATTCAGGCCGATGCCGCGATTGCGTGCGACGGCGGCGATGGCGATGAGCGGTCGACCGAGGTCCACGACGTCAGATGGCGACGGGCGCCTTGATCGCCGGATGCGGGTCGTAGCCTTCGATGACAATGTCTTCGAACTTGAATGCGAAGAGATCCTTCACGTCGGGGTTCAGGACCAAGCGGGGCAGGGCACGCGTCTCGCGCGAGAGTTGCAGTTCGACCTGCTCCACGTGGTTAGAATAGATATGCGCGTCGCCAAAGGTGTGCACGAAATGGCCCGGTTTTAGGCCCGTGACCTGCGCGATCATGTGCGTGAGCATCGCGTAGCTCGCGATATTGAAAGGCACGCCGAGGAAGAGGTCTGCGCTACGCTGATAGAGCTGGCAGCTGAGGCGCCCATCAGTCGAGACGTAGAACTGGAAGAGCGTGTGGCAAGGGGGCAGGGCGACCTGGTCGGCTTCCTGCGGATTCCAGCCGGTGACAATCAGGCGGCGGCTCGAGGGGTTACGTTTGATCTCCTCAACGACGCGCTTGATCTGGTCGATACCGTCGTTCGCGTAGGTGCCATCAGGCTTTTTCGTTGCGCCGAAGCGTCGCCACTGGTGGCCGTAGACGGGACCGAGGTCGCCTTCCGGGCGGCCGAACTTCGCGCACTGCTCGGCGCTAGCCCATTCGTTCCAGATGCTGACGCCACGCTCGGTGAGCCAGGCGTTCTGCGTGCTGCCAGAGAGGAACCACAGCAGTTCGTGCGTGATCGACTTGAGGTGGACCTTCTTGGTCGTGAGCAGCGGGAAGCCTTCGGCGAGGTCGAAGCGCAGCTGTGCCCCGAAGATGCCGATCGTGCCCGTGCCGGTGCGGTCGCCCCGGATTTCTCCGTGCTGCCGGACTTGGCGAAGCAGGTCGAGATAGGCCTTCATGGGTCTCGGTTATTCGCCGGAAAGCCCCCGCCGCAAC
>CAIKWA010000123.1 GCA_903831005.1 uncultured Opitutia bacterium
GCGCGCACGGGATAACCAGAGTCATGCTGCCGCTCCGCGGCGAGACCGGGCAGGCGGACGCCCGCGGGCAAGTGGACGCCATCCGCGAAACGCGCAATGAGGCGGACCGCCTTGCCTGGTTTACGATTCGCTTCGTGCACCAGCACCGGGATACCCGCGAGCCGACAAGCCAGCGACGGGCCGAGGCTCATGAATCCGCCGAAGCAGACGAGCGCATCAGGACGAAAGCGCCGGAGCAGGCGCCAGGAAGACCAGACCGCGCCGAGCAGTGCGGGAAAGAAGAGGAGCTTAGCCACCAGGCCCGGCCCGAAGCCGCGGCCCTTGCCCGGGATGAAATTGAGTCGGGGGTAGTTGGCTGTCATCCGGGCGTCGACGACCTTACTACTGACGATCAAGAGGCACTCGTGACCGTCCTCGGTGAGCCGCTGGGCGAGGGCGATACCCGGGGCGAGGTGGCCACCGGTCCCGCCGCACGCAAGCAGCACGCGACTCATGCGCGCGCCTCCTTGGCGGCGAAGGACGGCCGGGCCGATTCGCGGATGCAATTTAGGACGAGGCCTACCATGCAGCCCATGATGACGAGATTGGTGCCGCCGTAGCTGATGAACGGCAACGAGATGCCTTTGGTCGGCAGTAATCCGGTGACGACGCCCATATTAATAAGCGCCTGCAGGACCAGGAAGAGCGTCGCACCGAGACAGATGTTGAAGCGGTAGAGGTCCGCCGATTGCCGCATCGCGCGGTAAGCGCACCAGAAGATGCCCAGGTAGAAGGCCGCGACGAGCGTGGTCGCAACGAGGCCGTACTCCTCGCCGATGACCGAGAAGACGAAGTCGGTGTGCGCCTCAGGCAAGTAGGCGCGGCCCTGAATGCCGTTCGCCGCGCCCTTCCCGGTTAAACCACCGACTCCAAAGGCCACCATGCCTTCAAAGAGCTGGTAGGCCTCATCGCCGCGCTTCTCCCACGGCTCAAGGAAGGAGGTGAAACGGCGCAAGCGGTTAGGCCAGTTGAGAATCAGAATCGTGAAACCGCCGAGTCCGAGCAGAAAGCTCGGGATGACGTAGGCCCAGCGCACGCCGGAGACGAGCATCATCGTGCCGCCGACCGCGCAGCAGAGGAGAATCGTGCCGAGGTCAGGACCGAGGGCGATGCAGCCGGCAATCAACACCAGGATACCGACGGGCTTGAGGAAGCCTTCGCGGAAATCGAGCCAACCACGTGGCGTGAAGATATAGGGCTCGCGGGAGCTGAACTGATAGATCGGGAACTTATTCGGCAAGGTATGCCGCTGCATGCGCGCGAGGAAGTCGGCCAACACAATCACCAGCGCGAGTTTACCGAGATCTGAGGCCTGCAGCCGGAAGAAACCGAAATCAATCCAGCGCCAGGAGCCGTTGACCGAGACACCTAAGCCAGGGACGCGTGCGAGACACATCGCCGCGCAGGCCCCGCCAAGAATCCACCAACGCCATTCCCTCGCCTTATCCAGATTCAACCGGAAGAACGCGAAGCCCGCGACACAGGCGATGGGGACATAGGCGAGCTGACGGAAGAATGCGGCGGTGCGGTTACTCGCCGATAGCGAGATCCCCGCACTGTACTGCACCACGAGGCCGAAGATCGCGAGGGACAAGGCGAGCAGAAAGATGCCCAAGGAGTACCCACCCAGGGCTCCCGGACCTTCCTGCTGCTTCACCTTGATGACCATAACGCGGCGTCAGGCTTGGCTTACTTCTTTTCCGGAACCGCCGGAGCGGTTGCCGCCGGCTTCGCACCGGTGAGCGGGATGAGCTTGATGGGCGTGAAAGTCGGCGCCGGAGCGGCGGGCTTGGCGGCAGCCGGCGCCGGCTTCGCGCCAGCCTTGGGCGCGGCCTTGGCACCCGTCTTCGTCGCGGGCTTAGGCGCGGCAGGAATCGTCAGCACCTGGCCGTCCTTGAGGTCAGCGTTGAGCGTGAGGTTGTTGGCCTTGGCGAGGTCGGCGCGGGTAACCTTCTCGCTGGCGGCGATGCTCATCAGGGTCTCATTCTTTAGGACGGTACGCTTGCCACCGGCGCCGACGGGGCCCAGCGGGGAAAGCTTGGTCGCCACGGGGGTCGGAATACGGTCGAGCGCGGGCGCGGGCGCAGGCGCGACGGCGACCGTACCGGCCGGACGAGCGCCGCCGGAGAAGACGGCGTTGTCGGCAGGCTGTTCGAAGCCACTGGTGCTTCGGCATCCGTTGACGCCGACGAGGACGGCGATGACGCAGAGGTGCAGGAGCACAACGGCAGTGACAGTGATGAGGGGACGCATGGTGTTGGGTCGGTTTGGGTGGGTGGTTTGGTTGGAAAAATTAGACGCGATTGGCCAAGGCGCTCGCGGCGCGTTCGAAGACGAGGCCACGCTCGGCGTAGCCGCGGAACTGGTCGAAGCTCGAGAAGCCGGGGCTGAGCAAGATGACGGACGGACCATGGGCGTCCTTGGCGGCGGCGACGACGGCGTCCTGCAGACCTGGATAGCAACGGGCGGACTTACCCGCCGCTTCGAAGTGGCGCTTCAACTCGTCGGCGGTCTCGCCGATGAGGTAGGCCGAATCAATCAGCGGGGCGATGTTACGGACGAAGCGACCGAGGTCGCCGCCCTTCCACTTCCCTCCCCCGATCCAGCGGACCGGGATGCTGAACTGCGAGAGCGCGGCCTGAACCGCATGGAAATTGGTGCCCTTCGAGTCGTTCCAGAATTCAACGCCCTTGTTCTCGGCGACCTTGCGGAGGCGATGCGGCGGGACGCGGAAAAGCCGGGCGGACTCCTCAAGGTGGCGCATCGGAATACCGCGCGCCTGCCAGTACTTACAGAGGATTGCCCAGTTCTCACGCTGCGGCCAGTTATCGAAAACCGAACCCGCGGGCACCGTGTCGGTAACCTCGGCGCGCGTGGCGACGAGGGCCTCGGCCGGCAACTCGATGCCGAACGTTGCGGCGGCGGCCACGACGGATTCGCCGACGACGAGGATGCCGCCGGGCATCATCCGCTCGACCAGCTTGAACTTCGCGCGGAAGTAGCTCTCTAGGTCGCCATGGCGATCGAGGTGATCTTCGTCAAAGTTCGTCCAAAGCACCGCCTCGGGCGTGAAGTGGCGGAGATCCTCCGCCTGGAAGGAACTGACCTCGACGATCGCAACAAACGAACCGTTGGAGACGGTACGGTGGAGCGACGTCAACGGTAGGCCGACATTACCGCAAGCGATCGCATCTAGCCCGGAGCGCTTAAAGGCGAACGAGAGGAACTCCGTGATCGTCGTCTTGCCGTTCGTGCCGGTGATGGCGATGGCTGGTCCGGTCCAGAGCAGTGCGCCGAAATCAAGTTCGGTCAGGCAATGCAGGCCGGCACGACGCGCGGCGAGGATCCACGGGTGTGACTGCGCGAAGCCGGGGCTGTAGACCAAGAGATCGTGACGGGCGGCCTCCTCGGGGCCGAACTGCTTGTTCTCCCCACGCTCATCGTAGATGACCGAAGCGAAACCGGCCGACGCGAGGGATTCCGCAACGGATCGCCCGCTCACGCCTTCGCCGAAAATGGCGGCGGGCCGGGTGAGCCGGCGACGAAGGGATTCGGGGAAATCGCTCATCGGAGTTTCAGGGAAAGCAGGCCGAGAAGGCCGCATAGCAGGGAGAGAATCCAGAAGCGCGCCACGACCTTCGTTGCGGGCCAACCCTTCTTCTGGAAGTGGTGATGAATGGGCGTCATCAGGAATAGGCGCTGACCGCCCGTTCGCTTGAAGTAGGCCACCTGCAGGATGACGGAAGCAGCTTCGACGACAAACACGCCACCGACGATCGCGAGAAGGAAGGGCTGGTGCATCAGGCAGGCCACCGCGCCGAGGCCGCCGCCGAGGCCAAGCGCGCCGACGTCGCCCATGTAAATCTCGGCCGGGGCCGCGTTATGCCAGAGAAAGACGAGGCTGCCGCCGACCAGGGCTGAGCAGAAGACCGCGAGCTCGCCGGCACCAGGCACGTAACTGATACGCAGATAGGTCGCGAACTCATGGTGGCCGACGAGATAAGCGACCGCGCCGAGAATCATGGTCGTGATGAGCACGCAGCCGATGGCGAGGCCGTCGAGGCCATCCGTGAGGTTGACCGCGTTGGAACAGCCCACGCAGACAAGGATGAAGAACGCACCAGCGACGCCGAGGCAGGCGAAGAAGGGCCAGCCGAGCGACTTCGCCGACCAGAGGGGGCCGTTAAGGATTGGCAACCAGATCTCGCAGAGGCTGTCGCGATAGGCGGGGTCGAGCAGTACGATACCGAGAGCGATCAACGCGACGAGTCCCTGCCCCGCCAGCTTCAGGCGCGCGGAGATTCCGTCAGCGCTGCCATGACGGACCTTCAGCCAGTCGTCGTAGAGGCCGACGAGACCCATACCGATCAGGCACCAGAGCGCGGCGAGCACGAGGACATTGAGACGGGCCCAGAGGAGTACCGAAGGAATCATCGCGGCGGCGATAATGAGGCCACCCATCGTCGGAACCTTACCGCCCTCCTTGGCAAGTTCACCCATCAGTTTAGCTGAACGCTCGGGCTGGCGCAGGCGCGCGAGCACGCCGATAAGCCGGCCGGAGAAGAGCATGCCGAGCAGCAACGCCGTCACGCCGGCCAAGATTGCTCGGACGGAGATGTACTCGAAGAGACGGAAAGGCCCCCACGTGTGGACGAGTTCGCTGAGACGGTAAAGCATCCTAGTGGAAAGAAAGCGCGGAGCGCAGGGTTTCGGGCAGGCAACGTTCGAGGGCGAAGGAGCGGCTGCCCTTCAGGAAGACGAAGCCGCGGTGCGCGGCGACGCGGGCGGCCGCATCCTCGAGCGAGGCCGCGACGGAAAGCTCCACCCCCGGGAGCGCAACTCCCTGCAGCAGCGCAGCCGACTCGCCGCCGAAGGCGACCACGTGGTCACCCGAGCGGAGAGGCAGCTGCGCGCCGCAGTCGCGGTGGAGTTGCGCGGAGGTGGGACCGAGCTCGGCCATGCCGCCGAGCAGGAAAAGACGAGGGGCCGCGGTGGCGCGACTGAGACGATCGAAGGCCCGGGCCGAATCCAGCAGCGAAGCCGGGCTGGCATTATAGCAGTCGACGTAGAAGGTACGGTCACCTTCGACATGGACGCTACCGCGACCGGCTGGAGGCATCCACTGCGCCGTGACGGCGGCGAGCGCATCGGCGGGACGGCCGAGCGCGAGCGCCGCGACGAGCGCGAGCGCGGCGTTACGGGCGAGCCCGTCAGAGATGGGAGCAAGGGGGAAGACCTCGCCATCGAGCACGAGCGAGCGCTGACCGCGCGCATCGGCCAGGAACGAGGCGCGGACAAGCCGAGCTGGCACAACAGCTGGGGCGGCCTCGCCTTCGAACTGCACGGCGACGCAACGGCCGGCGTGGGCTGCGAACTCTGGCCAGTCGAGAAGAGCGACCGGGACGATGGCCTGTCCGCCCGGAGCGAGCTCAGCCAAGAGCGTGGCTTTCTCGCGGGCGATACCGGCGAGCGAACCAACGCCTTCGAGATGGACCGCGGCGACGTTCGTGACAATCGCGAGGTCAGGGCGGATGACCGCGGCGGAGACGCCGAGCTCGCCCGGAATGCTCATGCCCGCCTCGATGACGGCGAAGCGATGCAGGCCGGGCTCGACGCGCAAGAGCATCAGCGGCACGCCGATGAGATTATTGAGATTGGCTTCAGTGACGAACGCTTCGGCACCAAGGAGCGCGGCGAGCAGCTCCTTCGTCGAGGTCTTGCCCACGCTACCGGTCACACCAATGACGTGGCCGGGGAACTGCGCCCGCCAGCGGGCGGCGACGCGGCGAAGCGCGACGAGCGGATCGTCGACGACGAGCTGCGGGAGATCGTCGGCGACGGCGCGAGCGACCAAGGCGCCAGCCGCGCCCTGCGACCGGGCCGAGCCGAGGAAATCATGACCGTCGCGACGGTCGGTGCGCACGGCCACGAAAACCTCGCCGGCGCGGAGCGCACGGGTGTCCGTACCAAAGCCCGTGAGAGGCGCGCGTGGCGTTACGGTCCAGCGGCCACCGGCCCAAGCGGCGAGGTCGGCTGAGGAGAAGGTCGGCATCACGACTGTGCGCCCCTCCGGAGCTCAAGAATCTCACGGACGACCTGCCGATCATCGAAAGGCACCACCGTATCGGCGAACTCTTGGGTGGTCTCGTGGCCTTTACCGGCGATGACGACGCAGTCGCCAGACTTCGCGGCGGCGAGGGCCCGGGCGATCGCGTCGCGCCGGTCGGCCACGAACTCCACGGACGGTAGCGGGCCGAGGCCTTCACGCATATCGGCGAAAATTCGGTCGAGGCTTTCCTTGCGGGGGTTATCGGCCGTAGCCCAGGCGAGATGGGCGAGGTCCGCGACGGCCTTCGTCATCGCCGGACGTTTGCCGCGGTCGCGGTCGCCACCGCAGCCGTAGACGCAAAGCACGCGGCCAGGCGTGATATCGCGGAGCATGCGCAAAGCATTACGTAGCGCATCGTCGGTATGGGCGTAGTCGACAAAGACGGGGAAGGCCTGACCGCCCTCAACCCGTTCCATGCGACCCGGAACGCCGGGGAAGACGGCAAGCGCCGGCGCGAGCGCGAGCGGATCACGACCCAGCGCCGTGGCCATCGCTAGGGCACAGAGGACGTTCGAGACATTGTAGCCTCCGGGCAAGGTCGACTTAAAGATAGCGGAACGGCCGTCATGGCGGACGGTGAAGACCGCGCCGCCGGTATCGAGCGCGAGGTCGGTCGCGCGGATGTCGGCGTCGGCGGCGAGTCCGAAGGTCAGTACCGCGCCGCGGCGCCGGCAGGCCTCCGCGAGCACCCGCCCGGCGGGATCATCGATATTAATCACGCAGACATCGGGTACGGAGCCGTTACGCCCGTCAAAGAGCGCCGTCTTCGCGTCGAGGTACGAGCCGAGGTCGCCGTGGTAGTCGACGTGGTCTCGCGTGAGGTTGGTGAACGCTGCGACCTGAAAGTGGAAGCCGTGGACGCGATCCTGATGAAGGGCGTGGGAACTGACCTCGAGGCAGGCACCGACGCAACCCGCCTCGACCATCTGGCGGAAGAAGGCGGCGAGATCAGCGGATTCCGGCGTCGTCTTATAAGAGGGAATCGAACGGCGACCGAGGTGGTACCGCACCGTGCCCACGAGACCCCACTGCGAGCCGTCGGCCTGCAGGAAGTGTCGCAAGAGCGTCGAGATAGTCGTCTTGCCGTTGGTCCCCGTCACGCCGACCAAGCGAAGGGCAGTTTCGGGATGGCCGTAAAAACGGCGGGCGACCTCGGCGAGGGCGCGGCGGGGGTCGGCAACCTGGGCGGCGGCGACGGCGGGCAACCCGCCGACCGGTTCACCCGAAATGATGGCGGCCGCGCCGCGGGCAATCGCGTCGTCGAGGAAGGCATGGCCATTAGCCCGCAGGCCAGGCAGCGCGAAGAAGAGCGAGCCTGGGAGGATGCGGCGGCTATCCGTCACGAGTGAAGAAATCCGCACGGAGCCGTCGCCCGCGCGGCTTTGGACCGTGAGGCCTTGCAGTAGCGAGTTGAAGGTGGGGCGCTCCATGGCGGCGGGCATCATCACGGGAGGCGGGGTCATCGGCCGGCATCCGCGACATGGCCGCGGGGGATGGGAGAGACGGGCGGTAGATCCAGCCAACGAATACACTTCTCGGCGACGTCGCGGAAGATGGGGGCGGAGATTTTACCCCCGTAACCGATGCCCTCCCCTTGCGGTTCGTCGATGATGACGGTAATCGCGAGCTTCGGATCGCCCACCGGGAAGAAGCCAGCGAAAGAGGCGACGTGGTGCGAGGAGGAGTAGCGGCCGTTGATAATCTTCTGCGTTGTACCCGTCTTGCCGGCAACTTCGTAGCCGGGGATGTCAGCGATGGGTGCCGTGCCGCCCTTGCCGCAGACGGCGCGCAGGAGCGTCGCCATCTGGGCGGCCGTGGCTGGGGTGACGGCGCGACCACGGGAGCGGGGGGCGTAGTTGAGGATGGTTTCCTTCGTCTTCGAATCATCGACGCGGAGCACCAGCTGCGGTTGCATGAGTAGGCCGTCGGCCGCGATGACCGACATCGCGAAGTGCATCTGCATCGCCGTGACGCTGACCGAATGCCCCATCGGGACGCGCGAAATCGTCATCCCATCCCAGCGTTTCGGCGGGATGAGCAGGCCGGGCACCTCGGCACCGGTGATCAGGCCGGTGTTGGCGCCAAACCCGAAGGACTTGATGAGGCTGAAGAACTTATCTTCGCCGAGGCGTTCGGCGTACTGCATCCCGACCTGCACCGTGCCGCGATTAGAGGATTCACGGACGATCTGGCGAATATCGGCGGAGCCGATGGCGTGCGAGTCGGCCGGCATGGAAACCATGCGGCCGCGGTAGGGGACGGTCATGGCGCCGCAGTCGAAGATCGAGTTCGGCGTGATGAGGCGCTCCTCGAGCGCACCGGAGACGGCAACAATCTTGAAGACTGACCCCGGCTCATAGACGTCGGACACCGCGCGATTACGCTGGCTGTCCATCGGCGCAGCCTTCGGGTCGAAGAAACGATTGAGGTCGTAGGTTGGCCAGTTCGCGAGGCCAAGGATCCGGCCCGTCCGCGGCTCGCTGACGATGATGATGCCGCTCTTCGGGTTATAGCGGGCGGCGGCGGCAGCGAGGGCGTCCTCGCAGGTCTTCTGCACCAAGCTATTGATCGTCAGCACGACCGTGCTGCCGTCGGCCGGCGCGACTTCGCGGAGGCGGATACTCGCAATCTCGCGATGACGGCCATCGCGTTCGGATTCGATCCAGCCATTCTGGCCGACGAGAAGCGAGTTCATCACGCTCTCGATACCGGCGGCAGGTACGCCGTCTTTATTGACGTAACCCAGGACGTGGGCGGCGAGCTGCCCCTTCGGATAGTTACGGCGATACTTTAGCTCGGCCCGGAGCGCCTTGATACCGAGGGCCTTGATGCGCTTGACCGTGTCCTCGTTGACCTCGCGCGCGAGGACCGTCCAGCGAATGATCTGCTCCTCGCCGGCAGAGTCGATGCGAGTGGCGGTCTCGAACGCCAGCCGGACCTTGGGATAGGGCTGCCCGAGGACGGTCGCAACCTCGAGGGCACGCTCCCGGTCGCCCTTGAGCAAAGTGTCCGGATCGACGCCGATGTCCCAGACGTCTTCGGACACCGCAAGTAGGTTATCCTGCGCGTCACGGATTTCGCCACGACGGCAAGGCTTCTCTTGAAGCACGCGGCGGGCCTGCAGCGCTTCCGCGCGCAGACGAGGGGCGTCGACCCAATGCAACCATACTAGCCGCGTGATCACGGCTAGGAAGCAGAGGGAAACGGCCCATGCCAGCAAACGGTAGCGCGTTCGCCTGGCGTGGGGTAGGCTCATCGAGAGCGCGGTCCTCCCTGCCCTCCCGATGAAAGGAAGGCGATTTCGCGGGCCGTCATCCGGGGGCTCGCGGAAAGTAAAGGGGTCGGGGATGGGACCGCGTGGAAATACCGCACCCAGACGACCTGTTCGGGAATCGGGGGCTTGAGCGCATCGCCGATGCGCTGCTGAAGCTGGAGCGTATCGATGGCCTGGTCGCGCTGGCGCCGGACCGTCTCGAGCTCCTTCTTAGAGAGAGCGATGTCGCGCTCGATGCGCTGGATGCGGCTACCGATGGTGTCAGCCTCCACGCGTAAGCGCATGATGTTGATCGTGCCGACAGCGAAGGTCGCGACGGAGGCGATCACGCAGACCCAGGTGAAGAAGCGCGGGCTCATACGGCGAGGCGGCGCACGGCACGAAGGCGGGCGGAGCGGCTGCGGGGGTTAGTGGCCTGTTCGGCGTCGGAAGGCTGGATGGCCTTACGGGTGAGGAGGTCGGCGTGCTTGACGCGATCGTCTTGATTGCGGGCGTCGTCGCGGTCGACCGGGCGGCCCGCGACCCCGTTCATGTAACGCTTCACCATCCGGTCCTCAAGGGAGTGGAAGGAAATGACCGCGAGCACGCCACCGGCGTTGAGCTTGTCGAAGGCGAGCGGCAAGGCTTCGGCCAGGGCGCCGAGCTCGTCATTGACCGCGATGCGGACACCTTGGAAGGTGCGAGTGGCGGGGTGCGGACCGCGGGGGCCGGGTGCGGGCGGCGCGGCTTCGGCCACGAGTTCGGCGAAGGTCGAGGTACGGGCGAGGCGACCGGTGCCGCGGGCGGCGACGATTGCGTTGACGACGCGGAACCAGCGAGGCTCCTCACCGTAGTCGCGGACCGCGCGTTCCAGTTCGGCGCGTTCGCCGCGTTCAAGGAACTCGGCGGCACTGCGACCGACGCGCGTATCCATCCGCATGTCGTTCGGCGCGTCGAAGCGGAAAGAGAAACCGCGTTCCGGGACATCCAACTGGTACGAGGACACCCCAATGTCCATCAAAACACCGTCGAATCGCCCCGGAACGCGGTCAAGGTGGCGGAAATTTTCTGAGTGGAAACGCAGGCGGCCGGCATGGGCGGCCAGCAGCGCGGCCGAGCGTTCGCCGGCGGCGGGGTCGCGGTCCATCGCGTCGACCGTGCAGCGCGTCGCCCGGGCGAGGATCGCCGCGGTGTGGCCACCGCCACCGAAGGTGCAATCCAGATAGGCACGGCCATCCTGCGGAGCGAGGAGCGTCAGGCACTCCTCGAGCAGGACTGGGACGTGGCTGGTCATGCGGCGGTCTGTGAATAAGGTGTGAGTAGTGTAAGTAACTTCTGGATACGCATCACAGTCCTAGTTCGCGCAAGGCGCGGAGGATGGTGAGCGCGGCGTCAGAATCGCGGTCGGCCTTAGGCGGCGTCGGCGAAGAAATATGAAAGGTGGTGAAGCCGCCGCGGAAGATCACCTCGTGCTCAAGCTTGGCCTCCTTGACGATGTGTTCATTGAGCGTGATGCGGCCGGCCTTGTCGCAGGTGACCTGGATGCTGTTCGTGCCGAGCAGGCTGAGTGCATCCATCTTCACCGGATCGCTGACGGTCACCTGCGACGCGGCGACGCGGATGCGTTCAGCCATCGACGGGGGGAACACGACGACCGACGCCAGCGCCGGATGGTACATCGCGAGAAAAGTCGCTTCCGCGTCGAAACGCCAGGCCGCTGGAATGGTGACACGGTTCTTCTCATCCAATTTTCCGTTATGGATGCCGGTGAAGAGACCGTTGTTGGCGCCAATAGACATTACATATGGGGAGTTGCCCCCAGATGACCCACTTTTCCCCACACTCATCCACCCGTCAAGATTTTAGCCCCAGATCAGCCCAATTTCTTGTTCACACGGCGCCAGGAGGCTTTAAATGACTGATTTCAGTCCTTATAAACTGTAAACTATTGATAAATAGAGTTTTATGTAAATTTTCACTCCTTCGGGTCCCGGGCACTCAATTTACCCCCTCTCCCGGCCGATCCGCGGCCCCCTTGCGCCGACCACGCTGTACTTGCTTTTCAACTACAATCTACGGTCGCCCACGGCCGGGGAACAAGGGCGAAACTGTTTGCCAACAGGCCTCGGCTGTGCTTTGTCTCCAAGCACTCAACCAAGACTCTTGAACATGAAAACCGCCCTCGCCCTCCTCGCCGCCCTCGCCCTGACCGGATGCTCCACCCAGCTCGGCGTGGACAACAGCCAGAACAACGAAGCCTCCTTCTCTAACGTCACCGGCATCCTGACCACCCGCTACACCGCCGACACGACCGCCGTCTTCAACGCCGTCAAGCGCACCATCGACTCGATGCCCGGCACCCTCCGCACGGGCGAGACCGACGAAGTCGGCGCCAACAAGGAGCTGCTCAGCGTCGTGGCCTATGCCCGCACCATCGGTGACCTTGAAATCAAGATCACCATCGAGAAGGCCGAAGACGAAGTCACCAAGGCCGTCTTCACTCAGGTGAAGGTCAAGTACGGCTTCTTCGGCAACCTGCCGGAGAGCCAGAAGATCGTCTCCAAGATCACCTCCAACCTGCGCTAAGCGCCGGGGCGGAACCGCCAAACGGACGCCGCCCAGCCACCTGGCTAGGCGGCGTTCTTTTTTAACACCTTTCCCAATGGGCAACATCCACGGTCACAGTTTCCGCATCACCACCTTCGGCGAAAGCCACGGGCCCGCGCTCGGCGTTATCATCGATGGCTGCCCGCCGCGCGTCCCCTTCGACGAAGCCTTCCTCCGGAGCGAACTCGACCGCCGCCGCCCGGGCCAGAGCGCCCTCACGACGCAACGCAAGGAAGCCGACGCACCTGAAGTCCTCTCCGGCGTCTCAGCCGATGGACTCACGCTCGGCTCGCCCATCGCGATCGTCATCCGCAACGGCGATCAGCGCCCGCAAGCCTACACCGAAATGAAGGCCGCTTACCGCCCTTCCCACGCCGACTTCACGTATGACGCGAAGTACGGTATCCGCGCCGTCGAAGGCGGCGGCCGTTCCTCGGCCCGCGAGACCGCTGCCCGCGTCGCCGCCGGCGCCGTCGCCAAGACGGTCCTCAAGCATGCCTGCGGTGCCCGCATCATCGCCTGGGTCGAAAGCGTCGGTGACGTTCGCATGCCCGCCGCCGCCAAGGCACCATCGCTGAAACAAGTCGAAGCCTCGCCGACGCGCTGCCCGCACCCCGCCACCGCCGCCAAAATCGACGCACTCATCCGCGCCGCTCGCGCCGACGGCGATTCTGTTGGCGGCGTCATCTGTTGCGTCATCGAGAACCTTCCCGCTGGCCTCGGTTCACCCGTCTTTGACCGCTTCGAAGCCGACCTCGCCAAGGCCATGCTCTCCCTGCCCGCCACGAAGGGCTTTGAGATTGGCAGCGGCTTCGCTGGTACCGTGTTGCGTGGCAGCGCGCACAACGACGAGTTCGTCCGCAAGGGCGGCCGCATCCGCACTGCGACCAACCGATCCGGCGGGACGCAAGGCGGGATCACCAACGGAGAAGACGTCGTCTTCCGTATCGCCTTCAAGCCCACCGCGACCGTGCTCAAGCCGCAGAAGACTGTCCGCCCAGACGGCCGTGCGACCGAGCTCAGTGCCAAAGGACGCCACGATCCGTGCGTCCTCCCGCGCGCCGTACCCATCGTCGAAGCCATGGCCGCCTTGGTGGCCGTGGATCACTGGATCCGTGACCGCGGACAGAACGCTCCCTTCGGCCGCTGCGGACGCAAGGCATGACGCCGCTCATCATCATCCTTGGCCCCGTCGGCGCCGGCCGCGCCGACACGGTCCGCGAACTGGCTGAGAACGCCTGGCCCGAAGGCCGTAAAATCCGCATCCTCCGCGAAGCCCGGGAAGGCGGCAACGCCCCCGACCAATGGGAATTCAAAGGCGGCCAGGCCATCCTGCCCGCACCCGGCGATGAAGACGCCGCCATCCTGGTGACCAACGGCTCCCTGCACATCATTGACCAGATGGAAGCACTCCACCGCACCATCCGGCCGATGATGCCCGACGCCGTGTGGCGCGTTGCGCGCATCATCACTGTCCTCGACTGCCCACTCGCGATGAAGCACCCGGCCGTCGAGGAGTGGTATCGCATTTGCGTACATTTCTCCGACGCGGCGATCATCAACCGCCGCTGGGAAGTCCCCGGCCAGTGGGTCAGCAAGTTCCTCGCCCCGTACGAGAAGGAATTCTATCCCTGCCTGTTCTTCAACCTCACCAAGATTGGCACCATCGCCAATCCGCCCGCCGTCATCGACGGTGAGCCGCTGCGCTTAACGCACATCTTCGACGACATCGACGCCGTCGACGAGATGGAGTTCGACGAGGACAATCTGCCCGATGAGCCGTTCGACCTCGTCCGACAGGTGGATAAATATTTCGCGCGCGACGAACTCGGTCGCCGCAACATCCTCGTCCCTGAGATCGGCGACCTGCTCCGGCAGGAAGGCCGCTGCTGAAGATCCTGATGCGGCCGCTGATCGTCACCTATGCTTGGCTGCTAACCCGTCTCCCCGAGGCCTTCGCCCGCGTCAACGCGGCCCTGCTGGGCGAAATACTCTGGCTGCTTCGCGGCAAGGTCATCCGCCGGAACCTCACTCAAGCCTTCCCGGCGAAGGACAACGCCTGGGTGCGCCGGATCGGCCACACCTCCTGCCGCCGCACGGCCGAGATGGCCCTCTTCTCCATCGCCTCGCCGATGATGACGGAGGCGGAAATCCGCAACCGTATCACGGTGGACGAAAGCATGTTGAGCCCGGAGCACGGCCTACCCCCCAAGGGCATGGGCGTCGTCCTTTTCGTCCCACACTTTGCGCTGATGGAGACGATGACCGCGGCGACGTTCCTGCGGCCTGAACTCGCCAAGCGCGAATGGATCGTCATCTACCGGCCGCTCGACCAGCCGGCCGCCGAGCGCTGGGTCAAGGACGCACGCGAACGTTTCGGTATGCAGCTCGTCTCACGCCGCGAAGGTTTCGGACGTTCGATGAAAGCCGTCCGCGAAGGCCACGTCGCGGCCGTGCTCTTCGATCAAACCACCCAGACGGGCTCAATCTGGCAGTTCATGGGCTCGCCTTGTTCCGTCACTGAACTACCGGGCATCATCGCTCAGCGCTTTAAATGCCCGAGCCGCATCTTTTGGGCGGACCGGACCGACTTCTGGCGCTGCCACCTCCGCACGGAAGCCCTGCACGCGAGCGATTCCATCGGCCTCACGATCGAGTCTAATGCTTGGCTCGAACGGATGCTGCGCTCTAGCGACGACGTCTGTGCGAACTGGCTCTGGGCGCATGACCGATGGAAGCATGGTCAGGCTCCATTCAAGAAGCTCGGCGAATAAGACGTTACTTCGCGACGCCGGAGGCGCCTTCGGGCTCCTCCTTCTTGCGTCGCTTCATGCCGGCCTTATCGCCCTCTTTCCCTTCGCCGGCCTTACCCTTGGCAAGCTCTGGGCCGTATTTCTCGGCGAGCTTCCGGATGAATTCCATGCGCAGTTCGGGCGTGAGAGCCTGAAGGCGAGCACGCTCACGCTTCGCTTCCTCGGGGCTCAGCGTCTTGAAATGGTGCTCGAGGACGCGCGCCCCGAAACCGCCGCGCTCGCGCATCTCTTTCATGAGCTTGTGGCGCCCTTCGGGCGTGGCGGATTCGTATTTCGCCAGGTTGGCGGCAAACTCACGCCGGGACTCCGGCGACATGCGCTCCATTTTCTCGATCGCCGCGCGCATCCGCGTGAGTCGCTCAGGCGGAAGCTCGAGAATCTTGCGGATTGTTTGAATCTCCTCGGCCGTGGGCTCGGACTCTGGGCTCCGGGGGGAGGGCTGCTGGGCCAGGACCAAGACCGCGGTCGCAAGGAAGGCGACGGACAGGACGAAAAGTTTCATCGTTAGGATCCAGTCGCGTTGAGGACGTCGACCACGCTCGGCTTATCGACGGCCGGTGAAAGGAGCGAAAGATCATCGGCGGCTCCGAGTAGGTCGGCGAACTGCGAGGACTCGTCGCGGGCAACGAGCGCGAGCGTCTGGCGGTTAAGCGACGCCTCCGTGGGGAACGCCAAGGAGAGGATGGCCACGCAGCAGGCCGCCGCTGCCGTGGCGATGGAACTCCAGCGGACGACGACGCGGCGACGGCGTTCGCCGCGGACCGCTTCCACGACACGATCGGCGAAGCCGGGGACGGCCACGGCCCGGCCGCGGCTGAGCGAAGCGGCGAGCTCTTGGTCGAAGGATGGGCGTTCAGGATGATTCATAGCTCAGTTCAATAGGTTAAACACCGCCCTTAGCGGCAAGTTGCAGGGTTCATGGGTTTCCATGGAAATCTTTGAGTAAATCCCGGAGCCGGGCGCGGGCGCGATGGATCCAGGTCTTCACCGAAGAGACTGGGACGCCCATGATCACGGCGATATCCTCATAAGGAAGCTCCTGCTGGACAATCAGCAGAATGGCGGTGCGCTGCTCCGGCGGCAGCTGGGCGATGGCCCGCTGGAAAGCTTCGTCGAGTTCCGCCACGCGGCGCGCCGACTGCTGCGAAGTATCGCCAGGCTCCGCCGCGAACTCGAGGGCGGTAGTCGGCTTGCGCCCCCGGCGCCGCCATTCGTTGAGCACAAGGTTGTGGGCGATATGGATGAGATAGGTGCTCAGCTTCGCTTCTGGACGCCACCGTGCGGCTGCGCGGTGCAGGCGGATGAACACTTCCATCGCCAACTCCTCCGCGGTCGCCTGCGAGCCGACCTCACCCCGCAGATAGCCGACGAGGCGGGCATGGTGCCGGTGGACGAGGAGCCGCAACGCATCATCATCCCCCTCGGCGATAAGCGCCATCAGTCGCTTGTCGTCCTCGTCGTCGGGGAGCGTGGGCTCTTCCTGGGCCATCTCAGAGGTAAAACCCCGGAAAGTGACGGAAGTTATGCCTCACGGGGGCGGAGCGCGAAGGCGCGCAACGTTCGCAGGAGGAACTGCTCGAAGGCCGCCAAGACCTGGTAGTTGAGCTCCATGCGACGGCGGGCGTCCTCGAGGTAGCCGACGGACAAAGCGACCTGCTCCGCGCAACCTGGGTGCGACCGTCCGATGAGGCGCAACTTCTCCTCGACGGAGATGAGCATGCGGGCACGGACGCCGCGGCGGACGGACTCCTCGTAGGCCAGTTCGGCGTCCTCCTCGTCTTCGTCAGTCGGGGGCGGGGGCGGGGCCGCCTTCAGGGCCTCGTCCACGAAAAGCTCGAGGAGTACCTCGAAGCGGGCGCAGAGGGCGTAGAGCGGGATAAAAACTTCGGAGACGCGGGCGTTCGGCGAGGCCGGACCCTTGACCATGCGCGTGAGCAGACGTTCCATCTCACGCTGCCAGTCGAGCCAAGAAGGGTCGTTGAGCCCCGGGGCTTCGCCCGCGATGTGGAAACGCATACACCGACTGAGGATTGTCGGTAGTACGCGGTAGTAGTTCGTGGTCTGCAGCACGATCAGGGTGCCGGGCGGGGGCTCCTCAAGCGTCTTCAGAAAGGCATTGGCCGACTCGGATAGAAAACGGTCCGGCTCGTTGACAATGACCACGCGACGGGGCGTCAGGGAGGAGAGGCGGAGTGCGGCGACCACCTCGAGGGTATTGTCGATGCTGATACGGCGTGATTTCTTCGCCGGTCGAAGTACGCGGCAATCCGGGTGCGACAACGGGTCGGCCTCGCCGAGGTGCAAGGAAGCCAGCTGCTCGGCCGCGCCCGCGAGCATTGCGCCATCCGCACCAGTGAGCAGCACCGCATGCGGCATCCGGCCTTCAGCGCGGGCGCGGCGAAGCACCTTCAGGACCGGCAGGTCAGCGAGATCAGCGGAAGCGGCGAGTGATTTCATGCCAGATTTCCTCAGCGATGGTTTCGGCGGGGCGGGCGGCGTCGACGACAAAGAAACGGGCGGGCTCCTCCTTGGCTAATGCGTGGTAGACGGAGCGGACCTGCTGATGGAAGTTAGCGCCGAGGACTTCGAAGCGATCGGCCTGACCTTGGTCACGGACTGAAGCCCGGCCGAGGCCGCTGGCTGGATCGAGGTCGAGTAGGATGGTCAGATCGGGGCGCAGCGAACCGCACGCCAGCCGGTTAGCGGATTCGATGAGCCCGCGGTCGAGCCCGCGGCCACCTGACTGATAGGCGACGGTGGAATCGATGAAACGATCGCAAATCACCACCTGGCCTGCGGCGAGTGCCGGCGTGATGACGTCGGCGACGAGCTGCGCGCGGCAGGCGGCGAACAGCAAGGCTTCCGCCGCGGGTCGGATGACCGAGCCTGGCTGCTTGAGGACGTCACGCATCTTCTCGCCGAACGGGGTGCCGCCGGGCTCGCGCAGGCTCAGCACGGTGGCGCCGGTGACACGAAGACGTTCCGCCAGACGGGTCAGCTGCGTGGACTTACCCGCGCCTTCCCCTCCTTCGAACGTGATGAATCTACCCGCGATCGGCATGCGCCCCCAAGATGCCCGAGCGGGCGTCCAAAGCGAGAGGAGAAAAGACCGGGGCATGAAAAAGGCCCGGCGAAAGCCGGGCCTTGCGGAAGCCGAACCTGCGCAGCTCAACCGCCGGGGTTCGTGCCGAAGACCTGCTGCTTCTCCACGGAGCGATCGACGTTTTCGCCGAGTTTCTTCAGCGTCTCGTCGAGCGAAGTGCTACCGCCATTGCTGGTGGTGGCGGGGCCGTTGGGGGCATTCTTCTTGCCGGTCTTCACGACGTCGTCGCTGGGCTGGCGATCGGTGATGACAGAGCCGAAGCCCTTGGCTGGCTCGTCGGAACCGCCAGGGAAGATTTGGTCGCGGGACGGAGCAGTCGCGGCCATCGCTCCGATGGTCGCAGCGAGTTCGGCCGGCATGGTGGAGTTGGCGCTAAGGAGGGCGGCCAAGAACTGCAGGTCTTCAGAAGGGATGGAGCAAGAGATAATCTGGACCGGCTTGGCGAGCGTGGCGAGGATTGCCGCGGAGGGGGCCGGGGGGCGAGGGGCGCCCGCCTCGACGTTGGCGGACTGGGCGATTGCGTTCAAGAGGGCGGCCGAAGCGACGTTGCTGGACATCTGCGTACCTGGGTCAACGGAAACGGGGCCAGCATTGGAGCTGTACACCGTGGTCTCAACGGAGCCACGCACACATTCGACGGTGATTTTTCCCATGCCGTTGGCCGCGAGGCGATATTCAATCGAGAAGACCGTGCCACGAATACGGACAAGACCAGCGGGCGTCTTGACGGTGAAGGTGGAAAGTGCGTTCAGTTTACGGACTTCACCAATGATTTTTCCGCGCGGGACTTCCAGCTCGGTCACGGATGGGCTCGGATCCTTATCAATCTGACGATAAGGGTCGATGATGGCCGCCGAAGGGACCTGTCGGAAAGTGCGCAACTGCACCAAAGTATTGGGCGTCAGGACGAGGGAAGCGCCGTTAGAGAAGATCAACTCAGCTGTGGAGTTGATGCCGGTTTCGACAAGCGAGCCTTCCTGGAAGACGGCACCTGTTGCGAGAGGCTTACGCTGCGAATTGGCGTCGATGATGGTCACAGCGCCGCTGGTCTTGCCGACCTGAACCTTGCCGGTCTGCAAGGCGGCGGAGGACAGGACAGGAAGGAGCGCAAAGGCGACCATTCCCAGGTGCTTGAAAAAAGAACTCATGGAGACTGTGGGGAGTACAAAAACTAACTTAGCGGGAAGCGGAGGCAACCCCTTTAAAACAAAAAGACCCCCCAGACAGGGGGGTCTTTATTCACAGCCAACGAGGCTGACCTTAGGCCGTGACGTACTTCTCGAGGCGACGCTGGACGGCGATCGCAGAGAGCTGGGCGTACTTCGGAAGTCCCTGATCGAAAGGCAGTTGCATTTCGCCCTGAATAAGGGGGAGCGCGTAGCGAACGAAGTCCGGGTGAATGGACATCTTGTCTTCGCCGATCCACTTTTCCGGGAACACCTTCACTCCGTTGGCGATCTGGTCGAGAGGGGCGAGCATGGTCTGGACGGCGTAGTTCTCCTTTTCGGAGCGAGTCAGGATGACCATCTTGCCGGACTCGCCTTCGAGGGCGGCTTTGACGGCGGCTCCGCCGCAGAGTTCGGCTTCATCGACGTCGGTCTTCGAAGCGTTATGCGAAGCGGCGCGCTGGGTGATGCCGAGTTTGGAGGAGCGGGCCTTCACGCCATCAAAGCGGGATTCGACCAGCGTACGAAGGTATTCGCCGGCTCCGCCGAGGACGGCGTGGCCGAAAGCGTCGGTGCTGGAGGTGTCGGCACCGAGGTAGTTGCCGGTGGCATCCTGGACGCCTTCAGAGACCACGACGAAGCAGTGACCGTTGGCCTTGAGGACTTCTTCCACGCGGCGGATGAAGTTGTCAGGATTGAAGGCGACTTCTGGGAGCAGCACGATGTGCGGCGCGGTGCTGTTGTAGTGGGTGTTCTTGACGGACTTGTCTTCGCCCTTGTCGCGGCGCTGAGCGAGGACGGAAGAGGCGGCGATCCAGCCGGCATTCCGGCCCATGACTTCGAGGATGGAGACGAAGTCGTTCTGGCCCATGGCAGCGTTGTCGAGCGCGGTCTCACGGATGGTCACGCCAATGTGCTTGGCGACGGAGCCGAAGCCCGGGCAGTGGTCGGTGAGCGGGAGGTCGTTATCGATCGTCTTCGGCACGCCGACGACGCGGAGTTCGTAGCCGCGCTCCTTGGCGAGGGCGTCGATTTTGGCGGCGGTGTCCTGGGAGTCGTTGCCACCGATGTAGTGGAAGTAACGAATGTTGTGGGCTTCGAAGACCTGCAGGATGCGGTCGAAGTCTTCGGCCTTCTTCACCTTGTAGCGGCAGGTGCCGAGAGCGGCGCCGGGGGTGTGACGGAGGGCGCGGAGGGTCTGCTGAGACTCGGCGGCGAGGTCGACGAGCTCTTCGTTCAGAATGCCTTGGATGCCATTGAGGCCGCCATAGATTTCGACGATTTCGTCCTCATGCTTGAGGGCTTCCGAAATCACTCCGGCGAGGCTGGCGTTGATGACGGGGGTCGGACCGCCGCTCTGCGCGACGAGAAGGTTGCCAATGAGGGGAGAAGACATGGGAGTGAACGAGTTGAAAAGTGGGTTGTGGGAAGCCCCACCCCCCTTGGCAACACGGA
>CAIKWA010000124.1 GCA_903831005.1 uncultured Opitutia bacterium
AAGGTGCGACTATCCTCGTCAAAGTCGGCCACCTCGACGTGGCCTAAGCAGTCACTTTGAGACGTCGAGGATTTCGGCCTCGAGCGCGATAAACTGGCCGTTGTCGAGGTCGAGCAGCGTCTTAACACCCGGCTTGACGGTAATTGTCGCGTTACCACGAGAGACAGCAACCTGCGGAGTAGGCGCATCCAGGATGACCCCTTTGTGCAGGACCAATTCGACGGACTGACCTAGGCGTGAAAGCGTCAGCGCCTCGCGCTTCTCGTCGTAGGAACGGAGCGTCCAGCCATCGATGCGACGGCCCAACGGCACCCACTGGCGCTTGCCAGAAGCATCTTCGACCGAGAACAGCTTATCCTTGGTCAGGACGCCATGGAAGAAAGGTAGGTTGCTCTTGGCGCGCGGAGCGGGCGCCGCCACTTTGGTCGCGGGGGTAGTGGTCGGCGCGGGTGGCGACCCGCGGGATTCCGTCACGGCTTCGAGGGTCAGCGTACCATCCTTATTGACCTTAGGCGTAACCGTGAAGACCACGCCCTCGTCGGCCGAACCGACGCGGATGGTCGTCTGCTTGCCATCGACGGTGATGACCGTGGGCTCGGCATAGACTTCCGACTTACCGTCCTTATCGAGACGAGTAAACGTGGCCTTCACCTTCAGGTGCGTCGGCACGGCCTCTTCGGCCGCGAAGACCGAGGATGCCAAAAAGACGAGTAGCACAAAGTGGTGCATAGCTTATCGGGCGACCACGGCGCTGACTGATACTTCCAAGCCGCCGACGCCGGGAACCTTGGTAATCTCACCAGGGCGCACGGTGACGACGGTGCTCAATTCACTGGCCGACGCTTCAATCGAGGACTTATACAGACGAAGCTCCTGATGCGTGGCGCCTTGGCCGACGACCAGCGTCTCCTTTTCCTGTTCGTAGGATAGCAAGGTCCAACCCTCGATGACGGCGCCGAGCTTGTACCAGCGGCGGCCGCCCTTGCTGTCTTGAATCGAGAAAAGCCCATCCTTCGCCAGGACCGAATAAAAGGTCAGCGTTCCGTCGTGAGCCTTCGACTCGCGCCTACGTTGACTCTTCTCCGACTTAGGGTCTACCGGCTCGGGCTTATTACTGATGGCCACCCGCAGGGAGATGCTAATCGTCCCGTCGGGCTGGGCGGTGGGAGATATGACGAGCTCCATCGAGCTCTCGGGTTTGCCCTTAGGATCCTTAGGGTCGATGCGACCGGCCACGGAGACCCGAGCTTCCGAGCCGGAAATGACCGAGACCGAAGGGGCCGTCAGAATATCGGATTTTCCAGTCTTCGGGTCGAGGTGCGAAACGGAGGTGCGGACCGTAACGGTGGGCGGAGGGGTCGGGACTGGTGCCGGAACCTGGGCAGCCAAGGAAACGGCGAGTAAGGAGCCTACGACAAGCAGGAGGTAACGAGGGGCCATGGGGGACGGCATAGTTCTATTTCCCTTATACCCCATCGCGAGGTAAAAGGTTGCACCGCAGACCGCTGAAACCTCAGAGACGCTTGAAAATCAGCGAGGCGTTATGTCCGCCGAAGCCGAGGTTATTCGAGATCGCCACGTCCACCTTACGGGCCTTCGCGACGTTCGGCGTGTAGTCGAGGTCGCAGTCCGGGTCCGGATTCTCGTAATTGATGGTCGGCGGAATCATGCCCGTATGGATGGCCATCACGCAGGCGGCCGCCTCGACGCCGCCAGCGGCACCGAGGAGGTGGCCCGTCATGGACTTCGTCGAGGAGATTGAGATCTTGGGGGCGAGGTCGCCGAAGCAACGCTTGATCGCGAGGGTCTCGCAACGGTCGTTGATTGGGGTCGAAGTGCCGTGGGCGTTAATGTAGCCGACTTCGGACTTTTCGATGCCCGCTTCAGCGAGGGCACGATTGAGGCAGAGCGCGAGGCCCTTCCCTTCCTGGTCCTGGCCAGTGATGTGGTAGGCGTCGCAGGTGGCGCCGTAACCGGCGAGCTCGCAATAGATGCGGGCGCCGCGGGCCTGGGCATGCTCGAGGGACTCGATGACAAGGACACCCGAGCCTTCACCCATGATGAAACCGTCGCGCAGCTTGTCGAACGGACGAGAAGCCTTCTCCGGCGTGTCGTTAAAGTCGGTCGACATCGCCTTCATGTTACAGAAGCCGGCGTAGCCGAGGCGCGTGATGGCGGCTTCAGAGCCGCCGGAAAGCATGATGTCGGCGTGGCCGTCGCGGATATGGCGAAGGGCTTCGCCGAGGGCGTGGGAGCCGGAAGCGCAGGCCGAGACGACGCCAAAGTTGACGGACTTCGCCTGGAACTCGATGGCCACGACACCCGAGGCGATGTTGGCGATGAGCGAAGGAATCGTGAAGGGAGAGACGCGGGACGGGCCACGCTCGATGAGGATGCGGGCCTGGTTCTCGATGGTCTCCATGCCGCCGATGCCGGATCCGATGATCACGCCAAAGCGTTCCGAATCGATTTTAGTGACATCGACACTGGCGTCTTGGATGGCGAGGCGAGAAGCGGCGACGGCGTACTGCGTGTAGCGGTCGTTACGCTTGGCTTCCTTGGCGTCCATGTACTTGGACGGATCGAAGTCGCGGACTTCAGCGCCGACCTTGGAAGGGAAGTCCGTAGGGTCGAAGCGGGTGACACGCGAAATCCCAGAACGACCCTTGATGAGGGCGTCCCAGAACGTCGCATTATCATGACCGAGGGCCGTCACCGAGCCGATGCCCGTGACGACTACCCGGCGAGATTTGCGGTCGGAGCTCAAGAGGGCGGGCCTACGAGGAAAGCCCGGTCTGCTTACTTGGTGGCGTGGGCCTTGATGTGCTCGATGGCATCACCAAGGGTCTTGATACCGGCG
>CAIKWA010000125.1 GCA_903831005.1 uncultured Opitutia bacterium
ACCTGGGCCAAGGACGGCGGCCTCGCGACCTCGACGCATTACTGGATGAATTCGCTGCAAGGGCTCACGGATAAGGGGGACTTCGTCGTCACGATCAACCACCCGGACCAGGTCGATCCCACAAAAGTCATCCGCACCATCCCGACCGAACACCCGTTGTTCTCGCTCGAGGCCGTCGCGGCGCAGGCGGAGATTCCCGCACTCAACGCCCGGAGCGGGGTACGCACGCATTTCGTCGGCGCCTGGCAGCGTTACGGCTTCCACGAAGATGGCTTCTGGTCGGCTCATCGCCTTTGTACGCAGCTCCTCGGCCGCGACGCCTGGGCGGCCTGATCAGAAGGCAATCTTCTGGGCCTGGCGCTCGAACCCTTCAGCCTGGAAGAGAGGCGCTGGGGTCATCTTCACAATATCAGCCACATAACGGTCCGGCACGCGCTCAAGGCGGGTATTATAGAACGTCGCGATGTTCGCGTGGTAGGCCCGCGCGAGCGCGATGCGATCCTCGGTCTCAACGAGATTCTTGCTGAGCTCGGCGAAGACCTGCTGCCCTTTGAGCTCCGGATACTGTTCGGCCACCGCGACCAGCATCGGCCCGACTGCGGAAGGCCTGGCCCCGGCCGCCTGCGCACGGAGCGCAGCGACCAGCGTCTGCACCGATACCTCATGGGTGCGGAAGCCCTGCACACAGGCGACCAGCGGCGGAATCAGTTCGGCCCGACGCTTCAGCTGGATATCGATCAATGAAGACGCCTGCCGGACGCGATTACGCAGGCCGGTGATGCTGTTGAAGACCATCCAGACCCAACCAGCGCTGGCCGCAATCAGGTAGAGGCCGAGGCCAATAAATAGTCCGATCGGCGCGACGTCGGGACGGGCCCCGGCCATAAGGACAGCGCCGAAGCCAGCGGCGCCGGCGGCGCCGACAATATGCCACAGAATGAAGGCGGTGGCTTTCCCCTCACTGATATCCTCCGCCTTACGCGGCGTGATGATGAACATCTCCGCCTTATCCTCGTGCTTGATCTGGGCGGCGACGATGTCGGGGCGCTCGCTGGCGCGACCGCGGACAAACAGGGGTGTGCCAATGACCAGACCATACTCGGTGAAGCTGCGCTCACCCGTCGAACCTTCGACCGCATCGTCGGGTCCCTTCTCGTAGTAAAGCGGGTCGTCACGATCAACGTCGCGGTCAAACATCGTCAACGTATCCAGATCGGCGCCCTCGGGGTTAACCCAGACATAACCGGTATCGTCCTGGATATAGAAGCCTGCCGTCTCGCCGCCCGAGGCGACCGTGTCGGAACCCGTATCGATGACCGTACGCGTCCGCGTGCGGCCCTTATCGTCGGTATAGGTTTCCTGCCGAGCCCGCCGCCAATGCTCGTCCACTGACCAGCGGTAGAGCACGCAGGGCTTCTCGGCTAGGTAACTAGTGAACGGATCACGGCGGACGCAGACGCCCTCAATCTCGACCTCGCCGACGAATACCCCTAGGGCTTTTGAGACCGGGGTATCGTCGAGAAGGCGACGCTTACGGCCGGCGTTTAAGGCAAGGAGTAAGCTCCCGCCTGAGACGAGGAGGGCGACTAGACCAGCTCCAGAGGCATCTTGGGACACGGACATCTTTATGCCCGGGGCGGGCGGTTTAGCAAGGTTTCGGCGAGGGGACGCTTGCGCCTGACCCCGAACCTTTCACCCTGCGGACAGATGCCCCGACTGTACGATGCGGAAGTGATGCACGCCCGGCTCTGGCCGAAGCGGCATGACTTCACGCACGCAGCCTTCGCCGTGGCCGTCGACGCGGCGACCTTGGATGCGGTGACGGGTGGAGGCTTCATGTTGGGGCGCCGCTTTTCTCCCTACTCTTTCCGCGACGGGGATTTCCTGCCGGCCGCCGAAATCTTCCAGCCCGAGGGCGTGCCGCAGAATTTCGGCCAAGCGAGCGATACGCTAGATGGGCGCTTCCGAGCCTTCGTCGCAGCCCAAGGCGAACCCCTGCCAGCCCATGCTGAAATCACGCTCGTCGCGATGCCCAGGGCGTTCGGTAAATCCTACAACCCCGCCGTCTTCATGATGGCGACCGTGGATGGTCAGCTCCTGTGCGGTGTGGCCGAAGTCCACAACACCTTCGGCGAGCGCAAGGCCTGGTTCCTCGGTAAGGCTTGCCTGAAGCGCGACCACGACGGCGACGCCTACCTGCAACTAAGGACACCCAAGCGCTTCTACGTCTCACCGTTCTCGAAGCTCGATACGGAATTCGAATTCACGCTGCGGCTTCCGGATGGACGGCTAGCCCTCACGGTCGACCACTACGAAGAGGGACATAAGTCGCTGACCAGTGCCTGGACCGGCCAGCAGGTGCCATTGACGGACCTTCGTCTGCTCTGGTTGACCGTGAAATCGCCCCTGCTGATCCTGAAGGTCATCACGCTGATCCACCTGCACGCCGCTTGGCTTTGGCTCGTGAAGAAACTTCCCTTTCGCCGAAAAGGGACTGACATTCCCGACCAACGAAATCTACGGCACCCTACCCCTGAACTTACTGGACGACATGACTAAACCTTCCCTCGCCCGCCGCCTCGTCCTCGGGGAACTGGCGAAACTTACCAAAGGCCGCCTCTCCCTCCGCCTGCCCGAAGGCACCGAGCTCACTCTGGGCGACCCGCAGGCCGCCGGAGGAGCACGTATCGAAATCTCGGACGAGAACGCCTTCCGCCGCATCATGCTCGCGGCCGATATCGGCCTCACTGAAGGCTATATGGAAGGCGAATGGGATTCGCCCGACCTCAACGCCCTCATCGGCTTCTTCATCGAGAACATCGACCAGACCCCCGGCATGTCAGGCTCGGCCCGCAAGGCCATCGGGGTCGGCCTCTTCCGCATCGCAGATCGCGTCGGCCACCTCCTGCGCCCGAACGATAAGAAGACCGTCCGCCGCAATATCTCGGAGCACTACGACGTCTCCAACGATTTCTTCCGTCTCTTCCTGGATCCTTCGATGATGTATTCGTCGGCCCGCTGGGAAGGCACGGACTCGCTTGAGCAGGCGCAGGCCAACAAGAACGAGTCACTCTGCCGCTTCCTCCAGCTCAAGTCGACCGACCACGTCATCGAAATCGGCACCGGCTGGGGCGGTTGGGCGCTACATGCCGTGAAAAAGTACGGCTGCCGCGTCACCTCCCTCACCATTTCCAAGGCCCAGCACGACCTCGCCGTCGAACGTATCCAGGCCGCGGGACTGTCGGATCGTATCACCGTAAAGCTCGAGGACTTCCGCGACCATCAGGGTCTTTACGATAAATGCGTCTCCATCGAGATGATGGAAGCCCTGGGGCATAAGTATCTGCCGGCATTCTGCGCCTCGATCGGCCGCTTGCTCAAGCCGGACGGTATCGCCGCGTTCCAATACATCACCTGCCCAGATAGCCGCTACGCACAATTCCGCGACGGCGTGGACTTCATCCAGAAGCACATCTTCCCGGGCTCGCTCCTGCTCTCGATCAATCGCGTTGGGAACCTCATGACCCAGGAAAGCGGCTTCCAGCTCGACCGCGTCGAAGAGTTCGGACGCGACTATGCGCGCACGCTCGACGCCTGGTGCCAGGCCTTCGAGGCTAACCTCGACAAGGTACGCGGCATGGGCTTCGACGAGCGTTTCATCCGTAAGTGGCGCCTCTACTTCCGCTACTGCCAGGCCGCATTCGAGCACCGTAACATCAGCGTCGTCCAGGCGGTCTACGTGCGACCTAACCGCAAGGGATAAGGTCAACTCTGCCTTGGGTAGGGCGGGCACTGCGTGCCCGCCGTTGACCCAATCGAGCCGTCCCTACCTCGCGCTCTTGGCGTCTTCGCGGGCCTGCGAGGCCGTGCTATCCGCCCAGAGCTGCTGGGTGACCTTGAGGAGGACATAGCCACTCACGACGGTGACGGCGGTGAGCACCCAAGCCATGGTAAGGCGCTGAGGGTCGCCCGCAGAATAGAGGAAATTGCCGATGGCAAAGAGCGAGCCCCAGATGAGCGCGCAGCCGGCAATCCAACCAACGAACGCTGAGCCGATGCGGTTCTCCTGGGCGATCTCCACATCGCTGATGCCGGCCGCAGCGCGGATATCCGTCCAACCCGGGCCCGCCGGCTTCACCTTCTGGCAGAAGGCGATGAGCGTCGCGCGATCCGTCTGTGGTCCGACGTAAGCGGTGATGAGCCAGGAAATCGTGGTTAGTCCGACCTGAATGATCGTCGTGGTCGCAAAATCAGCCTGCGGCAGGAAGAACGGCACGGCCACTGAAGTCACGAGCGACATCACCATGGCGACGACTTCGCACCAGGCGGAGACGCGCCACCAGAACCAACGGGCGAGATAGAGCAGGCCCGTGCCAGCGCCGATGGAAAGCAGAATCTGAAAAGCCTGCTGCGCGGAAGACATCGTCAGGCTGAGCAGCGCGGCGACGACATAGAGGAACACGGTCGAGAGGCGACCGACGTTGACGTAGTGGGCTTCGGTGGCGTCCTTCTTCATGAAGCGGCGATAGAAGTCATGCACGAGGTATGATGAACCCCAGTTGAGGTGCGTCAGGATAGTCGAGGAGTTGGCGGCGATGAGTCCGCCGATCATCAGGCCCACGAAGCCGACGGGGAGGAACATGAGCATCGCCGGGAAAGCGGAGTCATGGCCAATGAGAGTGGGGTCCGCGCTCGGGAAGGCCTTAGTGATCGCAGCGAGGTCTGGGTAGACGATGATCGAGCACAGCGCGGTGATAATCCACGGCCAGGGGCGCAGCACGTAGTGGGCAACATTAAAGAACAGCGTGCCGCCGAGGGAGTCCTTTTCGGACTTCGAGGCCAGCATACGTTGCGCAATGTACGAACCGCCGCCAGGCTCAGAGCCAGGGTACCAATTGGCCCACCAACTGACGGCGATTGGCAGAATGAAGATCATCAGCGCCAGTTCCGACATCGTGAAGTTCGGCAGCATGTCCAGAATCGGCTGACCCTTACCGTCGGAGGCCGACATCACCGGTACGCCTTGGGTCGTGACGACCTGCCGGGTCGAAAGCTCGACCACGAGTGCCTTCAAGCCGGCCCAGCCGCCCGCACCCTTGCCGACCAGGCGCTCGCCTACCTCAACGAGGGAGAACCACGCGGCCGCGAAGACAGCGGTCATCTTGATGAAGAACTGAATCATATCGATGACCAGCACACCCCAGAGGCCGGAATGCGCGGCGAAGACGACGTTGAGGACGCCGCAAACGACGATGGTCTGCCACGCGGGCATCCCGAACAGGATGTTGGCGATCTTGCACGCGGCGAGCGTCACCATGCCCATGATAAAGCAGTTGAAGAATAGCCCGAGGTAGAGGGCGCGGAAGCCGCGGACGACCGAGGCGGCCTTACCGGAGTAACGATGCTCGTAGAATTCGAGGTCGGTCATGACGCCCGAGCGACGCCAGAGGCGGGCGAAGAAGAAGACCGTCGCCACACCGGTGAGCACGAAGGCCCACCACTGCCAGTTGCCGGCCACGCCGTACTTGCGGACCTGTTCGGTCACCCAGTTCGGGGTATCGGACGAGAAAGTCGTCGCGACCATCGAGAGGCCGGCCAGCCACCACGGCACCGAGCGACCGGACGCAAAGAACTCAGCGGTGCTACCGCTCGAGCGCTTGGCGAGGAAGAGCGCAGGGACGAAACAGATCAGGATCGATGCCGCGACGATGACCCAATCAATCCAAGTAATATGCATGACGGTGCGAGGGGTTGCATCTTTCTGTTTCCGCGCCGCCCTGGTGGCAATCGTGTTCCCCTGCTCTATATGAGCAGATGGGAGCATTAGGGCATTGAGGTAGGGATGTGATTGCCATCATGCCCGTTCACGGACGGACACACGTCGTACCGAGACCAGCCAAGGCCCGACGACCCCCCACCTCCGGTCTCGAACGGCGGTGATAGCAATCACCGCCCTACCCGAGACAACTATGTCGTGACGCGGTCCCGAACTTACCTAAACAAAAAGGGCGCCGATCGGCGCCCTCTTAAATTACCTGGCCCTGTCCCTCCGCCAAGTTTACTTGGCAGCTGGTATCTCGTTCAGGGTATACCAACCTTCGTTGTGCCAGAGGGTATCGCCAGCCTTCGACTTGATGTCGCCGAGAGCGAGATGATGGACATTACCGCGGACGAGGCCGTCAATGACCAGGCGAACCTTGAGTCCATCGGCCGAAACAGTCGCGGACTTGATGGTGGGCTCGGTCAGGTCGACCTCGGGACTACCATAGCTCGACTGATAGATGTAGGTGAAGGTATCCATCGCGTAGTTCTTCACGTCGGCGGCGGCAGCGGCGTCCACGGGGTGCGTGAAGGTCACTTCAAAACCGTCGTGGCGGGCGGAGATAGCATGCATCTCGAACGGCACCTTACCCTTGAAGCGGACGCGCTCGAAGGTGAATGGCTTCGAACCACGCGAACCCCATCCGCGGTTGGAACCGCCGACGAAGAGCGTGCCATCTTCCTGATCCATGCGGACTGGGATGAGGCCAGCTTCGAAGCCGCCGAGGAAGTGGAACACGGCGCCCTGATAGAGGCCGTTGACAACCTCGAGGTTGGCGCGCTGGACCTGCGAGGCGGTCTGCTCGCCGATGAGCATGTGGCTTTCCCACGGGCCGAACTTGCCCTTGGTCATATCGCACGCGACGCCGGAAGGCGAGTTGCCGACGCGGCCATGCGGCAGGATTAGCGCCGGCGGCACGTACTCAGGGAACTTCAAGCGCTCGGCGAGGGTGCGCGAGCCGCTGGTGGGCTCGGGTGGCGCGGGGAAGTTCGCGAGGGCGGCCGACTTATTGCCAGTCGGGTTCCCCTGGAAAGATCCGGCACGAAGCCACTTCAGCGAGGAAGAGCCGTTCCAGACGCCCTGATTATCGGTGTAGAAAAACTCGCCCTTGTCGTTGGCGCCGATGCCGCCCGGCGAGCGGATACCAGAGGCAACAGGAATGAACTTGCCGTCGGGCGTGATCTTGGCGGCCCAGCCGCGCCACGGAGCGTGGGCATGGAAGGAGCCAGTCAGGCAGAGCACCATCCACACGTCGCCGTTCTTGTCGGGATCGGAGCCGAAGGCATATTCATGGTAGTCGCCGCTGATACCCCACTGGGAGGACACGGTATCGAAGCTGTCCGCGCGGCCGTCGCCATCGCGGTCGGTCAGGCGCGTGAGCTCCGGACGCTGCATCGCGTACATCGAGCCTTCTTTCCAGAACATGCCGAGCGGCTCGTGCTGGTTGGAGGCGAACTTGGTCCACTTAATCTTGGAGAGATCGGCGTCGTAGGCGCCTTCAGCGACCCAGATGTCGCCGCGGCGGGTGCCGATGGCGACCTTCTTGCCGGGGAGCAGTGCGATCGAGGAGACTTCCGTCACTTCGCCGGCGGGCGTCGGGATCTCGACGCGTTCGTAGAATTCGGACTGGCGGGCTTCGGCGGCCTTGACGGCGTCGACGGTGGCGAGCTTGCCGGACTGCGGAGTCTTGGCGGCCTTGGGGGGAGCGGCGGATACGCCGACGGTGAGTCCGGCGAGGGCGAGGATAAGGGAGAGCTTCTTCATAAAGGTGATTTCCGTTGAGGTGGTTTTAGCGGAAGGAGTAACCCAGCACGGCGGTCTCGCCGGGCTTGACGGTGACAGTGAGGCTCTTGTCGTTGGCATTGGCCTTCGGGGCCGGGCCACTGACCGCGCGCACCAGCAGGCCGCCGGCAATCTCGGCGACGCCATCACTCGGGCCACTGACCGCGAGGTCTCGGGCCAGCACGATGGTGACGGCCTTATCGCCGGTCACCTTAAGCGTGCGCGTGAGCGTGGCCTTACCGGAGGCTTCCTCGGGTAGCCAGGTGTCGCTGAGCGCGAAGCCTTCTCCCGCGGAGCGGAAGGTCGGGTTGCCGGACTTGTCGAGATCGTAGCCCTTAAACTCGGCGGCCACGTTAACGGGCGAGAAGATCCACTCGTTGCCCTGCTTCACGCGGATGAAACGGACGACGCTACCGGCAGAACCTTCGAGCAGGACGCCCTGCCCATCGGAGAGCTTGATGACGTTCGTGCCGGCCGGCGGCTCGTTGCCAGCGCCGCGGTCGGTCCAGTGGTGGCCACCGTCCATGAACTTTCCGTTCCAGAAGAGCTCAGCGGCGAGGTTGTCGGCGCTGTAGGCGAGGTTCAGTCCATTCGGGAAACCGATACCGATGGCGCGCGGGGTGATACGGTCGATGAAGTTACGGTAGATCGCGGCGACGCCGTCCTTGGGCTGAATCGGGATCAAGACCTTCGGCTTGGCGGGCTTGCCGCCCTTACCACCCTTAGTGTTGGAGAGCCACTTGTAGTCCTTGTCCTTCGGGCCCTTGTAACCGAGCACGACCACTTCCTGGCCGGCGAACTCGACGTACTCGAGGCGGAACGGGGTCTGGCCCTTCTTAAGCATCACGGGGACTTCCTTGGCTCGGCCGCCGACAGGTCCGATGCCCTTCACTTCGGCGATACGCTCGCCGCCGATATACAGGGCGCCGAAATCGTCGCAGTCGAAGAGGAAGGTATACTTGCCGGCTTCGGGTGCCTCGAACTGGCCGGTCCAGATGATGGCGAAGTCATCCTTCCGCCCGGACTGGGCGGGATCGACGATGCCGACGTTGAAGTCTTCCATCAGCACGGGCTTGAGCGTGGAGAAGTCGGGC
>CAIKWA010000126.1 GCA_903831005.1 uncultured Opitutia bacterium
CCTTCGACTTCAACGGCGCGGCGCTCACGCTAGGCCAGTTGGCCGATATCGAGAAGCTCGTCAACGAGCGCATCCTCGCCAACGACGCCGTGACGTGGAGCGAAGTCGCCTACGCCTCCGTCAAGGGCCGCCCGGACATCATGCAGTTCTTCGGCGACAAGTACGGCGACTCCGTCCGCGTCGTGCAGGTCGGCGGCAAGGCCGCCTCGCTCAACGGCTGGTCGATGGAACTCTGCGCCGGCACGCACGTCCGCCACACGGGCGAGATCGGCCTCTTCCGCATCGTCGGTGAAAACGCCATCGCCGCGGGTGTCCGCCGCATCGAAGCCGTCGCCGGCCTCGCCTCCTACGAACGCGCGAAGTCCGAAGCCGAACTCCTGAAGGCGCTCGCCTCCTCGACCAACACCCCGGTCACCGACCTCGCCAAGCGCCTCGAGCAGATCATGGAGCAGAGCTCAGCGCTCGAGAAGAAGCTCAAGGTCTACCGCGATAAGGAATCCTCGCAGCTCGCCGACACCCTCGCCGCCAAGGCGAGCGACCGCGCGGGTCTGAAGTACGTCATCGCCCAGGTCAGTGCCGAGACGCCCAACGATCTCCGCGACCTCGGCGCCAAGGTGGCAGGCAAGGTCGGCCCTGCCGCCGTCGTCGTCCTCGCCGCCGTCTTCGGCGACAAGGTCTCCCTCGTCGCCAACTGCGGTCCGGACGCCGTCAAGGCGGGCAAGGCCGCTGGCAAGATCGTCACCGACGCCTGCGGCAAGCTGGGCGGCAAGGGTGGCGGCAAGCCCGACGCCGCGATGGGCGGCGGCACCGATGTTTCCAAGGTCGCCGAGGCCCTGGGCAGCGTGGGGTAGGAACAGGTAGGGGCGCGACTGCGTCGCGTCCGTGGGCGGACGGACATCATAAGGTCAATCATCCTGCCCGGCTCAGGGCACGCGCCGCTGCGAACGGCGGCCATGGCAATGGCCGCCCTACCCGAGGCAGCTATGCCGTGACGCGGTCCCGACCCTACCCAAGGTAAACTAGGGCAGCACGCGGTGCTGCCCCTACCCCAAGACAAGCACAGCCCCGATACTCGATACTCTCAGCATTCCTGCCCTCCGTCCTCTGCCATCGACTCAGCCCTCTACCACTTACCCCTATCGTTTTTATCAATGTCCTCCCGTCTCTCCGTCCTTTATCATTCATCCTTCCTCCTCCATCCTTCATCACATCTCCCCAGTACCATGCGCCTCTTCGCCTTCCTCGCCCTGCTCGCACTCACCCCGCTGACGACCTCAGCCCAGAGCGATAGTGCCCCGCGGGTCGGCAAGAACCACGGAACGGGGTCTAAACTCCACGTCCGCATGCAGGTCGACGCCGATCATCTCGCCCTGCCGCTCTCGATCACCATCAAGGGCAAGGACCGTGCGGCGGTCGACGCGCGCGTCGACGCGATTCGCAAGGAGCTCGAAAAGCGTTTCGCCGACCAGCCCGGCTGGGAACTCCGCGAGATATCGGCCGAGTTCGCGCGCGCCGAAGCCAAGTCGTACGTCTCCCGCCCCACCGGCGGCAGCAAGCTCTTCGGCGACGACGAGGCCGACAAGGGCGACGTGACCTATGTCGCGAACGCCCGCTGGGAACTCCACACGGAAGCCGACAAAGGACTCAAGGGCCTCGAGGTCCTCCGCTCCAAAGCCGCCGACCTCGTGAAGGCGAAAGATGACAACGAGAAGCAGGTCATCGGTAATCCGGAGTACGTAATGACCAATCCGCAGGACTACCGCAACGAACTGCTCGATCAGATCAAAAACGACTTTGAAGAAGCCAAGAAGCATCTGCCCGAAGGACAGTGGACCCTCGAACTCAGCAGCCTCGCCCAGACCGTCGACGTCGTCGCCCTTGGCGGCAAACGTTTCGAGGTCAGCCTCGCCTACCGGATGGCTTTCCTCACGCCGAAGCCAGAAAAGGCTACGAAGTAATGCTTTCCCGCGCCCCCAGCCCCGCTCGTCCTTGCCCTTCTCTGAAGGGCCTCCAGTATTCTTTCATGAGCATCTGTCGCCTAACGCTCGTTTCACCTAGGCGCCAGATTCTCTGATGAAAGCTTTTCCTTTCCTGACCAACTACGTCAACCAGACCTTCGAAAACGAGAAGGGCCGGCTGGACTACATTTTTCTGCGTCCGATTCTACAGGTATCCTATTTCTTCCTGAAGGCCGTCCTGTTCCCGCTCAAGTTCCTCTTCCACCGTCGCGCCTACGGCTTCGAGGCGCGCTGCATCGACGGCCTACTCGCCTTCGGGATGAAGTACTTCGCCACGGTTGAGGCGGTTGAAATGATGGTCCGCCACGTGCAAATCGAACCGCTCCTCTACCGCCATTTGCTGGGAGAGAAATCCCACGTCGAGGGCGAGCGGCGGAGATTCAATGGTATCGATGGCGACTACAACATGGATACCCTGAGCGAAATGGTCCGGAATAATTTGACCATCGGCCACGACGAGCTCTCTTACGAACTGGTTGATCGCTTCGACAAGGAAGCCTTTCTCGCGAACCTCGACCGCATTCGCCGCCGCCTGCCTGAGGATCACATGCTTTTCAGCAAGCGCGCGATGGAGGCCACCCGCCAACACTCCCTTCAGTGGATTGGTGTGACTAATGTGGTCATCCTGATCGTCATGGTCATCACGGTCTTCGCCGATCTCCGGACCACCATAAAGGCGCTGAATTCCTTCGACTCTGACTCGGTGCTCCTGTGGGCCATGAAGCATCTCTATGCCCATGATCGCGCGGTCTTGACCGACCTCGATTTCTATCTTCAGGCCGAAAGCAACCGCGGGCACTTCAGCAGCAGCGTTTTTCTCTCCAGCCCAGGCCTGTATCTCCATAACCATATCGCTTTCGACGAATACGCGTACCGGACCCTGCGCGAGCGTCCGCCTTCCGTTACTGGCGAAATTTTAACATCGTGAACTGCTATATCACCGGAACCGGATCTTTCCTTCCCGGCGAAGCAGTCCCTAACGAAGCCATCCCGGACTTCATGGGTGAACTCGACGGCGAAGCTCTGGTCCGACGGAAAATCCTGCGCATGAACGGAATCAAGTCCCGCCACTACGCGCTCGACCGCGCCCAGCATCCGACCCACGACGTCTATGAAATGGCGGCCCTCGCCGC
>CAIKWA010000127.1 GCA_903831005.1 uncultured Opitutia bacterium
AAGGAGGACGGAGGTGTCGAGGCCACCGGAGTAGGCCAGGACGATTTTCTTCTTCTTGCTCATGTTAGTGGGATGGAAAAATCAGCCGCGATGGGCGGCGAGGTGAGCGAGGATGGCCTTCTGCACGTGCAGACGGTTCTCGGCTTGGTCGAAGATGATGCTCTGCTTACTCGCGAGTACTTCGGCGGAGACTTCCTCGCCGGGGTGGGCCGGAAGACAGTGCATGAAATAGGCCCCCGGCTTGGCCAAGGACATCAACTGCGCATTGACCTGATAAGGCTGCATGGTGCGGAGCCGTTCGGCCTTCTCGGCTTCCATGCCCATACTCACCCAAACGTCGGTATAGACCATATCGGCACCCGTCACCGCGGCGGCAGGGTCGGTGGAGAAAGTAAAGGTCTCCGACAACCCGTCTTGCTTCAGCTGGGCGCGTATTTCGGCTCCGGGCTCATAGCCAGATGGACCAGCGAGCGCGATTTCGACGCCGAGGGCGGCGCCGCCGAGCACGAAAGAGTTGGCCATGTTGCAGGCGGTGTCGCCGAGGAAGGCGATTTTCTTACCCTTCAGCGAAGCAGCATATTGTTCAGGGCGGCCCGGAGCGTAGCGCTCCGCCAGCGTGAACATATCCGTCATGAACTGACACGGATGAAGGAAGTCGGAGAGCGCGTTGACGATGGGCATCGTGCCGCAGTGGGCGAACTCCTCAAGGAGGCTGTGCTCGTGGCAACGGATGACCATGCCATGGAGGTAACGCGAAAGGACGCGCGCGGTATCCGCCACGGTTTCGCCGCGGGAGATTTGCAGGTCGTCGGCGTTGAGCATCACCGGCTGACCGCCGAGCTCGTGGACGCCGACCTGAAAGGAGACGCGGGTACGGGTGCTCTTCTTGAAGAACATCAGGCCCCATGACTGGTGCGCGAGGGCAACGCCGGCGGACTTGCCCCGGCTGGCCTTGAGCGCCGCAGCTGCGGCGAAGACCTGGGCCGTTTCGGCCAGACTCAGGTCGGTCTCCTTTAGGAAATGACGCATCTCGGAAAGCGTTTGAACATAGGCCTCCAGCCCTGTTTGGACAGCGGAAAATAAGGGCGGGGAACCGCTTAGGCAGCCTTCCAACCGCCAAGGACCTGACGCAGGATCGCCACAGCCTCGGCCAGCTCCTCGGGAGAGGCGTTGAGCGGAGGCAGCAGACGTATGGCCACCCCGCCCGCTGGAGCGGTCAGGATACCGGCCTCGCGCAAGGCGGCGACGACGGGAATCGGGTCGATGTGCAAGATGACGCCAACCATATAGCCAGCACCGCGGACTTCCTTCACGAGGTCGGGGCGTAATTCAACGAGCTTACGGAGCTCAGCATGCCAGCCGACCGAGCGTTCGGCCACCTTGGCAACGAGCCGTTCAGATTCCAGAATCTCGAGCACGGCTAGACCGGCGGTGGCCGCAAGTGGACCGCCGCCGAAGGTAGTGCCATGCGAACCAGCCTGGAAAAGGTCATCGTGGGGAGGCGCTATCCAGATTGCACCAATCGGGAAGCCCCCGCCGAGGCCTTTGGCCATGGCGATTGCATCAGGCTTCACGCCGGCAAACTCATAGGCGAAGAACTTACCAGTCCGGCCGATGCCGCACTGGATTTCGTCAATCATGAAGAGCACGTTACGCTCACGACAAATCTGCTCAACGCCGCGCAGGAAGTCAGGCGTGGCGGGGTTGACGCCACCTTCGCCTTGAATCGATTCAATGAGGACGGCGGCCGTCGTCTTGGCATCGATGGCCTTATCCCAGGCGGCGAGGTCGTTGAGCGGAACAGCGGTGAAACCGGACAATAGCGGACGGAAGCCTTTCTGGATCTTCTCCTGAGGTGTGGCGGACATGCCTCCGAAGGTGCGGCCATGGAAAGCCTTCTCGGCGACGATGACGCCGATGCAGGCACCTTCCGTGCCGGACTTACGCTGACCGTGGAGACGGGCGAGCTTGAGGAGGCCTTCATTGGCTTCGGCGCCACTATTACAGAAGATGACGCGGCCGGGACCGCAACGCAGCGAGAGCGCATGGGCCAACTGGCCCTGCGGTTCATTCCGGTAGAGATTGCTGACGTGGACGAGCTTGCCGGCCTGCTCGGTGACGCGCTTGACCCAGTGCGGGTGGGCGTGGCCCACGGCGTTGACGGCGATGCCGGAGGCGAAATCGAGGTAGCGCTTGCCGGCAGCATCCCAGACGTGCGTCCCCTGCCCTTTCACGAGCGTGATGGGCGGGGCGCCGTAGTTGTGGGCGACGTTGGCCGCGTAGTTCGCGGCGGTAGGATCTGTGGACGGGCCGTTCATCAACCGTGGACGATTTCGGTACCGATGCCCTTGTCGGTGAAGACCTCGAGCAGGAGCGCATGCGGGACGCGTCCGTCGATGAAGTGTACGCGACGGACACCTTCCCGCAGGGCTTTCACGGCGCTATCGACCTTCGGGATCATCCCACCGGCGATGACGCCCTTGCGCTTGAGTTCGTCGACTTCGCTGACCTTGAGCGTGGTGATGAGGGAGGACGAATCCTTCTCGTCGGCGAGCAGCCCCGGGACATCGCTCATGAAGATGAGGCGACGGGCGCGGAGCGAATTAGCCACGGCGGCGGCGGCGACGTCGGCGTTCGTGTTGTAAGCTTGGTCATCGGCGTCGAGCGCGATGGGCGACACGACCGGCAGGTGACCATCAGCGAGAGCTTTCTTGATCAGCTTCGTCTTCACGAATTTGATGTCACCGACGAAGCCGATGTCGACCGGCTGGCCTTTGTCATCAGTACCGAAGAGTTTCTCGCAAAGATTGACGTGATTGCCTGGCATACCGAGCGGGTTGGCGCCGCGGGCCTTGAGGGATTCGCAGATTTGTCCGTTGATCTCGTTGTTGAGGGTTTCTTCGACAATCTTGACCGTCGCAGCGTCGGTGACGCGCATGCCGCCCCGGAACTCGGATTTGATGCCGGCCTTATCCATGGCCCGAGTGATGGCCTTGCCGCCGCCGTGCACGACGACAACCTGGATGCCGACGGCGGCGAGGAAGGCGATATCCGTGGCGACGCGGTCGCGTCCTTCTGGATTCGGATCGTCCATGAAGCTACCGCCATACTTCACCACGAAGGTGGAGCCACGAAACTTGTGGATGTAGGGAAGCGCCTCGAGAAGGACCTCGGCTTTTTGCGTGGCGGGAATGCTCATCTTACGGGAAAGAGTGTCGGGATTGCGGACGGGTGAGTAAACGGAAAACCTTACTCGCTCTTGTTGTAGTTCACGTAGCCATCGGTGAGGTCGGCGGCCAGGAGCCGGAACTTTGCTTCGCCGAGGTTGAGCTTCAGCCGCACGGCAAAACGGGCGGCCTTCACGACCAGCTTCCACTGGGGCTTGTTCTCAGGCAGGGGCTTACCGCCGAGGACGGCCGGGATGTCGTCGTAATAGATGTCCAGCTTGGCTTCATCGAGGCCGGTACGGGCATAGCCGGCGGCGTCGGCGAGGCGGCCCCAGTTCGGGTCTTCGCCATACCAGGAGGATTTCACCAGAAGGGAGTTGCCGATGGCGCGGGCGATCTTCTCGGCGTCGGCGCGGGTGCGGGCGCCTTCGATCTCCACGGACACCACCTTGGTGATCTTCTCGCCGTCTCCGACAATCTTCTCGGCCAGCGCGAAGCAGACCTTGTCGAGGGCTTCCTGGAACAGGGCCTGAAGGCGGACGGGAGCGGACGCGCCCACAGACACACCCGAGACGCCGGAAGCGAGCAGCAGGACGGTGTCGTTGGTGGACATGTCGCCGTCGACGCTCACGCAATTGAAGGACTGGTCCGAAGAGGATTTCAGAGCCGCCTTGAGCTCCGCGGGCGAGGCAGCCGCGTCGGTGCACACGAAGGCCAGCATCGTAGCCATGTTGGGCTCGATCATACCGGCGCCCTTGGCGATGCCGGCGATGGTCACAGTCTTACCCTCCCAAACGAAGCGTGCGGTGACGGACTTCGGACGGGTGTCAGAGGTCAGGATGGCGTTAGCGGAGCGCACGCCTTCAGCGGCGTCGCGCGAAAGACGGGAGGCCGAGACCTTGATGCCCTCGGCGACCTTGGCCATCGGGAGCAGCTCGCCGATTCGGCCGGTGGAGCAGACGAGGAAGGCCTCGTTCGGCGCGCCCACGGCGGCGGCGGAAAACTTCGCCATCGCGATGGCGTCGGCATCGCCTTGGGCCGCCGTGCAGGCGTTGGCGTTACCGCTATTGCCGACGATGCCCCGGATCTTATCAGCCGAAACGGCCAGCACCTGCTGACAAAAGCGGACCGGGGCGGCCTTGACGTCATTAGTCGTGAAGACGCCGGCGGCGGCGCACGGCTGGTCGGCGACGACAAGCGTCAGGTCGAGGCGATCGAGACCCTTGTTACGGATATCGCAGCCAGCGGCGCCGACCCGGAAGCCGGGCACGTCGGAGACGCCCGGCGAATCATTAGTGAACTCGATGGACATGGAAAATTAGCGGAGGCCTTCGGACTCGTCCCAACCCATCATCAGGTTGAGGTTCTGAACCGCCTGACCACCGGCACCTTTCAGGAGATTATCTATCACCGAGGTGATGATGAGGTTGCCCGTGCGTGCGTCAGCGACAACGGAGCAGGCGACCCGGTTGGTGTTCGCGACGTGCGCGGTATCAGGGAACTCGCCCGACTTGAGCAAGGTCACGAAAGGCCGGCCGGCATAGGCCTGCTGCCACACGGCCTCGACCTGCGCGACGGTGACGCCGGGGGCGGGCACGACGATGGTCGTAGCGATACCCCGATGCATCGGGGCGAGGTGCGGATTAAACTGGACCACGACCGGCTGGCCGGCGGCCACGCCGAACTGCTCCTCGATCTCGGCGATGTGCCGATGACCAGGGATACCGTAGGCCTTGATTGAGCTGTCACGCTCAGAGAACAGGAAAGCCACGTCGGCTTTCTTGCCGGCGCCGGAAACGCCGCTGTACGAGTTGATGATCAGACGGCCTGGCTCGGGTTTAAGCAGACCCGCGCGGAGGAGCGGCACGAGCGGAACCTGGATGCTAGTCGGGTAGCAACCCGGGCAGGCGATGAGCTTCGCGGATTTCCACGCGTCATTGGTCTGCAGTTCCGGGATGACGTAATGGGCCTGCGCGGCGAGCGCCGGCGCCGGATGGTCATGGCCGTAATACTTTTTGTACAAGCCGAGGTCGCGCAGACGGA
>CAIKWA010000128.1 GCA_903831005.1 uncultured Opitutia bacterium
ATATGGCGCCCCTTGGAAAACTCCTGCACGGCAGTGAGCTTGGCGGGGACGGTCAGTGCGATCGCCTCGGCGGCCTTGAATTCAAATGACGACGGGGAGAGTGGCGTCACGCCCGACGTGGAACGCTTGGACAAGAAAGATTCGGCCAGCACAAGCTGGCGCGGTCCATGGTGCTTCAGGAAACCCGCTGGATAACGCTTGAGCTCCTCTTCCACCCATCCGAGCACCTTCACCGTACCGGCGAGATTCGCGTCCGTGACCGGCGTGACTTCATAAGCGGCCCCGAAAGCCTTGTCGTCCGTTTGAGCTGACCGGATCTCGATATCATACTCTGATTTAAACCGGCCCTTCAGGTCAGTGAGCTGCTGGCCGGCGGGGATCGGCTCTGCCGCGATTAAAACCCCGAGACCGAAGCCCAAAAACATCAGGGAATAGCGAAACGAAAGCTTCATGGTCTAGGCCGAATCTACGGCGCCGCTCAGAGGGGGCTACCTTTATTATGGATGAAGCACCCAAACAAAAGGCCGCCTATCGAGGCGGCCCTTTTTATATGCTAATAAGCAGGCTTACTTGAGCAGTTCCTTGACCTTGGCTTCCATCGCGTCGGTCCAGATCTGGTAGCCCTTTTCGTTCGGGTGCAGGAGGTCGGGCATGATGGTCTTGGACAGCGTGCCATCGGCCTCGAGGAACTTGGCACCGACATCGAGGAAGAAGATCTTCTTGTCGTCGGCGAAGCCTTTCACGATGGCGTTAGTGGCTTCGTTCTGCTGGCGGAACTTGTCGTCCTTGTTCGCGCCGCGCGGGAAGATGGCGAGAATCAGGATCTTCGCGTCGGGGCACTTCTGCTGGAGCTTGGCGACGATGGCCTTGATGCCTTCGGCGGTCTGCTCAGCGGTGCACTGGTAGACAGCGCCGTTGAGCTCCTTCTGAGCGCGACCTTGGTGGCCGGTGTTATTGGTGCCAATCATCAGCACGATCTCCTTCGGCTTCAGGCCGTCGAAGTTGCCGTTTTCCAAGCGCCAAAGGACGTGCTCGGTGCGGTCGCCACCGATGCCGAAGTTGGCAGCCTTGAGCGGAGCCCAGGTCTTTTCCCAGACGGCCTTGCCCTTACCGTCCCAACCGTGGGTGATCGAGTCACCGAGGAAGACGAGCTGCGCTTCGCCCTGCTTCGAGATGACGTTGAAGGATTCATGGCGCTTCTCCGTGCCGGGATGGAGCACCGGCTGGATGGCGTAGTTGGTCGCGGCCGAAGCAGCGACGAGGGACGCCACGAGGGCGACGAGGGACGTGATACGGGTCTTCATGGGGGGTGAGCGACCGTATGCCCTTCCCTCATAGGCTGGCAAGCCAGAGCAGCCCATCCTTACTTGGCTTCCGGCAAGGCGTAGTAGGCGACCTCGGCGAGGAAGAATTCGGCCATGTTGAGCTTGGCGTAGTCGTAATGGCTGACGGCCTTGAGCACCGCCGGTCGGGCGGACACATCCCCTGCCAAGGCCACGACGGCGGCGGCGGCCAAGGGATGACGCATCCACGTGGATTCGTAATTCTTGCGAGGTCCGCGCTTCTTATAATCGACGATCTTGGCGAGGCGCTCGGCCTCCTTCTGCGTCGGCTGCGGGAACCAAGTCGCATTAGCCGCCCGCCAATCCGCCGTGCCGAAGAAACCTTGGTCGGCGTTATCGAACTGGGCGTGCGTGGCGACGGACGGCAGCGCGAACTGCGCGGTCACGGCGAGGCCCTGGCGATAAGCGGCCTTGGTCGCGATGTCATCCTCCACTGATGCGAGCCAGGCGAGGCCGGCCTGCGTGCCGACATAGATCCAGAACTGCCCCTTCTGCAGGGTCGGGATGAACGAGAGGTCGCGCGGACAGCCCAGCGCGGAGATCTCCCGTCGCGTCTCGGCGGACTTATCCGGCTTCTCGTCCAAGGCCTGACGATAGCGCTGAAGCCAGACGGCGTCACCCGTCATCTCATACGTGGCGCGCAGCATATATAGGTAGCGCGCAGCGTCGCGGAAGTGCTCTCCTTTGAAACCGCCGCGGAAATCGCCCTTGAACGCCCCGTCGCAAGGCACA
>CAIKWA010000129.1 GCA_903831005.1 uncultured Opitutia bacterium
CAGGCTTGGACCATGCTTGGCTTCTCCATCGCCAGCCAGTCCCCCATGCCGCAAGTGAACTCGCAGCTCGAGCTCACCGACGAGGAGATTGAACTCTTCCTCGCCGGCGTGCGCCAGGCGCTGCGCGGCGAAAAGCCGAAGTTCAACCCCGCCGAACTCGGCGAAGGCGCCGACGCCATGTTCCAGGAACGCGTCAACGCCAAGGCCGGCAAGTGGGGCAAGCAGAACGATGAATTCCTCGCCAAGATCGACACCGACAAGTCGGTGACAAAGACCGCCTCCGGTCTCCGCTATAAGATCCTCGCTCCGGGCTCCGCCGTGAAGCCGACGAAGGAATCGACCGTGAAGTGCCGCTATGAAGGCAAGCTCGTCGATGGTAAGGTTTTCGACTCCACCAAGACCCGTAATAACGAGCCGACCGAATTCCCGCTCAGTGGCGTGATTCCGGCTTGGACCGAAGGCGTCCAGCTCATCGGCGTCGGCGGAAAAATCGTCCTCTATTGCCCGTCTGCCATCGCCTATGGCGACCAGGGTCAGGGCCCGATTCCCGGCAAGTCGGTCCTCGAGTTCGAGGTCGAGCTCGTCGAGATTTCGAAGGGCAAGTAAGGACTGTTTCCAGTTGTCACCCTGCGGCGCACTGAAAGGTGCGCCGCTTTGTTTTGCAGTGGGAACAAACTCTCTGTTATGGGGTACTTACCCTTAAGCATGCGTCTCGTCCTCACCTTGGCATTTCTGGCTGCGGCCTCCCTTCCGGGAGCCGAGCTGGGCGTGCCTGCGTCGAGCGCCCTTGCGCCTACCGGCCCGCTTACCCTCGAGAAGGCGATCGACCGCACCTTGCTCCATAATCTCGGCCTGACGGTGACTCGCCTCGACGCGCTCCGCTCTTTGGACGCGGTCGAAGTATCGGAAGCGGTCTTCGACCCGAATCTTGCTTGGACCAACCGGCTCAGCGGTACCTCCGGCACCACGAGCGGACTATCCGCCGGCCGCTTCCATGATTCCGACGTCGCGCTGAGCCAGAAGTTCAGCTGGGGCGGTACGCTCTCGGTCGGCGCCGGGCTCACGCGCGCCTGGAAGGACAGCGGTGCTCTGACCACGGCCTCGGCCTACGACCTCGGGAGTAACGTCGCATATACTCAGCCGCTGCTCGCCGGTGGCTGGCGTGCGGTCAACCTGACCTCCCTCATCTCGGCCCGCCAGAGCGCTTCCCGCAGCCGACTTGCCCTCCGCGCCGCTTCGCTCGACCTCATCCGCGACGCCGAAATCGCTTACTGGTCGCTGGCCGGGACCCGTAAACTCGTCGCCTTACGTGAGACAAGCCTCCGTTCGGCGGAGACCTTCCTCGCCCAGATCCGCGCCAAGCGTTCACTGGGCGACGCGACCGTGCTCGAGGAGCTGCAGGCCGCCGCCGACGTCGCGAGCCAGCAGGTCGCCGTCCTGAATTCCCGCCAGTCGCTCGACAACGCGGAGATGAGCCTCCGTCGTCTGCTCGGCCAAGGTGATGCCACCGCCGTCGAGGCGGACTTGCTCGTCGTGGAGATGCCGACGTCCGCGGTCTCGGCGCCGCCGGCTTTCTCTCCGTGGATCCGGACGGTCGCGGATTTCGACTTCGGCGCCGCCATCCAGCTTTCCAATATCGCCCAGTCCGAGGCGGTCGTCGCGCAGGCCGAACAGAACGACCACCCGAGCCTCGACCTCTCCGTGGGTGGATCTCGTTACGGCGCCACCGGTGCCGCTGGCACCGGCGTGTCAGGCGGCTACGACGGCTATCGCCAGCATTCGGGTTGGAGCAACTACGCGGAGCTGCGTCTGAGCTTCCCTCTCGGTTTCCGTGAGTCGACGGCGACCCTACGGTCGGCTTACCGCGCCCGCCGTCAGGCCGAACTCCGCCTCGCCGACGTCCGTCAGAACCTCGTCTTTTCCGCCCGGGCCTCGTGGCGCGAGCTCGAAGCCGCTCGTTCCCGCGTCCAGGCCGCGACCTCTTCGCTCGAGCTGCAGCGCCAATCTTATGAAGGCGAGCGCGCCCGCTTCGACGCCGGACAGTCCGACGTGCTTCGGGTGCTCCAGGCGCAGGCCGCCCTCGATTCCGCTCAGCTTAACTGGGTGCAATCCCATCTCGACGCCCGCTCTGCCTCGGCGAAGGTCGCCCGTCTCGATGGCTCCCTCTTGCGGCGCCACGGCTTCACGATGGACGCCGTCGAGCAGAAGGTCGGTGCCGGCCTTGGCTCCGAAGACCCACTTCCCCCTCTGACCTCCATCCCATGAAGTTTCTCAAGCCTCTTCTCCTCCTAGCCGTCGTTGGCGGGCTCACCTTCGCGTTCTGGCCGAAGAAGAAGGGTTCGGGACGCCAGACACTTGCGCCCGCCTTCGAGGCCAAGGCCGAGAAGCGTGATATCCGCGAGACGGTCGAGGCCGCCGGTTTTGTCCGCGCTGTGATTTACAGCAATATCCGTGCGGAAGTCAGCGGCAAGCTCCAGAAGCTTTACGTCCAGACCGGCGACATGGTGAAGAAGGACCAGGTCCTCGCCGAACTTGACCCGGTCCTCGCCAAGGCCGATGCGGATGAGGCCGGGCGCACTTTGCAGCTGCAGAAATTCACCTTGGAGAAGGTCACCCGCGATCTGCGTCGCTCCGAGGCGTTACGGGCCAAAGGCTTCGTCTCCGAGCGCGAGATGCTCGACGCCAAGACGGCCTACGAGGTCGCAAAATTGCAGAGCGAAATCGCCCAGTCACGGCTCGACAAGGCCTCCGAAAACGTCCGGAAGACGGTCATCCGCGCGCCCCATGACGGGCAGGTCTCCGATTGCACTATCCTTGAAGGCCAGATCGTCATCGGCGCCCAGTCAATCAACAGCGGTACGCTTATCATGACGGTATCCGACACGTCAGTCCTGCGCGTCGACGTCAACCTCAACGAATTCGCGGCCACGCGCGTCGAGATTGGGAAGGACGCGCTGGTGACCTTCGACTCCATCCCCAGCCTGCGTAAGCCCGGCAAGATTAACTTCATGACTCCGTTTGGCACGGCTGACCTTAAGGTGCCTGATCTGCGCGTCTTCCCGACCCAGGTCTCGTTTGCCGCCGGCGACGGCGTCCGCCCAGGCATCAGCGCCAACGTTACCGTGACCGTCGACAGCGTCAAAGGTCAGGTCGCGGTGCCGGTATCGGCTGTTTTTATCGATGGCGCCGATCGCCTCGTCTACGTGCGTAACGCCGAAGGCGAATGGGACGCCCGCAAGGTCAAGCTGGGCCTCAGCGACGCTGGCTGGTCCCAGATTAAGGAAGGCGTCGCGGCAGGGGATGTCGTCAGCCTCGTGCGCCCCGCGCCCGTCCGCTGAGATGCCTGCGCTCATCGCCATTCGCGGCCTGCGCAAGGCCTACGTCATGGGTGACGAGACCGTTCATGCTCTTGCCGGCGTCGACCTCGATTTCCAGAAGGGTGAGTTTGTCGCCATCCTCGGTCCATCCGGCTCCGGCAAGTCGACACTCATGCACATCCTCGGCTTCATGGATACGCCGAGCGAGGGTAGCATTGTCTTCGACGGGCAGGAGGTCGCCAAACTCGACCCGGATAAGCGTGCTTGGTATCGCTCCAACCGGGTCGGCTTCGTCTTCCAGTCCTTCAACTTGCTCCCGCGCCTTACGGTCCTGGAGAACGTGGCCCTGCCTCTCCTTTATCGGGATAACTCGGACCCGGCCGCAAACGCCGCCGCCGCCGCGGTCGCCCTCGAGCGCGTGGGGATGTCGCACCGCCTCGACCATCGACCCAGCCAGCTTTCGGGCGGCGAACGCCAGCGCGTCGCCATCGCTCGCGCCATCGTGGGCACGCCCTCGATCATCTTCGCCGACGAGCCGACGGGTAACCTCGATGTGAAGAACGTCGACCGCATTCTTGAGCTCCTGGGCTCGCTCATCAAGGAGGGCATCACCGTGGTGCTCGTCACGCACGACCTTGCCGTCGCCGAGAAGGCGCATCGCGTCATCTCCATGCGCGCCGGCCTCGTCCATGAGGATCGCACCCGATGAAGCTCTTCGACCGTATTCGCCCCGCCGTGATCAACGGCCTCCGTGAACTCCAGGCCAATAAGGTCCGTTCACTCCTCTCGATGTCGGGCATCATCCTTGGCGTGGCTTCGCTCGTCGCGATGGTCACGGTGGTGCAGGGCATGGTTGGCAACTTCCGCCAGTTCGTCGATGCCATGGGCGGCATCGAGAAGATCACAGTCACCCGGGAGCTGCTCCCGAAGGAGCAGGAGCACTTGGCCGAGCTTTCCGAAGGCATCACGATGCGCGACGTCAATCGCATCCGTAAGACGGTCCCACTCGTCGATAATATCTCGCCCGAAGCCCGCGTCGGGTTCGAGCGCTTGATCGTCGAGGGCCGCGAGACGAGCACCTACGTCACCGGCGTGACGGCCGACTACCTGCCGGTCGCAAAGCGCTGGGTCGAACCGGGTGCCGGCCGTTTCGTCAGCGACCTCGACGTGGTGAACATGAATGACGTCATCGTACTGGGCTCGGCCGTGGTGCCAGAATTATTTGCGGCCAATGAAGATCCAGTGGGTAAGGTAATCAAGATTCGCGGCCGACGCTTCACGGTCATCGGCGTCCTGAATAACATCGAGGGCACTGGCATGCAGATCCGCTCGGCCAATTCCCGCAGCGGTGGCGGTGCTTGGCGGTGGCGCAATAGCGGAGCGCTGATCCCCGTCACGACCGCCCAAGCTAAATTTATCGGCAACGACCGCTTGACCGGCTTAGGCCTGCGTATCGGCGACGCCAATCTCCTGCATGACGCGGTCGAGCAGACCGAACGCACCATGCTGGCCGGCCATAAAGGTCTCCGTGACTTCGCCATCACGACCAACGAGCAGACGCTCGAGGATTTCCGTAAGACGGAGGCGGCCTTTAAACTTTCGCTGGGCGGCGTGGCAGGGATTTCCCTCTTCGTGGGCGGCATCGGCATCATGAACGTCATGCTCGCTTCGATTAATGAGCGCATCCGCGAGATCGGCGTCCGCAAGGCCGTCGGCGCGCGCGGCTCGGACCTATTCCTGCAGTTCCTCTCCGAGGCCGCGGTGATCTCGGTCGTCGGCGGCCTCATCGGGCTGGTGGTCTCGATGGGCATTGTCGCGCTGATGAACTACATCCTGACCCAGGCTTTGCCCTCAGGGTCTGTCGCCACGCTTGATTGGTTGATTATGGCCCAAGGCCTCGCCTTTTCCGTGGTCGTCGGCCTCGTTGCCGGCGTCTACCCGGCGCTCCGCGCTGCTAAGCTCGACCCAATCGAAGCCCTCCGGCACGAATGAGGATGCGGCTTCTCACCTTTCCGAACCCCATGAAGACCCCCCGCCTCCTCCCGATATTAGCTTCCGCCCTCGGCCTCACCTTCCTGGTCGGCTGTGCCGGCAGCGCCCCCGTCGCTTCCTCTTTGCCGGCCACCCCTGTCTGGGATGGCGTTCCGCCTGGCGAGACGCTGAAGGCCAAGCCGGGGCAAGACCCGAAGGGCATCATCAATAAAAGTGGCCATCGCACGGACGTGATGATTCCTGAATTCGTCGTCTATCCTGCCGCCAAGCCCGGCGCCCCAATTGTGATCGTCTGCCCTGGCGGCGGCTACGGTATCCTCGCCGAGCAACATGAAGGAGCCGAGGTCGCCCGTCGGCTCAATGCTTTCGGCAGTGCCGCCGTCGTGCTCCGTTATCGCGTGCCGCGCCGCGACAACGAAAAACCTTGGGTCGTCCCAGTGATGGATGCCCGCCGGATGATTCAGCTCGTCCGCGATCACGCTAAGGAATGGAACGCGGATCCGGCCAAGGTCGGCATCCTCGGTTTCTCTGCCGGCGGCAATCTCGCCGCGCGCGTTGCTTACTCGCCGGCCGAAACCGGTGCGGCGCGCCCGGACTTCGCCGTCCTCGTTTACCCGGCCTATCTCTTCGTGAAGGACAAGCCGGACAGCGTCCTGCGCGACGGTCCGGAAGGCGTCATTCCCGCCCTGGGCACGAAGCCCGTGCCGGCTTTCTTCGCGCATAGCGCCGACGACGGTTATCCGGCGGAAGGCTCGATGGCCTTGGCCAAGGTCCTGAAGTCGATGGGCGGCTCCGCGGAAGTCCACGTCTGGGCCAAGGGTGGTCACGGCTGGGGCGCCTCCGAGCGCTGCGAGGCGGCCAAGAAATGGACCGACCTGCTCGGCGCCTGGATGAAGGAACGCGGTCTGCTCGCCCCCTGAGGCGAGTTGATTGCTGGCCCAACAAAAAAGCCGCCCAGTTGGGCGGCTTTTGTTTGGGCGGTTTGGCCGCTTAGAACTTGAAGCGCAGACCGGCGATGGCTTCGAAGCTGTTCACCTGACGATTGTTTTCACCCTGAACCTGGCTGAAGTCCACGTTGTACAGCTGGTGGGCGCGGGCCGTGAACGTCAGGTCGACGGACTCGGTGATCGTGAAGCGCAGGCCGGCGAAAACGTCGGAGGCGAGGGCGGTAGCCTTATCGGTATTCTTGAGCCAAGCGTAGCCGATACCGGCGCCGATGAAGGGGTGGATGCCGCCCGTCGGGTTGAGCTCGTAGGTGTACTCGACGAGGGCGGTGCGGGCCTTGGCGTCGACCGGGTCGCTGGTGACGATGTCACGCGTGCTCAGGTTCAGGCCGAGGTGGGAGTTTTCGCTGAGATGGGTGCCGATGCCGACGCCGACGATGGAAGTGCTGTCGGCGCTGGCGCCGCCGGAGAGTGGGGTGCTGGGTTTACCAGTGCCGATCTGGAGGTCGATGGTCAGGGCCTGAGCGGCCGCGGTGAGGGAGAGGACTGCGAGGGTGCTGAGGGTTTTCATGGGGAAGCGTCAGGTTAGGCGGCGGAGTGGGGCTGTAAAGGCGGAATCCTTACTTGGCTTCCACGAGCTCCACCCCAGTGATTTCCACGCGTTCGGTGGGGGTCGAGCCTTCCATGCCGACGCAGCGGATGTTGGCGATTTTGTTGAGGACTTCCTCGCCGGAAACCAGCTTACCAAAGGCCGTATACTTATTATTAAGGAAGGAGGCGTCGCCGTGGCAGATGAAGAACTGGCTCCCTGCGCTATCCGGGTCGCTGGAGCGGGCCATGGAAAGCACGCCCTTCACGTGGGGGCGGTTATTGAACTCGGCCTTGACCATGTAGCCGGGGCCGCCGGTACCGGGGGCGCCACGGGCACCGATCTTAGAGTTAGGGCAGCCGCCTTGAATCATGAAGCCTTTGATGACGCGATGGAAGGCGGAGCCATCGTAGAATTTCTCGCGAGAGAGCTTCAGAAAGTTGTCTACCGTGCGCGGGGCGACGTCGGGCCAGAACTCGACGGTCATGTCGCCGTAGTTGGTGTGGATGATGGCACGAGGGGTGCCGGTGGCGGGGGAGTCTTTCATTTGTTCTTTGTTATTGCAGGAGGAAAGGGTGAGGGCGGCCGTGACGGCCAAGACTGACAGCAGGGACAGGCGCAGGGTCTTCATAGGTTTCAGCCAAGCCCGCCCGCCCGCCCTCGCAACCCCAAACCTCCGCTTGCCAGCCCGCCCCCCGCGGGACAGGGTCGCTCCCACATGCGCGTGACCATCAACGATGAGCCCAAGGACACTGCCGCCCAGACGCTGGCGGACCTGCTCGCCGAACTGGGTGTCGCCCAGGAGCCGGCCGTGGCCGCCGCGGTCGATGAACAGGTGGTCCCGCGCTCCCGTTGGCCGGCCCACGCCCTCGCCGAGGGTGCCCGCATCCTCGTGATCCGCGCCGCCCAAGGCGGCTGACCCCTCTCATGTTCAAATTCATCAAAGGACTCTTCGTCAGCGAGCCGGAAGCCCCGGCCCCGGAGAACCTCGTTCTTTTCACTCCCAATGACGGGAGTTGGGATACGAAACAAGTCCGTCGTCTCTTCGACGCAGGACTCGGCCGCCTCCATGTGCAGGTGCGTAAGGATTGGGATCGTCGCCACTACGAGCAGTTCCTGCGTGCGGTCCCGGAAACCTTCTGGCCGCGTATCGTCCTTGGCGAGGAGCCTGAATTGGTCGAAGCGAACAAGCTCGGCGGCTTCCAGATGCACCCCGGCGAACGGATTCCGCGCCGCTGGCCTAAGCATGCCCCGGTCAGCGCCAAGTGTCATGACTACGATGAGCTCCGCTCGACCGACAAGGCCTGTGGCTATGTCTTCCTGACTCCGATCTTCGAGTCTGTTTCGAAGAAGGACCATCGCCCTCGTCGGACGCTTCGCGAATACGAAGTCATCCTCCAGCGATGGAAGGCCGAAGGCGGCGCCCCAGTCCACGCGCTCGGCGGCATCACCCCGAAGAACGCCGCGCAGGCCCGCGAGATGGGCTTCGACGGTATCGCCTTCATTGGTTCGGTCTGGAAGCAGCCCGATCCCGTTCGCGCGTTCCTCGACCTCGAGCGCGCCTGGTACGGTAAGGAAGCCCGTAAGCTGAAACGCAAGTACTAGGCCGTGTTCCCGCGCCTGCAGTTCCTGACGCTCGACGCTTCGCCGCTCACGCATCGGGCGCAGGCCCTCGCCGCCCTTGAAGGTGGTGTCCGCTGGATTCAGCTGCGTGCGAAACATTTACCGGAAGACATCTGGATCGCCGAAGCCGCCGCGATCGCCGAACTCTGCCGCGATTATGGGGCGACGTTCATCGTCAATGATTCACCGCAGGTCGCGCTCCGCGCTGAAGCCGATGGCGTGCATCTCGGTGGCGACGACGCCTCGCCCGCCGCGGCCCGCGCCTTGCTCGGCGACTTCGCCATCGTGGGCGTGACGCTCAACGAGACCGCGCATCTCACCCGCTTCGCCGGCGTGCGCATCGACTACGCCGGCGTCGGCCCTTTCCGCCCTACGGCAAGTAAGCAGAAGCTCGCGGCGATCCATACGCCCGAATCTCTCGCCGCCCTCATCGCCGCCACTGCGCCGTTGCCATGCTACGCCATCGGCGGCGTGACGGCGGCCGATTGGTCGATACTTCGCTCCCTCGGTGCCCATGGCATCGCCGTCAGCGGCGCCATCGCCTTGGCGACCGACCCTGTTTCGGCCGCGAAATCGTTGGTCGAAGCGGTGTCCGCCTAGGTTTCAGAGGCGAGGGCTGGACAAGTCCGCCTCCGTTCGGATTGTGCAAGCAACGATGTCCTCGCTCCGTATCGCCGATCGTACCTTCGCCTCGCGCCTCTTCACGGGCACGGGCAAGTACGCTTCCGCGGCGCAGCTTCGGGCCGTGCTCGACGCCTGTGGCGCCGAGGTGGTCACGATGGCGATCAAGCGCG
>CAIKWA010000130.1 GCA_903831005.1 uncultured Opitutia bacterium
AGCACCTCAAATCCCCGTGGGGCCAGCTCGCAAAGGGCTTCCCGACCCGCACCAAGGCGAAGGCCTCCAACAACCAGATCATCCTGCGCCGCAACGGCCGCAAGGTGAAGCAGGTCTAACCCTTCCTGAACCTCTCATAACATGGCACGCTCCCGCAAAAAGGGTTTCTATGTCGACGCCCACCTCGTCGACAAAGTCACCGTCGCCCAGAAGGCCAACAGCCGTAAGCCGATTAAGACCTGGTCTCGCCGCTCGACGGTTACCCCGGACTTCATCGGTCTGAATCTCGAAGTCCATAATGGTAAGGCCTTCGTCCCCGTCTATGTGACGGAAAACATGGTTGGCCATAAGCTCGGCGAGTTCGCTCCGACGCGCACTTTCCGCCAGCACACCCAGCCTTCCCGCAAGGAAGCCCAGTAATTCACCACCGTGCGCAACGTCCTCACCATGTCCGCCCTTCTCGTCGCCGCCACCGCGGCCGGCGCGGAAGTCCGTGCGCTTGGTGCGGCCGAAGCGGATGGCAAGGCTCCGGTCGTCGCGGTTGTCTCCGCCCGCGCGACGGATTTGGTTGTCTTAGATGGCGGACACGACCGCGGCTTTCGCCCCGGCACGATCTGTAACGTGAGTCGTAATGGCCGTGCCTTCGGCGCCGTCGTCATTGCCGAAGCTGGTCTGCACCGCTCGGTTGCCCTCATCCTCTCCCTAGAAACCTCCGCTGGCATTCTTGCCGGCGACCTCGTCACCCCCCGCGCTAACCCCCGCATCTAATCTAACCTTTACCAAAGTCATGGAAGTCCACGCCACCACCCGTTTTGCCCGTATGTCGCCCCAGAAGGTCCGCGAAGTCGCGCGCCAAATCCAAGGCCTCCCCGCCGAGGAAGCCATCCAGCTCCTCCGCTTTATTCCGCGCAAGTCCGCCCGCCTCCTGGGTAAGACCCTCGCCAGCGCGATCGCTAACGCCGAGAATAACCATAACCTCTCTAGCAGCGATCTCGTGATCGTCTCTGCCACGGTCAACCAGGGTCCGGTCATCAAGCGTTCGATGCCGGCCGCCCGAGGTTCCGCTCACCCTATCCACAAATCCATGAGCCACATTCGCGTGTCTCTGGGTTCCGCCACCAAGTAATTTTCGAAACATGGGCCAGAAAGTAAATCCGATCGGCTTCCGTCTAGCCGTCCGCCGTAACTGGGAATCCCGCTGGTACGCCACCAAGCGCGACTTCCCGGCCAATATCCTCGAGGACTATCGCATCCGCGTGTTCCTTAAGGAGAAGCTCCGCCAAGCCGCGGTACCTCGCATCTTCATCGAACGCGCTGGCCAGAAGGTCCGCGTCCGTATCTGGACTGCCCGCCCGGGTGTCGTCATCGGCCGCAAGGGCGATGAGCTCAAGAACCTTCGCGCTGAAATCCAGAAGGTCGCCGGCAAGGCCCGCATCGACGACATCATCCTCGAAGTGAACGAAGTGAAGCGTCCCGATCTCGTGGCCCAGCTCGTCGCCGAGAACATCGCTCTGCAGCTCGAACGCCGCATCTCCTTCCGCCGCGCCATGAAGAAAGCCGTCCAAGCCACGATGACTAACGGTGCCGATGGTATCCGTATCCGTCTCGGCGGTCGTCTCGGTGGCGCTGAAATCGCCCGCGTTGAATCCGCCCGCGTCGGTCGTGTGCCCCTCCATACTCTCCGCGAGAATATCGATTACGGTTTCACCGAAGCCCGCACCCTGGCCGGCAAGGTCGGCATCAAGTGCTGGATCTGCTCCAAGGACTCTGAGTTCTAAGCCATTTCTCCAACCCTTCATCTTCTAGACCAACATGGCCAATCTCCAACCCGCTCGCACTAAGTGGCGCAAGCACCGTAAGGGCAAAATCCGTGGCAACGCCACGGCGTGCAACACGCTTTCCTTCGGCGACTTCGGTATCCAGTCCCTCGACCGTGGCCGTGTTCCGGCCAACCAAATCGAAGCCGCTCGTATCGCCATCTCCCGCGCCTTGAAGCGTAAGGGTAAGATGTGGATGCGCATCTTCCCTCATACCCCGGTGACCCGTAAGCCGGCTGAAGTCCGAATGGGCTCTGGTAAGGGTAGCGTCGAGTACTACGTGGCCTGCATCAAGCCTGGTACCATGCTCTTCGAGGTTGCGGGTGTGCCGATCACTGTCGCCCGCGAAGCGATGCGCCTCGCCGACACCAAGCTTCAGCTCCGCTGCCGCTTCTTGGCCCGTGAAGAACTCGAAAAGTATTGATGCATCAGTCACCGACCACCCATAACTGACCCTTTTCACCGATGTCCACCTACCGGAAAGATAAGCCCACGGCCGCCACGGCCCTCCGCCCCCTGGCTCCTGCTGAACTGCAGAAGCGCATCCGCGAAGCCCGCGAGGAGCTCCTCAGCCTCCGCCTCAAGAAGGCTACCGGCGCTGTCGAGAACTCCTCCCGTTTCCGCGCCCTGCGCCGCGACGTTGCCCGTTGCATGACCATCCTTTCCGGCAAGTCCGCCCCGGCGAAGAAGAAGTAATCCACCACCAAACCACATTTAACGATGTCCGAAGACCGCTCTAACCGTAAGACCCTCCTGGGTCTGGTCGCCTCCCGCTCGGGAGACAAATCCATCAAGGTGAACTTCCAGTACACCGTTCCTCACCCCGTCTACGGGAAGGAAGTCAAGCGTCGCACCGTCCTGCACGCCCACGACGAAAAGAACGAGTGCAAGCCTGGCGACAAGGTCGAGATCATGGAGACCCGCCCCCTCTCGAAGCTCAAGCGCTGGCGCGTCGTCCGCGTCGTCGAAGCCGCCAAGATCGCCGCCGAGTCCATCGACGACTAATCGGCCCTCCTCCCACTCCAGACCCTTCTTACAATGATTCAGATGCTTTCCCGG
>CAIKWA010000131.1 GCA_903831005.1 uncultured Opitutia bacterium
GGCCCTCTGGCTGGCCCGGTACACCTCAATCTGCCCTTCCGCGACCCTCTCGCCCCCTCGGATGCCGAAAAGGGCTTCAAGGCGCCCACGGGCCTGAACCTCGAGACCTTCACGTCCGTCCCGCCCTGCGGCATCGTCCGCCCGACCCTCACGCCCGCCTCGGTCGCCAGCCTACTGCCAAAGACCGAACGGGGCGTCATCGTGGTCGGACCGCATGCCTTCGAAGATCGCGATGAAAGCGCCACGGCTCTCCGTGAACTTTCCCACCTCACCGGCTGGCCGATCCTCGCTGATGGCGCGGGCACGCTCCGCGGCGATCTTGCCGGTGATGCTGCACTCGTCTCGGGCTACGACCTCATCCTCCGCGACGCCAAGTCGGCGCGTGCGCTGCGTCCGCAGGCCGCGGTGTTCATCGGCCCGCTCCCGACCAGCAAGGTCCTCCGCGCTTGGATCAAAGACGGCGATATCACCGCCCTCCAGCTCGGCCGCGCCGGCGAGAACACCGACCCGACGCATTCGCGCTGGAGCCGCCTCGACGGCCAGCTCGTGCCCTCGGGCGATAAGGTTGCGACGAAATCCTCCGCTTACGGCAAGGCCTGGCAGACCGCCCAGAAAGCCGCCGCCAAGAAACTCACGCGCATCGTAGACGTCGACTGGCCCTTCGAAGGTCGCGTGGTGTCACTGCTCGATGAAGCCCTCGGTCCGGACGACCGCCTCTTCGTCGGCAGCAGCATGCCAATCCGCGACGTGGAGTGGTTCTACCATCCACCCGGCCCTGGCCCGCAGGTTCTCACCAACCGCGGCGCCAACGGCATCGACGGCACCGTCTCGACCGCGCTCGGCGCTTCGCTCGATGGCAAGCGCACGGTCCTCCTCTGCGGCGACCTGACTTTCCTACACGACAGCAACGCCCTGCTCTCCGCCTACGGCCACCGCGGGGACCTGACGGTCGTCGTCATCAACAACCAGGGCGGCGGCATCTTCAATCACCTCGCCGTCGCGAAGAGCGCCCACTTCGAACAGCTCTGGGGTACGCCGCAGGCGACCGATCTCGGCAAACTCTGCGCCGCCCACAAGGTGCGTCACGACCTCGCCGATGACTGGAACGACCTGCGTCGCCTGCTCGAGATCCGCGGCAAGGGCGTGCGAGTCATCGAATTCCGGACCGACCGCGAAGCCGACGCCGCCTGGCGCCAGAAGTCCTTCCGCTGAAATCTCTCATGAGTATCGTCCGCCTTTTCGCCGTCCTTGCGTGCGCCGCCTCGCTGATTGCAGCGGATAAGCCTGCCGCCAAGGGTGACGTGAAGCCCGCGGCCAAGGTAACGGTCAAGCCCGTGCCGCGCCCTGAGCTCAAGGCGCTGGTCGCGCCGGGCGCTTCGCTGAAGTTCGATTTTCCCGAGCTGACCGTCGATCGCTATGGTGCCATGGCAGCCTGCCACCTGACACTCCCGGCGGACTACGACGCGAAGAAGAAATACCCACTGGTCGTCTGGCTCGGCGGCGGCGAAGGCGGCAATACGCCGAACAAGTCCTTCCTACCCGAAGGCGACTTCATCCTCGTCGGGCTCCCTTACCCCAAGGGCGCGAACAATCCTGGCCAGGCGAACATGGTCGGCGACTACGCCAAGGTTTGGACTTACCATCACTTCATGCTCGATGAAATCGCAAAGCTGATCCCCAACATCGACAAAACACACTCCATCATCGCCGGCTTCAGCAACGGCGGACACGCCATCGACGGCATGCTTCGCCTGAGCGGCAAACCCAAGCTGACGGATTACTTCGGCACCTTTATCTTCGCGGATGGCGGCGGCACCGACTATTCATCAAAGGGAAACCTTCCTAACCTCAAAGGTAAGTTCGCGTACGCCTGCTGGGGCGGCGAAAAAGGCTCGAATAAGCTAGCTACCAGTCAACTGCCCAAGGCCCTCAAGGTCAAGGGAGCCACCGTGGTCGGCAGCGAGATGGTCGGCGTCGGCCATTCCTTCGGCGAGACGGAGAAGCCCAAAGTCGCCGAGTGGCTCGAGAAGGTCGCCCTCGCCACCCCAGCGAAGAAGTAAAACGTCGGCCTAGAAATAGGCCTTCAGAAATTCGGCGTCGGTCGCGGACAGTGGCGACTCGCCGGTGGCCATGGCCTGCGACTTCGGGAAACGCTGGTACTCCGCCGGTAGCACGTGGAAGCCGTGACGTTCGTAGATGGCCGGCTTGACCTCGGAGAAGAGCAGGAAGCGCGTATCGAGCTGGGCGAAGCGATGGAGCTCCATGACAGCGCGCAGGAGCAGCGAGGCGTAGCCTTTGCCGCGTTGCTCGGGCGAGGTGGCGACGGAGGCGAGGCCGATAAGGCTCTCGCGGAAGCGCAGGACGTTGAGGGCGGACACCGGCTGGCCGGACAGATCCTCAAGCAGGTAACGCGTGCCACGGACATGGTTCGGATCCTGATCCTTGTCGGCGCAATACTGGTCAAAAGTCTTGTCGTGCTTCCACGCATCGTAGCCGAACGCCAGGACGGTCCGCAGGTCCTCGGGCTGCACGAGACGCAGCCGGCCGACGGGCGTGAAACGCTGACGGCCGCCTTCGATCGAGCCCTCGAACATCGACTGCGGGCGGACCCACGTGCGGGCCGCGGGATTATCGTACAGGCAGCGGTAGACCACCTGGGGCGAAAGGTCCTCGGAATGCGCGGCGTCTCCAAGCCGGAGGTAATGGTTGCCTTTATAGTGGCGGTAGAGGGTCCAGGACATCGTTGCGAAGCAGGGGTAGGGATAGGGGTAGGGGTCGGGGTAGGCAAGGCACAGGTAGGGCGGCCATTACCATGGCCGCCGTTCGCAGAGCGACGTGCGATGAGCCGGGCAAGGTCATCGACTGTATGATATCCGTCCGCCCACGGACGTGATGGCAATCACGTCCCTACCCAAGGCCGCAGCTAATCATCCAGTCTCCGGTTTCCCTTTGAGCGTGAGGTCTCGGGTAGGGCGGCCATTGCCATGGCCGCCGTTCGCAGAGCGACGTGCGATGAGCCGGGCAAGGTCATCGACCGTATGATATCCGTCCGCCCACGGACGTGATGGCAATCACGTCCCTACCCCTACCCCAACCCCTGCCCCTAACCCTTAATCACTTCGCCGGCCCCCAGTGGGACGTGAACGGGTGCAGAATGAAGAGCGGCTTACCGACGACGTCCTTGGCGGGCACCTCGCCCCAGCCGCGTGAGTCAAAACTGTTGGAGGAGTTATCGCCCATCGCGAAGTAATGTTCCCGCGTCACGGTGTATTCCTGCTGCAGCGGGATCGCGTAACGGTCGCCACCGGCTTCCGGCAGGTAGCCATAGTAGCCTTTGTCCATCGCCCGGCGGCTGTTCAGCACCATCGGCTCAGGCGAGGTGACGACCTTGCCGTCGACGAAGAGTTCACCCTTCTCACCCACGCGGAGTTTCTGGCCAGGAACGCCAGCGAGGCGCTTGACGTAATAGTTCTGCGAAGGCTGTCCGCTGGCGTCGTCGAGTCCGCGGATATTATTCGTGCGGAAGACAAAGGTGTCGCCGCGAGACGGCTCGACGAAGTGATAGGACATCCGGTCGACGAAGAGCATGTCACCCGTGAGGATGTCAAAGTTGAGCATGGTCTGGCCGGCGGTCGCCTGCTTACCCGTCATGAGGACTGGACCGAACGGCCCGCTCTTGATGCGGCCGTCGCGGGCGGCTTGGGCGAAGACCACACGCCAGCGATCCTGATCCTGCCGGGGTAGCTTCAGTTTCGCCTCTTCGGGGAAAAATGTGCGAAGCAGGACCGTCTCGAAGCCGAAATCTGCCGGCATCGTCACGGCCTGCATCGTCGTGCCGACCTGAATCTCGTGCTTGTCCGCTGGACCTTTCCAGATACCCGTACCCAAAATGCCATCATCAACGATGCGCTGGCGGGAGCGGAGGCTGTAATCGACTTGGTTATCGCCGTAGCGTTGTGCGATGATCGGAATACCGATCTCGCCGGTCGCTTCGGCGGGAATCACGTAGGTCCAAGTCCACTGGATCTTCTCTAGCAGGCGGAGCGGCAAGCTCGGAACCGGCTCATCCGCGGCGCGCACCTCGGCGGTCATGCCGTTATACGTGGGCCACATGGAGTTCGTCGGAATCTTGAACGGCTGCAGGAAAAAACTCCGGATCGACCCAGCCACGATAGCCGCCATGACCACCATCTCGGTGTAGTCGGTACCGACGGACACCGGATAAATCTTGCCGCCATTGCGGACGAGAACCTCGTGGAGGCGATTGAGGAGGGCTTCGACCTGAGTGATTTCTGTCGTACGATCCTTGGAGACGACCCGGACCTGCTCGACCAGCTCAAGCTGCTCGTTGAGCGCTTCTTTGGTCAGGACGTCGCCACGGTAGAGCTCAATTTTCTCCGACGACTCGAGCAAGGCCTTGCCGATCTTGCGGAGCTTGCGACGGTAGTAGAACGACATGGGGAGACTGGCTCAAACTAACGCCCGCCCCACCGAGGGAAAGCCCGAACTGGGGCTTAACCCTCGTTCTTGAGGATCTTGATGAAGGCTTCCTGCGGGATATCGACCTTGCCGATCTGCTTCATGCGCTTCTTGCCCTCCTTCTGCTTATCGAGGAGCTTGCGCTTACGGGAGATGTCGCCGCCGTAGCACTTCGCAGTCACGTCCTTGCCGACGGATCCGATGGTCTCGCGGGCGATGACTTTGGAGCCGACGGCCGCCTGGATGGCGATTTTAAAGAGCTGGCGCGGAAGGAGCTCCTTGAGCTTCTCGCAAAGGTTACGACCGCGGCCTTCGGCCTTGGAAGCATGCACGATCGAGGAGAAGGCGTCGACGGGCTCTTCGTTGACGCGGATGTCCATCTTGACGAGGTCGGAGGTGACGTATTCGCCGAGTTCATAGTCCATCGAGCCATAGCCGCGGGTGATGGACTTCATGCGGTCGTTGAAATCGACGAGGATTTCGTTGAGGGGCAGGAGGCAGACGAGGACGACCCGGTCGCCGTCGATGGTCTCGGTGCGCTCGCAGACGCCGCGCTTCTCTTGGACGAGCGTCAGCATGTCGCCGATCGAAGTACCCGGGATATGAATGTGCGCACGGATGGTCGGCTCTTCAATATGCTCGATGGCGGACGGGTCGGGCATGACCACCGGGTTGTCGAGGATGTGCTCCACGCCGTCCGTGGTGTAGACCTTGTAAACGACGGAGGGGTAGGTCGAAAGGATATCGAGGTCGTACTCACGGCGGAGGCGCTCCTGGACGATTTCCATGTGGAGCAGGCCGAGGAAGCCGCAGCGGAAACCGAAGCCCAGCGCGGTCGAACTCTCGGCGGTGTAGGTCAGCGAAGAGTCGTTGATCGCGAGCTTGGAGAGCGAGGTCTTGAGCTTCTCGTAATCGGCCGTGTCGAGCGGGTAGATACCGCTGAACACCATCGGGCGGACTTCCTTAAAGCCCGGCACGGGCTCCTTGGCGGGATCGTTGGCGAGCGTGATTGTGTCGCCGACCTTCACGTCCGCCACTTCGCGAATGTTGATGACGATGTAACCAACGCAACCTGGGCCAAGTTCGTCCTGGGGCTTCATCTTGGGCGAGAAGATCCCGACTTCCTTAATGACGGAGCGGACGCCGTTATACATCAACTCGATCGTCTGGCCGGCCTTGAACGTGCCCGAAAAGACGCGGACGTAGCTGATGACACCTTTATAAGAGTCAAAGAGGGAGTCGAAGACCAGCGCGCGATGGTGCGGGTATTCGGACCAGCGAGGCGGCGGGACGCGCTTGATGATTGCGGCAAAGATTTCGTCGATGCCGATGCCGGACTTACCCGAGGCGAGAACCGCGTCCTGCGCGGGGATGGTAAGGATGTCCTCGACCTGGCGGCGGGCCTCTTCGGGGCGGGCGCTCGGGAGGTCGACCTTGTTGATGACCGGGACGATCTCGAGGCCCTGATTCATCGCGAGGGTGGCGTTGGCGACCGTCTGGGCTTCCACGCCCTGGGACGCGTCAATCAGCAGCACCGCGCCTTCGCAGGCGGCGAGGGAACGGGAGACTTCGTAGGCGAAGTCGACGTGCCCCGGGGTGTCAATGAGGTTGAGGATATACTGCTTACCATCCGGCGCGGTGAAATTCATCGTCACCGGGTGGCACTTGATCGTGATGCCCTTCTCGCGCTCGAGGTCCATCGCGTCGAGGAGCTGCTCCTTCATCTGGCGCTTCTCGATCGTCTTCGTGTGCTCGAGCAGGCGATCGGAAAGGGTCGTCTTGCCGTGGTCGACGTGTGCGATGATGCAGAAGTTGCGGATGTGGTCTAAGGACACGGTAAAGAGGGAAAGGGCTTAATAGGACTGCGGACGGGGCGCTTGTCCAGCGTTAGCCCCCAGTTGGACGGGGTTTAGGCGGGAATATCCGCGAACTCGTGCAGGGAAGCCACGGGAGCCTCGGGTGCGGAGCGCTTCATCATGCCGGCCAGGACGCCACCAGGGCCGCATTCGTAGAACTGGGTGACACCGGTGGCGGCGGCGGCTTTGCAATCATCCTCCCAGAGCACCGAAGAGACGACCTGCTTGACCAGCGCGGCGCGGAGATCGGCCGGGTCGGCGAGCGTGCCGCCGGTGGTATTGGAGTAGACCGTCACCTGGGGACGCTTGAATTCGACGCCCTGCAAGAAGGCTTCGAAGGCCTTACGGGCGGGCTCCATTAGACGGCTATGGTAGGCACCAGCGACGACAAGGGGCTTCACAAGTTTGAAGGCCCCGAACTCCTTGGCGCGGGCGACGGCTTGGGCGACCTTATCGGCATCGCCAGAGATCACGACCTGACCGGGGCAGTTGAAGTTCGCAGCGTCGATGTCGAACGCGGCGCAGAGCTTGAAGATGTCCTCGCGGGTACCGCCGATGACCGCGGCCATGCCGCCCTTGGTCTGGTCGCAGGCGAGCTGCATCAGTCGGCCACGTTCGGCGACGACCTTGAGGCCGGTCTCGAAATCCCAGACTCCGGCGAAGGCGTAGGCCGTGAGCTCACCGAGGGACAGGCCCAGGCAGGCCTTGAGGTCATTGAGCTTACCGCGCTCCTTGAGGATCTGAGCGATGGCGTATCCCTGGACGTAAAGGGCCGGCTGGCAGACGCGGGTCTCGGTCAGGAGCTCGGCTGGGCCTTCGAAGCAGGCCTGACGGAGGTCGAACGGCAGTACCTTGGCGGCGCGGTCATAGAGATCCTTCGCAGAGGCCGAACCTTCGTACAGAGACTTACCCATACCGACGACTTGGGCGCCTTGGCCGGAGAACAGGAGAGCAGTGGACATTGGTAGGAGGGAGGGAAAAAGGGCGGGAGGGTCAAGGAATGGTTCAGAATGAGGGGCAGCGGTTGGGGTAGGGGTAGGCATAATACTCCTAACGGATCGCCTTCTGAAACACTTCTACCCCACCCCTGCCCCTACCCCTACCCCACCTTAACTTGACCACCCCACCCCCTCCCCCTACCCCTAGCCCTTTCTTTCACCATGCCCATCGCCCTTCTCTCCGTCAGCGACAAGACTGGCCTCCTGCCCTTCGCCCAGGCCCTCGTCAAGGAACACGGCTACAAGCTCCTGTCCACCGGCGGCACCTCCAAGATGCTGCGCGATGCTGGCCTGCCGGTGACCGACGTCAGCGAACACACGGGCTTCCCCGAAATCATGGAAGGCCGCGTGAAGACCCTGCACCCGAAGGTCCACGGCGGTCTCCTCTGCCGTCGCGATTCCCATGAGCACCTCGACGAAGCCAAGAAGCACGGCATCGACCTCATCGACCTCGTCGTCGTGAACCTCTACCCTTTCGAAGCCACCGTCGCGAAGCCCAACTGCTCGTTCGAGGACGCCATCGAGAATATCGACATCGGCGGCCCGTCCATGCTGCGCAGCGCGGCCAAGAACCACGCTTCCGTCTCCGTCGTCACCGATCCTGCCGACTACGAGCGCGTGCTCGCCGCGATGAAGGCCCCCGAGACCCTCGGCGAACTCCGCCGCGAACTCGCCCTCAAGGTCTTCCAGCGCACCTCGGCCTACGACGCCGCGATCGCCAACTACCTCGAGTCCCAGGCCCAGCCCGGCGCCGGCAACGTCCTCGGACTGCCCTCGCGCTTCACCTCGACTCTGCCCATCGCCCAGCGTCTCCGCTACGGTGAAAACCCGCACCAGCAGGCCGCGCTCTACGGGTCGTTCCACGAAGCCTTCGAGCAGCTGCAGGGCAAGGAACTCAGCTATAACAACATTCTCGATATCACCGCTGCGACCTACCTCATCGGCGAGTTCGAGCGCCCGACGATCTGCATCCTCAAGCACACCAACCCCTGTGGCGTGGCTTCAGCCGACACCCTCCTCGAAGCCTGGCACAAGGCTTTCGAGACCGATAAGCAGGCCCCGTTCGGCGGCATCATCGTCGCTAACCGCACCGTCGACAAGGGCCTCGCCGAGGCCATCGCGGAAATTTTCTCCGAGGTCATCATCGCGCCGGAGTTCGACGCCGACGCCCTCGCGATCTTCGGTAAGAAGAAGAACCTCCGCCTCATGCGCGCCAAGGTCGGCCTCCGCGCCGACACCCTCCGCGAAGTCCGCGCCGTCATCGGCGGCGTGCTCGTCCAGGACCGCGACCAGAAGCCCGCCAACCCGCGCGACTTCAAGATCGTCACCCAGCGCGCCCCGACGGCCGACGAGATGACCGCCCTGCTCTTCGGCTGGCGCGTCGTCCGCCACGTGAAGTCCAACGCCATCGTGTACGCTGGCAAGGAACGCACGCTCAGCGTCGGCGCCGGCCAGATGTCGCGCATCGACTCGTCCCGTATCGCGGTCTGGAAGGCCGGCGAAGCCAAGCTCTCGCTCCAAGGCTCCGCCATCGCGTCCGACGCCTTCTTCCCCTTCCCTGACGGCCTGCTCGCCGCGGCCGACGCCGGTGCCACCTGCGCCATCCAGCCAGGAGGCTCCGTGAAGGACGCCGACGTCATCGCCGCCGCCGACGCGCGCGGCATGGCGATGGTGTTCACCGGCATGCGCCACTTTAAGCACTGAGTTCCGCGCTGCGGAACTGAGCGCTCAGGGGTGCGTTGGCTTGAGTATCGAGTATCGGGAGATGCCTTCATCCCCCATACTCAATACTCCATACTCGACACTCTCAGTTACAGCTTAATCCCAATCTTCTCCAGCAGGCGGGCGAGTTCGTCGTCACTGCTGAAGGGGATCGAAATGCTGCCCTTGGTGCCCTTGCGGACGACCGAGACCGGCGCGGCGAAATGGGAAGCGAGGCGCTTCTGGACATCGGCGACGATGGTCTGGACGGCCTGCTTACGCTCAGTCTTCTTGGTCGAAGCGAGTTTCTTGACCTCGACTTCGGTGGCGCGGACGGAGAGCCCCTTTTCGATCACGAGACGGGCAACTTGGACGCGATGGGCGACGTTCTCGATACCGAGCAAGGCCTTGGCGTGGCCCGCGGAAAGCTGGCCCTTACGCACGTAACCCTGTAACTCGTTGTCGAGGGCGAGGAGACGCACGCTGTTCGCGATGCTCGTACGTGGCTTACCGAGACGTTCAGCGACGGCTTCCTGCGTGAGACTGAAGTCGCGCATGAGCGAAGCGAAGCCGAGGGCTTCGTCGATAGCGTTGAGGTCGGCGCGCTGGAGGTTCTCAATGAGCGCGAGCACGGCGCTGGAAGCGTCGCTGGCCTCAAGGATGCGCGCGGTGATGGTCTTCTCGCCGATCAGTTTGAAGGCGCGGAAACGGCGTTCGCCGGCGATGAGTTCATAGCCATCCTTCACCTTGCGGACCACGATGGGCTGCATGAGGCCTTCGGAGCGGATGGAGTCGGCCAATTCCTTCACCAGGGCGTCGTCGAAATCACGGCGCGGCTGGCGAGGATTCGGGACGATCGAAGTGAGCAGCAGTTCCTGCAGCTGGAGACCCGGGGCGACAGGGGCGGCGGTCGTTACGGGCGCGGTCGGTGCGACTGGCTGGGCGGGCTTGGTCACGCCCGCCCCGATAAGGGAACCGAGACCGCGACCGAGGGATTTCTTAGGAGGAGTGGCCATGAGGCTTGTTTGCAAGAGATTAGCGAGCCGGGGTTTCGGGCTGCGGGACGAAGATTTCGACATCCGCCTTCAGGGCGGCAGGCGAGGAAAGGTTGTTTGCTTTCAGAATCCAATCGACTTTGGAGCCGTTGCGCAGGGCGATTTTCGTGACCGTATCGCCGGATTTGACGCGATACTTGATACCGGTCTGGGGAATGCCAGAAGGGGCACCCTCTTCGGTTGAGGCCGGAGTTTCGGTCTGCGCGGCCGGCTTACTGGACTTCGCCGGCGGCGTGGCGCCGGTCTTGCCGAGGGCGGCGTTCACCTGGCGGGTGAGTTCAGCGAGGGCGGCATTCACTTCATCGGTGTGGAGCTTCAGGCGACGATCGACTTCGTTAAGGGTTTCGGCCCGCGTCTTGGCCAGCGTGTCGGCCGTCGAGGCAGCCTGGCCTTGGCCGGCCTTCTGACGATTCAGTGCCGCACGCAGGTCCGCATTCTCCAGCTTCAGTTTTTCGACCTCGGTGCGGAGTTCCGCCAGGTCCTGCTGCATGCCAGCGAGCTGGGCGTTTTGCGCCGAGAGGGGGAGAAGACCGAGCAAAAGAAAAAGGATGCCGATACGCATGGAAGGAGGAAAACATGCCCAAGGCGGGAGAGCAAAGCGATATGAGACCACGGAGTGATAGGGGTGGGGATAGGGGTGGGGGTAGGAAATACAGGCGACCAAGGGCTTCAGTAACTTTGTCTTAGCTACCCCTACCCCTGCCCCTACCCCTTCAATTAATCTGTATCCCCGCCCTTCCCCACCCTACCTTGCCCTCCGATGTCCAAGGTCCTGGTAGCCCTTTCCGGCGGCGTTGATAGCGCCGTGGCGGCCCTTCTGCTCAAGCAGCAAGGGCATGAGGTACATGCCGCCTACTTCCGGACCTGGATGAACGAGGAGGGCCTGCCCTTCCCCGGAGAATGCCCCTGGGAGGACGACGTCCGTAATGCTCAGGCGGTCGCCGAGCACCTCGGCCTGCCCTTCCGGATCATCGACCTCGTCCAGGACTATCGCGACACGGTCGTCCAGTATCTCGTCGATGGCTATCGTCAGGGCCTGACCCCGAACCCCGACATCATCTGTAACCGCGAGATGAAGTTCGGCGTCTTCCTGCGCAAAGCGATCAAGGACGGCTATGACGTCATCGCGACGGGCCACTATGCACGTCGGCGTGAGAACACCGACGGCACGTTCGATCTCCTGGAAGGCCTCGACCCGAATAAGGACCAGTCCTACTTCCTTGCGCTGCTCCGACAGGAACAACTCGCGAAGGCGATCTTCCCGATTGGCGAACTGCTGAAACCTGAAGTCCGCCAGCTTGCCGCGGACGCGAAGTTGCCGAACGCCGAACGCAAGGACAGCCAAGGCATCTGCTTCCTCGGCCAGATTCCCGTCCAGGACTTCCTCGAGCGGCATATCCCGGATTCACCTGGCCCAGTGGTGAACGCCACCGGCAAGGAGATCGGCCAGCACCGCGGCCTGCATCGCTACACCATCGGCCAACGCAAGGGCATCGGCCTGCCCTCGAATACCGAGAACGAATACTTCGTCGTCGTGAAGAAGGACTTCGCGACCAACACCCTGCACGTCGCCTTCGATAAGCCGGACGCACCTTGGCTCTACACCAGCGAAGCCATCGCCCGCGACTTCACCTGGATCAATCAGCCCGTCGTCGACGAACAGGACATCCTCGCCCGCGTGCGTTACCGGGACAAAGCCACCTCGGCCCGCTTCATCCCGCAGCCGGACGGCACCGTCCGCCTCCGCTTCGCCGCGACCCAGCGCGGCCTCGCGCCCGGCCAGGTCCTCGCCGTCTACCATGATCGCGTCCTCATGGGTGGAGGAGTGTTCGTCTAAGGGGCAGGGGCAGGGTTAGGGGCAGGAGATGCATCAGGCTGAAGACATGATGGCGAGGTGTTCAGAAAACTCCTGAGGGTAGAGTTTTATTTCCTACCCCTACCCCGACCCCTGCCCCTACCCCTCTTTGTTTGCCGCCCTCCTCTTGACCTTCTCCCCAATGTGCGGAGGGTAAGCCCATGCCCGAAGGCTCCGCAGTCCAACGCATGTTCTCCGGAATCGCCTCTCGATACGACTTCGCGAACCGCATCCTCAGCCTCGGCCTGTGCGTGGGTTGGCGTGAACAGCTCGTGGCCGCCGCGAAAGCCGCCCAACCCAAGACCGTGGCCGACCTCGCCACTGGCAGCGGCGACGTCGCGTTCGCACTACGCCGCGACCTGCCCGCCGATTGCGCGGTCGTGGGTTATGACTTCTGCGAACCGATGCTCGAACTCGGCCGCATCCGCGCGCAGAAAGAGAACGTTGCGCTCGAATTCAAGACTGGCGACTGCATGGCGCTCCCCATCGCCGATGCCTCGCAGGACGTGGTCACCATCGCCTACGGCGTGCGCAACTTCGAAGACCGCGCCAAAGGTCTCGGCGAACTCCGCCGTATCCTGCGCGCCGGCGGCACGCTGCTGATCCTCGAGTTCTCCCAGCCGAGCATATGGTTTGCCCCGTTCCACTTCATCCACGTGCGTTGCTTGCTCCCCGTGTTCGCTGGCATCCTCACCGGAGACTTCGGCGCTTATAAATATCTCGGTACCAGCATCGCGGGCTTCCCTGATGCCGCGGGCCTCGATGCGGAGCTCAAGGCCGTCGGATTCGCCAAGGTGAGCCATAAAAGGATGCTTTTCGGCACC
>CAIKWA010000132.1 GCA_903831005.1 uncultured Opitutia bacterium
ACCTTCGACCTCGCTCGTACCGAGTCCGTCGTCGCCGTCAGCGCCCTCGCCTACTCGGGTTCGTTCACGAACCTCGACCGCGGTACGCAGACCTCGCAGGTGTTCTTCAACAACGCCACGGGTCGCATCCACGGTTCCGGCATCACTGAAACCCAGACGTTCGCCGACCTGACGACCGACACCAATCGCAAGGCGATCGCCACCGCGCTCTACGCGAACGGCCTCACCAACGCACAGGTGATCAAGAACGGTACCGCCGTGCTGGCCGATGGTAAGGCCTTCATCGCCTCCGGCGAGATGGGTGCCGCGACGGTCGCCTTCCTCGGCGCCGCCAACGCTGACACCGCCCTCGACGCGCTCTCCCCTGAAGTCTACGGCACGTCCCTGCTGATGGCCTCCCGCAACTCACTCTCCATGGCCCGCTCCCTCGCCGGAGCCCAGGCCATCGGTGACACGTGGAATGCGCAGCTCGGCTATGACCAGCAGCAGTCGACCTCCACGGCCTCAACGACGTCGCTCAACGGCTCGTTCGACGTGAACTCGACCTACGCCCTACTGAGCCGCAAGGTGGGCACCGCCTCGGTCTTCTCCGTGCTGATCGCCGATAGTAACGGCAAGTCCTCCGCCTCCGGCTTCACCTCCGAAGCCACGGGCCAGTCCTACGGCCTCGGCTTCGGTACCGAAACCGATCTCGGCCGTCTCGACTTCGGCCTGGTCAATGGTGAGTTGAAGGCCAGCGGTTCCCGCGCCGGCCAGGCGTTCGACAAACAGACGATCAGTGCCACCACGCTGTCGGCCCGCATGAGCTTCACGAAGTTGGGCGCTTTCATCCCCTACGTGGGCCTCAGCCGCAACATCGCGGAGAGCGACGCCTTCACCGAAGTCGGCACGGGCGCCAACCTCAATGTGGCTGCCGCCAAGCAGTCCGACGTCACCGCTGAAGTGGGTATGGGCTACGGCGTCAAAATCGGCGAAAACCTCACGGTGTCGCTGAATGTCGCCTACGAACACACCCTCACCACCGATGGCGAGACCATCAACGCGAGCTTCGCAGACGCCACGACTCCGACGACCTTCACGGTCCGGACCTTCGGTGCCGGCCAGGACCTCCTGCGGGGCGGTCTGGGTGTCAATCTGGGCCTCGGCGAAGGACGCACCGCCGCCCTGGGCTACGAGTACCACACCGGTGCCGACGTGAAGTCCGCCCATCAGATCAAGGCCAGCTACTCCTTCCGCTTCTAAGCGGTCGGCGAAGTCGGTCCGAAGGCCGCCCACCCGGGCGGCCTTCTTGTTTTACCAAGGTGTAAAGCGGAGGCCGAAGAGCGCAAAGACAGCGGCGGCGAGAATGCCGAGCGCCGGTAGGAAGAACGGGTCGTAATAATCGGCGGCCCGCGGCTTCTTCTCGAGGACGACGACCTTCTTCATCTCGTCGATCCGCTTGAAGACGGCGTTCAGGGCATCCGGGGTGACGGCGTTGAAGGCCTCGCCACCGCTCGAGCGGGCGATACCGATAAGCGCCGGGTCGACGGGGATGTCCGTCATGAGCACGGCGAAGACGATGATACCCTTCTCCTTGAGGTCGGCGATAATGGGGACGTCCTTGGGTGATTTGATATCTGGGCTCTCTCCATCGGTGATAAGGATGATCATCCGGTCGCCGACCGGTCGCACGGCGAGATGCGCCGAGGCTCCGGTCAAGGCATTGCCGATGAAGGTGCCGCCCCAGAGCTCGTCGGGTAGCACATTGGGCGTAATGAACGGGCGCGAAAGGATGATGGTCTCCGTATCCAAGGTGAGCGGCACCCAGTGGATGAAGTTTCGGGAAAAGATCGTCAGGCCAAAGGCGTCCCCTTTGCGATAGCGCAGGAACTTTTCGAGCGACTCCATAGCGGAGTCGAATCGGCTGTGCCTGCCCTTACTCTGGTCGCCATGCGCATCCCGCATGCTACCCGAGGTATCGAGCACGACTTGGATATTGGTCAGCTGACGCTGGACTTCGGGCGGTTGAAAGGTGATCGGATGCGCCAGGAACAGGACCGCGACGGCCAGCAGGCCCGCCGGCAGGCAGTTGGCGACGAGTACCAGGCAACGCAGGAACCATCCTCGGCGGCCCTTGCCGCCATCATAGGGCATCGCGAGCGGCTGACCGGGGCGCACCCACTCCCAGAACGCCAGGATGACCGGAAGGGCCAGTAGCGCCAGCCATTGGGGATGCAGGAAGGTCATGGGCGGACGGCTGTTGGGGCCGGCAAGCGCTGGCGGACGATGGTGGCGATTTCGGCGTCGGCGACGCCCGAGCTAGGACGATGGAGCCAGCGTTGCAAATGATCCAAGGCCTCCCCAGTGCGCTCCCCGCGGGCGATGGCGGCCAAGACTTCAGCCATGGGGGCATCGGCTGAGACGAGGCCCTCGCGCCAGTAACGCAGCAGGAGCATCTCGAGCCGGGCTTTCTGCTCAGCCGTAAGGCCGCCTTGCTCAAGTTCGCCAAGAAGGACACGGAGTTGTTCAGCGACGGTCAGTGGCACCTTGACCGGCACCAGGACGGGCTTCTGGGGACGACGCCAGAAGATGAGTACAAGCAGCCAGAGGATCCAGAAGACGAATAACCCCACGAGGGTCGCCTGATAATGCCCGCTCACCTCGATGCCGATGTCCTCGGTCTCCTTGACGCGTGCCTCGAGTTCCTTCGACAGCTTGGGGTCGCCCTTCACCTTGAACGACGGCAGCCCGCTCAGCGCCGCGCCGTTATCCGACATGAGGTATTCAATGAGGTCGTGCTCGCCCTCGCGGTTCACGAGGTAGCGGACGTCGTAGACCTTGGCCCCGGCCTGATCGGTGACCTGGGCGATGCGGACGTTCACCGCGACGCCGTAGCGGAACGGCTTCACGATGAGCCCCGGACCGCTGTAGGTGATAATGGCGGCCTGCTCGACGCCCAGCGGGACCTTGAGATTATCGTCGTCATGCAACCACCACCAGGCGCCACCGATGACGGCCAGCCCAGCCAGCCCCCTGAGGAGCCAGACACGGAGCGATGTCGTCGATGCGGCCATGGTCAGCGGGCAGTACGACTGGCGAAACCGCGGTTCTTGAGGAAGTAGGTCAGCTTGCCGAGAATCGCTTCGTCGGTGCGCAGGTGGAGGTAATCGATGCCAAAGCGACTGAGCTCAGCCTTCCAACCAGAAGAGTCGACCTGGCGACGTCCACCGAAGCCGACGAAGCCGCGACCCGATTCGGCCTCGACGCCGCGGATGATGCCCGCGCCACGCAAACCCTGCTCGGCGGGGTCTTCGAAATGCAGGACGATGCAATCGTTCCGCTGAGAGAGTACCTGCAGTGCGGCAATGGCATCCGGATCGTGCAAATCGCTCAGTACGATTACCGTCGTGCGCTTGGCGAGGGACGGAGCGAGCTCGCGGGCGCGCACCGACAAGGAAGTCTTTTCGGCGAAATCGTGCTGCCGTAGTTGATGGGCCCACTCCATGACGATGTTGCGCGAAAGCGTGGGTCGGACGTGCAGTTCGCGGGCGCCGCAACCGAGCAGCCCGACGGGCGTGACCGAGGATTGCGCGGCCAAGCCGATGCCAGTGGCCACGCGCACCGCCCAGGCATACTTGCTCAGCGACTGCGAGGACACGCACATGGAAGCCGAGGTATCGAGCAGGAGATACAGCGGGATCTGTTTGGTCTCCTTGAACTCTTTGACGTATAGCTTACCGAGACGCGCCGAGATCTTCCAGTCGATGAACTTGACTGCGTCGCCGGCGACATACGGACGGGACTGGACGTACTCCAAGCCGGCACCGTGGAACACGGAATCACGCTGGCCGAAGTCCAGGCTGTTCGCGAGGCGCCGGACGGCGACTTCGAACTGCCGGCTGTCGACCGGATCGTGAGGCAATGTCCGCGAACGAAGCATCGGCTCAGCCTAATCCGGAGAGGATTGATGCCAGCACCTTGGCGCTGGTCTGGCCCGCGGCCGCAGCTTCGTAGCTCACGCGGACACGGTGCAAGACGACGTCCTCGGCGAGGTCGAAGAGATCTTCGGGGGTGACATAATCGCGACCACGGATGACTGCGCGGGCGCGGGCAGCGTTGACGAGGGCCAGACCGGCGCGCGGGCTGCAACCGAAGTCGAGGTCCTTGGATTCGCGCGTACGGCGCACGAGCTCGACGGAATGGCGGAGGAAGACCTCGCTCACGTGGACGCCTTGGACGGCTTCCATCGCGGCGACGAGGTCAGCCTTGGTGCCGACCGGAGAGTCGTCAATCATGTCGAAGGCCGTCTTCGGGACCGCCCCGCCCTCTTCCTTGCGCAGGCCCATGCCGAGCTGGCGCTGGAGAATATCCTGCTCCTCGTCGCGATCAGGGTAGCCGAGGCGATGGAGG
>CAIKWA010000133.1 GCA_903831005.1 uncultured Opitutia bacterium
CGATAGCGCTGAAGCCAGACGGCGTCACCCGTCATCTCATACGTGGCGCGCAGCATATATAGGTAGCGCGCAGCGTCGCGGAAGTGCTCTCCTTTGAAACCGCCGCGGAAATCGCCCTTGAACGCCCCGTCGCAAGGCACACGCCAACCGGTCGTCTCAAGCACGCCGGCGACTTCGCGGACCTTGGCGACCAGGATCTTCCGTTCTTCCGCGGTCGGGATATCGCTCCGGAGATAAGCATGCATGCCCAGGAACCACGGGTGCATTTGGTCGTCAGAGCTCAGCGGGTAGTGGCACTTGCCGTCCGAGCCCACGCCACGCGCCACGAAGCCGGGGACATCCGAGACCGAAGCGCACTTGAGCAGCCCCTGCGAAAGCTTACGGGCTTGCTCCTTGTCCGCGACCGCACCGGAGCGACGGGCGCGCTCGACCATGGCGTTCAGATACATGCCGGTGAACATCGGGCCGTTCTCGATCGGGCTCCACCAGCCGATGGCGTTGGGCTTGCCCAAGCGGCAGTCTTCCGGGGTCGGCAGCTCTCCGACGTAATCACGAACGATACCATGCTCGTCGACGAAGCGCTTCCAGATCTCGGCATGGGCCTTCTCGATGGCTTGGGCGGGTTCAGTCTTCACCACGAGTTCCTTCACCACGGCGTCGAAGGCCGACTTGGGCTGAGCCTGGCGGTCGAACAGCAGCGGATGGTTCACGCGCTTCCACGGGAAGTCGTTCAGCCAGCTCTGGCCGTCGTGCAGGTTCCAGAAGGAGACACGGGCGATGACGTCGTCATACTTGCGGAAAAGACGGAAGAGGCGGGCATATTGCTCGGCCTGGCGGGCGAGAATCTCCGGCGGGCAGCCGTCGGCGTAAGGATTGATCTTCGCCATCTCGGTGCGGTGCTTGTTGCCGTCAGCCCACCAGCGGCCGCGCGGGATGACGTCAATGTCGAGTTCGCTGACCACGACTTTCATGCCGATGCCACGCAGGGCGATCAGGGTCTTCTCCAGCGGTTCATAGGGTACGCGGTCGATCTCATAGTGGCCCTGGAGGCCGACGGCATGCACCGGCGCCTTCCGGGCCTTCAGTCGGGCCAACAGCGCGAGCATCTTCTCCCGCTTGCCGTCGAGTTCGTTGTTATAGTCGTTATAGATCAGCTGCGCCGACGGATCCGCCGCGTGGGCGTATTCGAAGGCCAGCGCGATGAAGTCCTCGCCCGCGGCGCGCGTCCAGCCGGACTCACGCAGCTCGGGTTTGCCGTCGTCAAGCGCCTCGTTGACCACATCCCACGCCGCGACCTTGCCCTTGTAGCGACCGACGACCGTATCGATGTAGGACTTCATGCGGGCCAGCAGAACCTCTTTCGAGGCCGGGGCCGCCCCATCCTGATAGAACCAGGCCGGCGTGCGGTCGTCCTTGGCCCAGACCAGGCAATGGCCGACGATCTTGAGATCCTTGGAGTTGGCGAAGGCTACGAACTTATCCGCTTGTTCGAAATTCCAGGCCAGCTCCGTCCGGCGGAGGGCATCGGGCTTCATGCAGTTCTCCGGCGTCACGTGGCTGAACTGAGCCGTCAGCAACGGCCAGTCCGCCGGGCGATCCGCAATCCGGTCAGCGAGGCCAACTCCAGAGTTCCAAGGCGAAACCTGGCGAAGCGTCTGAGCCGATCCGACGACCGCGGATAAGGACAGGGCCAGAGTAAACCATGCGCGCATCATTCCGCCATCAAACCCCCGCCCTCTACCAAGTAAACAAAGTACCCGGCCCACGACCACGGGGTCAGGTCAGTGACGTTGGTCATAGTTCTTGGTCATACCCGGACCGGCCCACTCGAACTTTGGTAGCGTTTTTGGTAGCGTCAGGACAATCAGCCCCAGCCACTGAGGTAAAAATTAACCGATTCATGGCATAAAATGCACGCAAAGCCCTTGATCGGACTGTATGCGTAAAAGTGGCGGAGAGGATGGGATTCGAAGTCAGACTTTGCTTCTGTATGTCGTTGTACTTCAACGACCGAGCTTTTTTGCGGACAGTTTGCGGACAAGTTAACTGCCAA
>CAIKWA010000134.1 GCA_903831005.1 uncultured Opitutia bacterium
CCCGGGTTAAATCGGATGGGCTGGCGTTAAATGGTGGCCTGAGTCGGAATCGAACCAACGACACGACGCTCTTCAGGCGTCTGCTCTACCAACTGAGCTATCAGGCCAATTAACTGGACATTCAGAAGGACAAAGCCCCCCTTCCCTGTCAATCCGACAAGAAAGGGAGGCTTAAAAAGGCCTTCAGAAGCTGAATTTCCAAGCCGACAGGCGACGTTCGACCTCGGCGATGACTTCGGCTTCACCGGCCTCGCCCTTATCGGAAACGAAGGTCACGGAGAAGCGAACGAACGAACCGCAATCATCCCACGGCACGGTGGAGATGAGGTGCTCGGTGATCATCCACTGCGAGAAGGCTTCGCCCGAATCGAAGCTCACCGTGCCGGAAGGACCGGTGGCGGACTTCGGGGCGGGCATGTAGAGGAAGAAGCCGGCGCCAGGCTTGCGCACCTGGAAGCCGAGTTTGGCGAGGACACCGACGAGTTTGTCCATACGGCGGGAGTACTTGGCGGCGATAGCCTTCGGGATAGAGACCTCGTCGAGACCGGCGGCGCCGGCCTTCTGGATGCCGAGGAACTGGCCAGAGTCGGAATTATCCTTCACATCGCCATAGGCGCGGACGAGCAGCGCGTTACCAGCGACGAAGCCGATACGCCAGCCGGTCATATTGTGGCTCTTGGAAAGCGAGTGGAGTTCAAGCGCCACGTCCTTGGCACCCGGGACCTGCAGGATCGAGACCTGCTCGGCGCCGAAGTGGAGCGAGCCGTAGGCGGCGTCCTGGATGACGACGAGATTATGCTGCTTGGCGAAGGCGACGACTTCCTCGTAAAACTTGCGCGTGGCGCAGGCGCCGGTCGGGTTGTTCGGGTAGTTGAGGACGAGCACCTTGGCCTTGGCCAGAATATCGGCCGGAATCGACTTTAGGTCCGGTAGGAAATTATTCTCGGCGGTGAGCTTCAGGTTATGGACGAGGCCACCGTAGTACTTGGCGTGCGTGCCGAACACGGGGTACCCCGGAACAGTCATGAGCACGTAGTCACCAGGATTAATGAGGCAGCCAGGAAGAATCGTGAGCGCAGCCTTGGAGCCAATCGAGTGGAGCACTTCGGTATCGGCGTCGACGGTCACGCCGAAAAGGTTCTGCATGTAACGGGCGGCGGCCTGCTTGAACTCCGCGCCACCATTGTCGGCGTAGCCGCGGTTCTCGGGCTTAGCGACTTCAGTCTGGAGTGCCTTTACCACCATCGGGAAGGCCATCTCGTCAGGCTCGCCGACACCGAGGTCGATGAGGGCGACATCCGGCTTGGCCTTCTTGGCGGCGGCCTTGGCACGCTTGATCTTCTCGAACTTATAGATGGCGGTCGACTTGCCGTAATTAACGCCGCCGATGCGTTCGGCGAAGAGCTGCTGGATGTAAGAGTCGGACATAGTGATAAGGTCTTAAAAAGAAGGGGAAGACGGCGGATGGCAAGCGGACTCCGTCCGAGGGCTTGCCACCCATGAATCGACGATAAAAATGACGCCATGGAACCCAGCCTCGAAGACTTGGCCCGCGAACGGCATGCAAGGAGCAACCCGGGATTCCCTTGGCGACTCATCGGCCTCATCGCCCTCTGCCTGGCCATCGGCGGACTGGGTTCCGCCGCCACGATGCCCGAAATCAAGGGCTGGTATGCCGGACTGATCAAGCCGCCCTTCAATCCGCCCAACTGGATCTTCGGTCCGGTCTGGTCGAGCCTCTATGTCCTCATGGGCTGGACGGCTAACACCGCGTGGACCGACCGTCAGGCCCGTCGGACGTTCTTCATCATCCTGCTGGTGAACGCGCTTTGGTCCCTGCTCTTCTTCGGATTACATCGTCCGGATCTCGCACTCATCGATATCCTCGGCTACCTCATCCTGCTCGTCATCTGGATCCGTCAGCTCTGGTCACAGCATCGCGGCGCAGCCCTACTTCAGATTCCGCACCTACTCTGGGTCAGCTTCGCCACGGTGCTCAACGCGAGCATCTGGTGGCTCAATAAATAAGAAGGCCCCGGAACCCGGGGCCTTCGTGACGGACTGACGCGCGCCTTAGTCGGCGAGCTTCGTCCAGCGGGCGTTGCCCTTGGAAGACTTCACCGCGGCCTCGATGAAGGCCATGCCGGTGACGCCGTCGTCGATTGACGGGAAGTCGTAGCCGCCCTTCGGAGCCTTGCGGCCTTCGAGACGGTCGGTGATGGCTTCGGAGGCGGCGCGATAGATATTCGCGAAGGCTTCGATGAACGCTTCCGGGTGGCCGAAAGGCGTACGGCTATACTTCTTGCAGGCGTCGCCGTTGTAAGAGTTACCGCGACGGTGCGTCTGGCGGGGCTGGTCGAGATACTTAACAATCAGTTCATTCGGATGCTCCTGGTGCCACTCGAGGGAAGCCAAGGTGCCGTAGACACGGATGTTGAGGTTATTCTCGTCGCCAGTGGAGATCTGCGAGGCGTGCAGAACGCCCTTCGCACCGCCTTTGTAGCGGACGAGCATATTGGCGTCATCATCAAGCAGACGGCCAGGGATGTAGGTGCTAAGGTCGGCGGCGATCTCCTTGATCTCGAGGCCAGTGACGTACTGGACGAGGTTCTCGGCGTGCGTACCGATGTCGCCGACGCAATTCGAGACGCCGGAGCAGTTCGGGTCCATGCGCCAGTTTGCGATCTTCTGGATCTTGCCAGACTGCAAGGCGCCGATGGCGTAACCCTGCGGGTATTCGACGAGGACCTTGTTGATCTTACCGAGCTTGCCGGCGGCCACGAAGTCACGGGCTTCCTTGACCATCGGGTAGCCAGTGTAGTTATGCAGGAGCGCGAAGACCAGGCCGCTCTTCTTGACGACGGCCTTGAGTTTCTTCGCTTCGGCGAGGGAGAATGCGAGGGGCTTCTCGCAGATCACGTGGATGCCGGCTTCAAGGAAGGCCTTGGCCACGGGATAGTGCAGGTCGTTGCGCGCGACGATCGACACGAAGTCGATGCGGTCGCCGAGCGGGCGCTTGGCTTCGGCCTTGGCCATCTCGGCGTACGAAGCGTACACGCGGGCGGGGTCGAGGCAGAGGTCCTGACCAGACAGGCGGGACTTCTCGGGATCCGAGGAGAACGCGCCGGCGACGAGGTCAATCTTGCCGTCGAGGGCAGCGGCCATGCGGTGGACGCCGCCGATGAAGGCGCCGCGGCCGCCGCCGACCATGCCCATGCGGAGTTTACGATTAAGGGATGCCATAGGTGTGTTGATCAGAGAGAGACGGGCTTGCCGGACTTCGCTGAAGCGTAGATGGCGTCGATGACCTGCATCAGCCGGTAGGCCTGCTCAGGCGTGTTCAGGGGCTTCGCGCGGCCTTCGATGGCCTCGATGAAGTTCGCGGCGGAGGCGATGCGGCCCATGTCCTCGCACGCGGGCGTGACGATGGAGCGGTTCACGCTGTTGCCGTTTTCTTGGACGTAGAGTTCGCAGGTATCGATCGCGGTATTGTCGAGGCCGTCGATGCCGAAGAGGCGCTCGACCTTACCGCCGGCCTTGGTGCCTTGGAAGACGACGGAGACTTCCTCGCGCTTGATCATCTCAGCCCAAGAAACCTGCAGGGTCAGCACCTGGCCGGTCTTGAAGGTCACGAAGCCATGCGCGGCGTTCTCGACGTCGGTGACGCCGCCGACGCGGTCCGGGATGCCCCACGGGCCCTTGAAGGACTTGTCTTCGATGAAGTCGTTGAAGGTCTGGCCGAGCACGTGCGCTGGCTCGGGATAGCCCATGAAATACATCGCGAGGTCGACCATGTGCAGCAGGTCGATGAGCGGACCGCCGCCAGAGAGTTCCTTGGTGGTGAACCAACCGCCGAAGCCAGGGATGCCGGTACGACGGATCCACTTCGCCTGCGCGGAGTTGATCTTACCGACCTGACCCTGCTCGACGTACTTGATCATCGCCTGCGACTCAGGGCGGGCACGGTTGTTGAAATTGAACATCACGTGCTTACCCGACTTCTTGGAAGCGGCGGTGATTTCGAGAACTTCCGGAGCGCTGAGCGCCGGGGGCTTCTCACAGAACACGTGCTTACCGGCGTTGAGGCACTGGATGGCGAGCGCGGCGTGGAACTTGTTCGGGACGATGACGCTGACGGCATCGAGGTCCTTGTGGGCCGCGAGCATCGCGTCCACGGACTCGTAAGCATTCGGGATGCCCCACTTCGTGGCGGCCTTCTGGGCGGCGCCCGGCGCGGGATCCGCGACCGCGATGATTTCCGCGCCCGCCTGCTTGAAGCCGGCGGCGTGGTACTGGAGCATGCCACCTGCTCCGATGACGCCTACTTTGGTTGCCATGATGTTGTTCGATTAGGGAGTGATTACTTACCCTGGGCCGACTTATCGAAGGCGGCGTCGAACGCGACCTTGTTGGTCGGGAAGGAGAGCTTCTTGACGTAGGCGGCCGATTCGGCGGCGCCGAAGAAGCGGTCCATGCGGCCGTCTTCCCACTCGACGGAAAGCGGACCGGCGTAGCCGACGTCATTGAGGGCGACGATAACGTCCTCGAACTTGATATCGCCGCGGCCGACGGAGCGGAAGTCCCAGGCGCGACGAGGGTCGCAGAAATCCGTATGGCCGCCAAACACGCCGACGGTGCCGTCGCCGTGGCCCCACCAGACGTCCTTCATGTGAGCGTGGTGGATCTGCTTGCCGAAGGTGCGGATGAACTTCACGTAGTCGACGCCCTGGTAGCCAAGGTGGCTGGGGTCGTAGTTGAAGCCGAAACGCTTGTGATTGCCGACGGCGTCGAGCGCGCGCTGGGCGGAGGCGATGTCGAAGGCGATCTCGGTCGGGTGCACTTCGAGGCCAAAATAGACATCGTTCTTCTCGAAGGCCTCGAGGATGGGCTTCCAGCGCTTAGCGAAGTCGTCGTACCCCTTCTGCAGGTAAGCCTGGTTGGTGGGCGGGAAGGCGTAGATGGCGTGCCAGATGGAGGAGCCGGTGAAACCGTTGACGACAGTCTTGCCGGAACCCTTCGGCTTGTTGGCCATGTAGGCCTTACCGGCGTCAAAGAACTTGCGGGCTGCCTGCGCGGTCAAGGCCATCTCGGCACACGCGCGCTGGCGGACGCCTTCCGGATTGCCATCGCCCCAGACGTGCGCGGGGAGGATGCACTGATGGCGTTCGTCGATATTATCGCAGGTGGCTTGGCCGACGAGGTGCGCGGAGATTGCCCAGCAACCGAGGTCGTGCTGCGCGAGGAGTTTCCAGATAGATTCAACGTAGCCCGGCTCGTTGACGGCGCGGACGACATCGAAGTGGTCGCCCCAGCAGGCGAGCTCGACGCCTTCGTAGCCCATGGCTTTCACCTTGGGGAGAAGCTCGGCGATTTTGAGGTCGGCCCACTGGCCGGTGAAGAGGGTAACAGGGCGCTGTGACATGGTGAGTAGGGGTGAGTCCCCACTGTCAGCCAATCACCCCACTTTGTTCAAGTGGGCAATGCTCACA
>CAIKWA010000135.1 GCA_903831005.1 uncultured Opitutia bacterium
CCATGCCCGCGCGCTCCTCGCCGCGGTCGAGAAGGGCCGCCCCGGTCGCACCTACTGTATCGGCGGCGACAACGAGCGTCGGAACATCGACCTCGTGAAGCTGCTCTGCTCGTTGCTCGATGAATTCCGCCCGCGCGCCGACGGTAAACCGCACGACTCCGCGATCACCTACGTCACCGACCGCCCCGGCCACGACCTCCGCTACGCCATCGACGCCCGTCGCGCCCGCGCCGAGCTCGGCTGGGCACCGCAGGAGGATTTCCAGAGCGGCTTCCGCAAGACCGTCCGCTGGTATCTCGACAACCCCGCGTGGATCCAAGGCATCCTCGACGGATCCTATCGCCTCGAGCGACTCGGCAAAATCTGACTCTCATGAAAGGCATCATCCTCGCCGGCGGTTCCGGCACTCGTCTGCACCCCCTGACCCAGGTCATGAGTAAGCAGCTCCTTCCGGTGTACGATAAGCCGATGATCTATTACCCGCTCTCCGTGCTCATGCTGGCGGGCATCCGCGAGATCCTCATCATCTCCACCCCGCAGGACCTGCCGCGTTTCCGCGAGGTGCTCGGCGACGGTTCGCGCATCGGCTGCCGCTTCGACTACGTCGAACAGGCCATCCCGAACGGCCTCGCCCAGGCCTTCGTGCTCGGCGAGAAGTTCATCGGCTCCGACGACGTCTGCCTCGTCCTCGGCGACAATATCTTCTATTCCGCCGGCTTTGGCGAAATGCTCAAGTCCTGTCGCCAGCCGCAGGGCGGCACCGTCTTCGCCTATCACGTGAGTGACCCCGAGCGCTTCGGGGTCGTCGAGTTCGACGCCGCCGGCAAGGCCATCTCCATCGAGGAGAAGCCCAAGGCGCCCAAGTCCAGTTTCGCCGTCCCCGGCCTCTACTTCTACGATAACTCCGTCGTCGGCATCGCCAAGGCCCTCAAGCCCTCGGCCCGCGGCGAGTACGAGATCACCGACGTGAACCGTGAGTATCTCCGCCAAGGTAAGCTGAGCGTGAAGGTCCTGCCCCGTGGGACCGCGTGGCTCGATACCGGCACCTTTGACTCGCTCCTGCAGGCCTCGCAGTTCGTGCAGATCGTCGAAGCCCGCCAGGGCTTCAAGATCGGCTGCATCGAAGAGATCGCCTGGCGCCGCGGCTACATCGACGACGCCCAGCTGCTCAAGCTCGCTGAGCCTATCGCGAAGTCAGGCTACGGATCGTATCTCAAGACCATCATTACCCAAGGACGATGAGCTCGTCGCTCGTCCAGCTCGTCGATATCCCTCAGCGCAGTGACGTGCGTGGCGGACTTTCCGTCGCCGAGCTCGGCGGGGCGCTCCCGTTCGCCGTCCGTCGCGTCTACTGGATCCACGGCACCAAGCCGGGTGTCAGCCGCGGCTTCCACGCCCACAAGCAGCTCCGCCAGCTCTGCGTCTGCGTGGCCGGCTCCGTGCGCCTTAGCCTGTTCGATGGCCGCCGCGAAGAGAGCGTCGTCCTCGACTCCTCCGCCAAGGGCCTCCTGATCGGCCCAGGCCTCTGGCGCGAAATGCACGATTTCTCTCCCGACTGCGTGCTCATGGTCTTCGCCGACGCCGAATACGACGAGGCCGACTACATCCGCGACCGCGACCAATTCATCCGCCATGTCCATTCATCCTAGTTCTGACGTGCAATCGAAACAGATCGGGGAAGGCACCCGTGTCTGGCAATACGTGGTGGTCCTGCCCGGTGCCGTCATTGGACGTGACGGCAACATCTGCTCCCACTGCTTCATCGAGAACAAGGTCGTCGTGGGCGACCGCGTCACGGTCAAATGCGGCGTCCAGCTCTGGGATGGAATTACGCTCGAAGACGACGTCTTTGTCGGACCTAACGCAACTTTCACCAACGATTTGCAGCCCCGCTCGCGTAATGCCGCGGCCACACTGCTCCCAACGCTCGTCAAGAAAGGCGCCTCCATCGGCGCCAACGCGACCATCCTGCCAGGGCTCACCATCGGCGAAGGCTCCATGGTCGGCGCTGGTGCCGTCGTCACGAAGGACGTCCCGCCCCGCACCCTCGTCGTCGGTAACCCGGCTCGCATAGTCCGCACCCTTTGACATGAACGTCCCTTTCCTCGACCTCAAGGCCATCAACGCCCGGCACGCCGCCGAACTGAAGGCCGCCGCGGCCCGCGTCATCGACTCGGGTTGGTATGTCCTCGGCGACGAGGTGAAGGCGTTCGAGTCCGAGTTCGCCACCTGGGTCGGCTCGCCTCACTGCGTCGGCACCTCCGACGGACTCTCGGCGCTCATCCTCGCCCTCCGCGGCTGGAAGGAACTCGGCCTGCTCAAGGACGGTGACGGCGTCGCAGTCCCGGCCAATACCTACATCGCCTCAATCCTCGCCATCACGGAGAACCGTCTCCGTCCGGTGCTTGTCGAGCCCGATGAAGAAACTTTCAATCTCGGGGCTAAAAAACTCGCCGCCGTGCTCACACCGGACGTGAAGGCGGTACTGGCTGTCCATCTCTACGGGCAGCTGGCAGATATGCCGGCCATTGCCCAGCTCTGCCGCGAGCGCGGCCTACTCTTGCTCGAAGACGCCGCTCAGGCCCACGGCGCCCACATCGGCGGCGTGAAGGCCGGCGCCTGGGGAGATGCCGCGGCATTCAGCTTCTATCCCGGCAAGAACCTCGGCGCTCTCGGCGACGCTGGTGCGCTGACCTGCAAGGATGCGAAACTCGCGGAGATGGTCCGCGCGCTACGCAACTACGGTTCGCACGAGAAATACAAGAACCTCGTCCAAGGCCCGAACGACCGACTCGACGAACTGCAGGCGGCCTTACTGCGCGTTAAGCTCAAGCACATCGACGCCGATAACGCCCGCCGCCGCGAGATCGCCGCGCGCTATCGTCGCGAGATCAAGAACCCCGCCGTGTGCCTCCCGTCCGTTCGCGCTGGCGAGGATTCGCACGTCTGGCACCTCTTCGTCGTCCGCGTCCCGGATCGCGCGGCCTTCCAGCAGCGCTTGCTCGACCATGGCGTGCACACGTCCATCCATTACCCAATCGCCCCGCACCATCAGCAGGCCTACGCGCAGTCGCTCGGCCACCTGAAGCTGCCGCTCACGGAAGCTATTCATCGCGAAGTGGTCTCACTGCCGATCAGCCCGGTGATGACCGATGCACAGGTAGAGCAACTCATCAAAGTCGCCAACTTAGCATGAGCAAGTTGAACGTACCGAACATGAGTCCGACCTTAGGATGGATGGTCGCTTCACGATTACATGGGGTCGATCGTATCCACCGCATACAAGGCGGCCTTGCCAACCAGATGTTCCAGTATGCCCATGCTTGGGCGCTGCAGCATAGGCATCCGGCGAGGTCTTTCATCGACATAAGTCGGTACGAAGTGGCATCCACTGACAGGGCATATCGCATTGAAGACGTGTTTGAGATGCCGGATAAGCTTCCGCACCTGCCTGCATCTACTGGACGATGGATAAAGTCATTCGGATTGGACCGCAGTAATCGCAGCGAAGAATCCACCATAGAGTTCAAGGAGTCCTTCATCGAGAACGACTTGCGTGGCGTCGTGCAGGGCTATTTTCCTTCTTTCAAGTATTTGGCTGCCATCGAGCCGATGATCAGGAGGAATTTCAGATTCAAGAGGCTCATTCCGGAACGGAACCAAGCACTGATGAAGGAGCTTCAAGACGGGAACGGCGTGGCGGTTCATGTTCGCCGAGGAGACTATCTCAATCCCGAGAACAAAATTGATTTCTACGGCATGTGCACACCTGCCTACTATCGTGCCGCTGCGCGTCATCTGAAATCCCTGCGGCCCGCCGCGCGCCTGTACTTTTTTTCTGACGACCCCGAATGGTGCCGACAGGAATTCACTGACATCGCCCATCATGTGGTCCATGGCAACGTAGGAGAAGATGCTTGGGCGGATATGGCACTGATATCCCTATGCCATGATTCTATCATCGCGAACAGCAGCTACAGTTTGTGGGCTCGCTGGCTGTCCGGCTCCGACGATGGCATCAACATCGCACCTGCGAGATTCCTCAATAATGGCGCATATGGCGCCAAGACGGAAGACATTCTGCCATCCTCGTTCCTCACTATCGATGAGCATGGCGAAATTAGTCATGGCCGACGCTGAAAACCGAAGCAGAAGATGAACCAAGACACGAAGATCTCCATCGTATGCCCGTCTTATAACCACGGAAGATTCGTCGGTGATTTCATACGCAGTCTCCTCGCTCAAACCGACGGCAGATGGGAGCTGATCATCATCGATGATGCGTCCGACGACGATAATTTATCGAAGATTAAGACTTTTAATGATCCGAGAATTAGACTTTTCGCGCGGGCAGCTAACCGCGGCGTTTCAGCTGGCATGATCGATGGCGTCCGCGCGGCGGGCTCCCCCTTGGTCGCCTTTATTGCTTCGGATGACTGCGCCGCGCCCACATATGTCGAGAGAATCACGACCGCGCTAGAGACTAACATGGCGGCCATCGTCGCGTATGTCTCTCTCGAGCGAGTCGATGAGCAGGGAAGCTCTATCCATAAGGCTGTTGTCCTCCCCTTGGGGCATAGTAGGACTGAGCTGCTAAGGAGATCTTTCTTAGGCCAGAATCAGTTACCCTCCCCAGGCATGGCAATTAGACGAGAAGCGGCGTTGGAGCTTTTACCGCCGGAGGGATCCGTTCAATACTCAGACTGGATTCTACAGAACCGGCTATTGATGCGTGGCGAGGTCGTCATGCTTGAGGAGCAGCTGGTTCGCTATCGTGTGTCTTCGACAAGTCTTAGTGCCCGCTCGGTCGCCAGCATCGCCCGCGATGCACTTGAGACCAGGATCATGATGGACGACTTCCTAAAGATCCAAGACATGGATTTCTTGGCGCAAGTCTTCCCCGCCGAGATGAAGCCATATGCCGGCCTTCCCCTGCGACACTTACCCTACGTCCTTGGACGTCTGGCGCTCCTCTCTGAAATCCCCGAAAAGCGTTGCTGGGGGTATGAGACCATCATGCGCCATCTTTCAGATCCTGGCGTTGCTGAATCCCTTCATGCCCACGCTGGGTTCACCCACAGGGATCTGATGGCCATTACGCCGACAGAGAACGCCGCCCTCGTCAATGAGGCGAGAACGCTGCGCCGGAGCGTCCGTCACCTTCGTCGCATCGCCACAGCATGCGCCTTGGTGGCCCTTCTCGCCCTCTGGCTCGCCCTCAGATGAAAAGATACCCGATATTCTTCAGCTTCGACAACCGCTTCGTCACCCCGGCGGCGGTCACCTTCGAGAGCCTGCTTACTAATGCCGGACAAGACGTGAGCTACGACCTCTTTGTGCTCCATGAAGACGTGTCACTCGAAAGCCAAGGTTTACTCTCCGAACTCGTGAAGCGCCACGGGCGCGCGACCCTCCGTTTCATCGACGTTAAGGCCACCTTTGAACGACTTGCGGTGCGCTTTGATGAACGGAATTTCAACCTAGGAGTCGGACAGTGCACTTTCACGAAAGAGACTCTTTTCCGCTGTCTGCCTGCTTTGATAGAGGAATTCGACGCCTACGAAACGATACTTTATTCCGATGTCGATATATGCGTGGTCGACGACATCAGCGAGATATTCGAGACAGAAATGGGTGACGACTATATCGCAGGTTGCAGACTCCCGAAGGCGCTGGATGCGCAAGTTGTTCATCTGCCGCCTAGGCTCCGGCCGCATTACGTTGCCGGAGGAATCTGGCTCATGAATCTCAGGCAGATGCGCAAAGATGACCTCGCCGCGCGTATCATCGGAATCATGCGCGACCCCCCGTTCCGTCTCATTTGGAATGATCAAGATGTCATGAATCTAGCATGCGATACCAGGGTGACCTTTCTCAGCTATAGGTATTGCTCTATCCCGCGTTGGAAGACCGAGTTCAGGCCGACCGGGTATCGCGATGAATATTATCCTTCGGGCGAGCTGCGTGAGGCCTTATTTCGCCCTAAGATCGTCCATTACGCTGCAAATAAACCATGGGACGGACCGTGTGATGACGATGACTTATGGCATTTCTGGCATGGGCGGACGGGCTTCCCAGCCATGAAAGCTCGACGTTACGAGTCCGAGAATGTGCAGGCTTACTTGTTCAAGTATCTCAAGCTGCCCCGGCAATTGGTCCGCGCACAGTTCCGCCGCGGAGAACTCGAAATCAAGATAATGGGCTTCTTCCTTCGTATTAGAATCAAGAAGATCGCCGAGCAGTAAGCTCGCCTCGCATCATCTCGCCAAGTCGAATAAGGCGTAGCTGAAACGAGCGGTTTCCTTCTTCGCGCGGGACAGGAAAAGCTTAAGCGTCTTGTCGAGCGGACGCTTGGCCTTCGCCTTGTCTTGATAGCCTATGGTGCTGGTCGTGTGTGCCACCGGCGCGAGGACGACGGGCATCGGGCGGATGCCACGGGTGCGTAGGCCGGTCTCCCATGGACGATCCAACGCGTGGTCGACCTGCTCGGTGATGGGGCGCATCGACTTCAGCAAGGTCTTGGCGGCGAGGCGGTTGACGACGTAGGCGGCGGAGGAAGTGGTGCGGGTGAGGTGCACGACAAGGTGATGATCCGCCCCGAGGGCGCGCTTCTTCACGGGCAGGCCAGAGTGGAAGTTGAAGAGTTTCACGAGGTCCCAGTCATCTTTCTCACCCAGCGAGCGTAATACTTCGCCGCAAGCGGGCAGGACTTCGACGTCGTCCTCGAGGATCACGCACCACGGGGCGTCGGTCCGCAGAAAGGTCTCCATGGCCTTGAGGTGGCTCAGGTAGCAGCCAACTTCGCCAGCCCGCGGGGTGTCCAGCCGGTTGCGCCAGGCATAGGCGGACATGTCGACGAGTTTCTCCCATTCGGGGACGTCCTTCCCCATGACGGCGGACAGGCGTTCGAACGGCAGGCCCAGCGCCTCAAGGTTGGCGCGGATGGAGTCCATTCGCTCGGTGTCGCGGTCGAGGTTGATCACATAGATGAGCGGGACCATCGGCGGGCATCGTTGCGAAGCCCCGGCATCTTTCAACCCGTTAGGCTTCGTGCTTTTGGTTC
>CAIKWA010000136.1 GCA_903831005.1 uncultured Opitutia bacterium
GGATCCGTGGGGCGGTGTCGCCGACCTAAAAGCGAATCGTCTTCGCCACGTCTCGGACAAGTTCGCCGAAGACCCGCTCCGCGTCCTCCGCGCGATGCAGTTCGCCGCGCGCTTCGAATTCACGGTCGCCCCGGAAACCGTCGCGCTCTGCGCCACGCTGACCCAGGCTGACCTTCCGCCGGAGCGTCTCATGGAAGAGTGGACGAAGCTTGTCCTCCGTGGCCGCAAGCCCTCGGTGGGCCTGGCTTTCCTGAAGGACTGCGGTTGGACGAAATTCTACCCGGAACTCCATGCGATGATCGGCGTCCCGCAGGATCCGGAATGGCATCCCGAAGGCGACGTCTGGAATCACACCTGCGAGTGCCTCGACGCTTACGCCAAGGAGCGTCTCGGCGACCGCGACGAAGACCTGATCGTCGGGCTTTCCGTGCTGCTGCACGACATCGGCAAGGCGACCACGACGAAGAAGGAGGAGAAAGATAACCGCTGGCATGCCTACGGTCATGAAGAGGAGAGCTTCCACCTCGCCCCGCGTTTCCTCGCCCAGATCACGAACGAGAAGAAGCTCATCGATTCCATCCTGCCGCTCGTGCGCTGGCACGGTCAGCCCTACTATCTCCATAAGGCTGGCGCCGGTGACGCCGCCGTCCGCCGCCTCGCCAACAAGGTCGTCCGCATCGACCGCCTCTGCCGTGTGGACCTCGCCGACCGCCGTGGACGTGGCACCGCAAGCATGCACGGCCCTTCGCCCCATGGCGAATGGCTCGCCGAACGCGCGGCCGCCTTGCAGGTCGCCTCGACCGCCCCCAAGAAGATCGTCCTCGGCCGCCACCTCATCGCCATGGGCCACAAACCCGCCGGCTGGTTCTCCCAGGTCCTCGACGAAGCCTTCGAAGCCCAGCTGGACGGCGTCTTCGGCGACGAAGCCGGCGGCCTCGCTTGGCTGACGGAACGCATGGCCAAGGGCGTTGTCTAATATTCTTACCATGTCGCAACCTGCCGCCGGTGTACCGGAACTCCTCGTTGGTCAGCCCGACTGGCATGCTGTGCTCGTCAAGGTGCTCGAGAACTTCGCCTGCGTCACGGGGACGATCCACCGCACCGATCCGACCACGGGGCTGCTCATGCTGCTCACCCAGCACGGCATCCCGCCGCACGTGCTCCCGATGCTGCTGCCGAAGATTGACAACATCCCGTTCGGCAAGGGTATCGCCGGCTGCGCCGCCCAGCGGAAGGAGGCCGTCCAGCTCTGTAATCTTCAGGAAGACCTCGGCGGCGTCGCCAAGCCCGACGCTCAGAAGACGAACGTCCAAGGCGCGCTCGCCGTGCCGATTGTCGGCAGCGATGGCAAGGTCATCGGCGTGCTCGGCATCGGCAAGATGCAGCCTTACGAGTTCAACGACAGCGAGGTCGCGGAACTGAACGCCGTTGCGGCCTTGATTTCCGCGAGGCTGTGAGTCGTCTGCTTAGGTTCTGACGAAGAACTTAGAACAACGAACTAAGAACGCTGCTCTAACGCTCTTCCCGTCGGCGACCCCTTCTGCTTGAGCAGGCCCTCGGGCAGGCCGGCGTAGACGAGCTTGCCGCCTTTCTCGCCGCCTTCCGGCCCGAGTTCCATCACCCAGTCGGCGGCGAGGATGACGTCGGCGTGGTGTTCGATCACGATGAGCGTGGCGCCCGCGTCACGGAGGCGTCCGAGCAACGCGAGGAGCTTGGCGATGTCGTCCCAGTGCAGGCCGGTCGTGGGTTCGTCGAGGACGTAAAGGCGGCCGGAGTGGTCACGGCGAGCGAGCTCGGACGCGAGCTTGAGGCGCTGGGCTTCGCCTCCGGAGAGGGTGTTGGCGGCCTGGCCGAGCTTGAGATAACCGAGACCGACCTCCGCGAGGGTGCGGAGTTTCTCGGCGAGCTTGGGCTGCGCGCGGAAGACTTCGGCGGCTTCGTTGACGGACAGGCCGAGCGCGTCGGCGATACTGAGTCCCTTGAAGCGGACCTCAAGCGTCTCGCGGTTGAAACGTCGGCCGGCGCAGCTCGGGCAGTCGACGAAGGTCTCGCCGAGGAACTGCATGTCGAGCGCGACTGAGCCTTCGCCGGAGCACGTCTCGCAACGTCCGCCGCGCACATTGAAACTGAAGCGGCCGGGGCCGTAACCGCGGGCCTTGGCGAGCGGGAGCGCGGCCCAGAGCTCGCGCATGAGGTCCATGATGCCGGTGAAGGTTGCGGGATTCGAACGCGGGGTGCGCCCGATGGGCTCCTGGTCTACGGCGGTGAACGCGGTAATCTGCTCGAGTCCGTCGATGCCGGCGTGCCGGCCGGGCACGAACTTGGCGCCGTTGATCTTACGTGCGGCGGCGGCGGACAGGATATCGATGGCGAGTGTGCTCTTCCCTGAGCCAGAGACGCCGCAGACCACAGTGAGGGCTCCGATCGGGAACGAAGCGGTGACGTCCTTGAGGTTGTTCTCGGTGGCGCCTTTGACGGTGATCGCCGCCTTGCCGGGTGCCTTGCGCTTCACGATGCCTTCCAGGGTGGCTCGACCGGAGAGATAAGCACCCGTGCGCGAAGTGGCGTGCGCGGCGCAGGCCTTAGGCGTGCCTTCGAAGACGATGCGTCCGCCGTCGATACCGGCGCCGGGGCCCATCTCGATCAGGTGGTCCGCCGCGAGCATCATGTCGCGGTCATGTTCGACGACGAGGACGGTGTTGCCGAGGTCGCGCAGGCCGCGAATCGAGCCGATGAGGCGCTGATGGTCGCTCGGATGCAGGCCGATACTGGGTTCGTCGAGGACGTACGTCACGCCGACCAACCCGAGGCCGAGCTGCGTGGCGAGGCGCACGCGTTGGGCTTCGCCACCCGAGAGCGAACTGCACTCGCGGTCGAGGGTGAGGTAGTTAAGGCCGGCGTCGTTCAGGAACGACAGACGTTGTTCGAGTCCGCGACGGGCTTCCTCGGCAGGCATGACGCCTGGATGCGTGGCGAGCTGCTTCGTGAACTCCAGCGCGGCGGGAATCGTCATCGCGAGGAACTCGGCCAGTGTCTTTCCGTTGAGGCGCAACGAAAGGGCGGTGGGAGAGAGGCGTCTGCCTTGGCAACCGGCACAGACGGAACCCGCTTGGAACTGCAGCAGGCGTTGGCGGAGCGATTCGCCGGTGGTGGTACGGTAGGCGTGCTCGAGTTCGGTGAACATGCCCGTCCAGACGGTCTCGACGAGTTTGCGGCCCTTGGGCGGGGGGAGCAGGAATTTGCGCTTTGGGTCGCCGTGGAGCAGCAACTCACGCACGGCCTTGGGGAGGTCGCGCCAAGGAGTCTTGAGGTCGAACGGCACCTGCTCGGCGAGCGCGCGGGTGATGGCGTTGCGGCGGATGAGCGTCTTGCGCGTCGCGCACTTCCAAGGCTTCACGACGCCGTCGTGGATCGACAGGGACTCGTCGCGGATGGAGAGGCTTTCCTGGAAGCGCATCTGGCGGCCGAGAC
>CAIKWA010000137.1 GCA_903831005.1 uncultured Opitutia bacterium
AGGTAGGGCCGAGCATCCCTGCTCGGCCGCGGCCGGCCAAGGATGGCCAGCCCTACCCAAGGCATCGACACACACTCAAAGGTAAACCGGAGACCGGATGATTAGCTGGGGACCATATGTCCGCAGCATCCTACCCGGTTTCCGGTCTCCCTTTGAATTTTCGTCTCTCCTATCCGCTAACCGCCAACCGCTATACGCCGAAACCTACGACCATGAGCCAGCCCGGCCCTCTCGCGAAGACCGGGCTGGCTCATGGTCGTTTACTTACTTCGTCGGGATGAGGTCAGCCTCGGTCAGCGCGGGCTTGCCGACTTCACCGCGCAGCGCCTTGACCTGCGCCGGCGTGACGGCCGGGGCGGAGTTACCAAAGCTATTGCGGACGTAGGTCAGCACGGCGGCAATCTGCTCGTCCGTCTGCTGCGGTAACGCCATCATGGGAACGGGCGGCGTGTACTTCTTGCCGGAGACGGTGATGGGGCCCTGCAGGCCGCGCAGCTGAATACGAATAAGGTTCTCCACCGGGCCGTTCACCCAATTCGACTGAGCGAGCGGCGGCGCGAGGACGGTGCCTTCAGCGTTCGGACCATGGCACGCCATGCACGTCATGAAGGCCTGCTTGCCGAGCGCCATCACGGCGGGGTCGACGTTAACGACCGCGGTGGCGACGACGGGCTTGATGGTCGAGATGTCGAGCGGCTTAGGATCGGCGACCTTGGCCTTCTTAGGTTCCTTATTGAGCGTTGCGAGCCAGGCGACCATGTCGCGCACTTCGGGCAAAGTGAGGGCGTCCATCGCCGGCATGCCGGAAACGGGCGTGGACATGGACTTGATATCCTTACGGGCCACCCGCCAGCGATTGCCGGCAACATCGACGTCAACATTATCTTTCTCTTCCTTGATTAGCGTGCCCACCAAGGCTCCACCGTTGCTGAGTTCGATGTTCACGATGCCATAACCGGCGACGATGACGGCACCAGAGTTCACGACGGACTCGAGGAGATAACGTCGGTCGCCGCGCTTGGCGATACCGGCAAGGTTTGGACCGGCTTCACCGCCGGCGGCATGCGCGTCGTCGGAAGCGCGGTGACAACGCAGGCACTGGCCAGCGGGCAAGGCGGTGAAAAGCGCGAAGCCATTCTTGGCGTCACCGCCTTCGAGCGCCGGCAGCCACTTGGCGAGTTTGTCGTCTCCACCCGCGAACGCCTTCTGCGTGGCGGCCAAAGCCTCCTTCACGGATGACTCGGGTCGGAGCGCGGCGGCTTCGAGTAGCTCAATGGCGGCAGGCGATACGCCCTTGGTCTTTTCAAGAGCCTGGAGGCTCTCGACAAACAGAGCGTCGACGCCGGGCGCAGGCAACTTAGCGAGCGCCCTCCAGGCGCCCTGACGGCGAGCAGCGGAACCGGTCGAAGCCGACTTGGATAACTCGACGAGGCCCTGCGCGGGATTCAGGTGGGCCAGCGCGCCAATGGCGACCATGGCGACTTCGTCCTGCTTGTCCTTGGCATATTTACCAGCGACCTCAGTGAGATCGGCCGGCTTACGCTCGAGCCAGAGCTCGAGGGCCTTAGCACGGGCGGAACCGCTCAACTTGGGGTTGGCGACCAGACCGGAGAGGAGGTCATTGGAAAGAGAGGCGACCTCGAGCTTGTACTGTTCGACGAGCTCGAGTGCTGCGCGGAGGAGATCGGACTCGCCCTTGAGTAACGTCGGCAAGGCGGCGCTCAGGCTCGCACGCAACTCCTTGGCATCGCGGGCCGGCAGAGGCGCCCAGTGGCCGGTCGACTGGTCGACAGGATACGGATTGGCCCACAGGGCAAGGAGGCGCAGGGCTTCAGCGCGGGCTTCAGCCGGCAGCTTCTCGTTGGCGGCAATCGCGACCACGCGGGCGGCGTTCTGCTCTCCGCCGAGACGGAAGGCGCTATGCGTCAGGCGACGCAGCATGAAGGTCGTCCATTCGCGGGCCCCTAGGTCATCAACCAGCGCGGCGACGGCCGGGCGACCAGCTTCGAAACCGAGGTCATGAATAGCGCGAATCGCCTCATCCGCCACCATCGTGGACTTATCCTTCACGAAGCGGGCGGCGGAGGCGTCGTTGCGGCGACGCAGGGTGATGACGGCGGCGAGGCGGACGGACACGCTCTCGTCCTTGGCCACCGCATCAAAGGACTCGGCGGTCTTGCACAGGTGGTCGATGGCGAACGAGCCGGCGTGTCGGATGATCGGATCGGCGTCGGCGTTCTCCTTCAGCATTGCGAGGATCTCAGGGAGATACTTGTCGGCGCCGAGACGGGCGGCGGCGATGGCCGCAAAGGAGCGTACGCGGAGGGACGGATCGAGGATCAGCTTGCCGAGCGGCAGGTCGTTGCCCTTCAACAGCGACTCCTCGAGGACGCGCACGGTCTGGGCGCGGACTTCCGCATCGGCGTGTGCCAGTAACGGGACGAGGCGACGGGCGGCCGCGGTGCGCACTTCGACGGAAGCGACCGGGGTCGGACCCTTCCAAGCGCCACCAGGAGCGATGGCCGCGCCACGACGGGCGAGAATGCCGAGGCCCCAGATACCGTGGACGCGTTCGAGGGCGTGCACGGACTTCGTGGCGGCTTCGAAGAGGTCCGCGGCATCCGGGCGGCGGGTGAGCTCAAGCTGGGCGCGCAGGCGAACACGCTGGTCGGCGTGCGCGAGGAGAGCAGCGAGCTCAGCCGAGGAAGCCTTGGCGATACCGCCGTTAATGAGCGCCGCCACGGAGGCGACGGACTCAGGCTTCATGATCTTGCCGGCCTCAAGGGTCACGAGACGTCCGGCCTCATGAGACTCCCAGCCAGTGATGAAGTCAGAGACGACGAGCCGTCCTTTCCAGTCGTACTCGACGTCGGTCGCAGCCACGCCCCAGAGCAGCTGGTGTGAGGAGGTCATCTTCATACCGGCGCCCGCGGGCTCCATCTTGAAGGACCAAATACCAGAAGCACCGGCCGATCCGCGGTAGTCGCAGATATGGAAGTGCTGGGCTTCGGATTCGAGGAAGCCCGCGCCGGGGTGATAGGTGAGGCCGGAAGGACCGGAAGAGATATAGGCAGACGGCGGAATAATGAAGGCCGGCTGGACCGGATTCTGCAGCTCCCAGACCTTCTCGGTCATCCAGCGGGAAAGGGGGCGCTGCTCGAGGCCGATCGAGCGGTGGAAGGTGTGCATGGCCTGGTGTTCCATCTCCCAGCCGGAATCGGCACCTTCGACCACATAGACGACGCGCGCGGCGTCACCTTGGTCGGAATTATTGTCCACGGAGAAGCCGTTGCCGAAGTCGTCGAAAGCGATCTCCTTCGGATTACGCAGGCCGAAGTGGACGACTTCGAAGTTCGTGCCGTCGGGCTCGAAGCGGAAAACCGCGCCACGGTTACGGGAATCGTATTTCTTGCCTTCCTTGGTGGTGAGATTGAAGCCACGGTCGCCGATCGTACCCCAGACGCGTCCGTCCGGACCGATGGCGAAGCCGTTCATATCGTGTCCCGAAAGCGAGACGCGCACGCCGAAGCCATCCTCGATGACCTTACGCGCGGTTTCGACGCCGTCCTGCTTGGCGTCCTGCATCATCCATAGTTTGGGGATACATGCGAAGTAGACCGTATCGTCCCAGGCCATGACGCCAGCGCCGGTGCCGTCGAGCACATCGTTGAAGCCGCCGGAAAAGATTTTATTGGTCGTGAACGTGCCGTCGGCCTGCTCGCCGCCGACATGGCGGATGAGCTCGGACTTGGCCGTCATCCAGTCGTGGGAGCGCTTGGCCTCCCACTTTGTGTGCAGGGCTAAGCGATCGGCGGTGGTCGCCGCGGCGAGGTCGTCATGATACCAGTAGAGGTGATTACGATCGTCCTCAATGCCGAAGCGGAAACGATGGGATTCGGCTACATAGACGGAGCCGTCGTTACCGAAGCCAATGGCGGTGGGAGAGGTGACGCCGGTGACCTTGCGGTCGGCGGAGACCTTAAAGGTGGCGCCGGGGACGAGCGCGGCGCTGCCTTCGCCGGCCACGCGCACAAGTTTACTGTCGGCCTTGGGCTTGGGTCGACCGCCCTTCGGGAAGGCGGGCTTAGCTTCGCTCGAGAAGACGAAATGATCCGCGGCAATCACGCCCCAGGCACCCACTTCGCTATCGATGATACGAACGACCCCCTTCTGGCCCTTGAATTCCGCGATGTCCCAGACGGTCTCGCGTAAGGTGAGGTCATTCGCGCCGGTCGATTCGCGGACGACCTTACCGCCGATGAGGAGCTGGATGGCGGTCTTACCGGGATGGTTACCGCCCGCAACGAGGAAGCCGAGATACGCGTGCGTGAGCTTCATCTCGGGCGAGGTCAGCGTGCCGGTGGCGGCGTCGCCGCGGTGGCCGGAGCACACGAGGGCGTTGCCGCCATAGTTACGGAACTCGCCATTGACGCCGTCGACCTTACCGGCGATCGGCGCCAGGCCGAAGCCGGTGCCGGTCGTCTGCCAGCTATCGAAACCGTCGCCTTCGAAGGCTTCGATGACCTTGGTGTCCGCCTGAAGCGCGACGGCGCCGAGGCCAAGGGTGAATAAAGTAAACAGGGAGGACTTCATGGCGGAAATAGGGGTACAGCCCAGAAAAGGGGTTGTTCCCTTCAGGTCGAGCGTGGCTTCCAAAAACTTCCGATTAACCTCGGATTCCGTGTAGGACCTGGAACTTCGCCCCGAAATGGGCGGGGTGCGTCAGGGCCCGCAAGCGGCCCGTGGCTTCGTGGTCGCCCGAGAGCGCAATGCGCTCCATCTCGTTACCGGCATACTTGACGAAAAAGGCCTCCTGTCGGTCTAGGCGGACGCCTTTAAAGCCAGCCGCGACCAGCACCGGCTCGATCCGATCCCAAAGCACGTGGCACGTGAGGTCCTGCGAACCGAGGTTTTCCAAGATAGCTCCCGAAAGCTGGTGGCTGCGATACGCGCGCGCCGTGCCCGCCGGCGAAGATTCGAGGCACTGCGCGATGGTCTTGCCGTAATCGAGTAGGATGACGGCACCAGCCCAACCTCCCGACAATAAATGGGCGAGGAGTTCCTCTGCGGCCAACGGCGCATCGATAATCCAACCTTCCTCGGCGGATGGCAGCGTGCGTAAGAACTCCACGGCTCGCGGCGTGGAACACTCATCCAGTGTCTCAACGGTGAGCTCGGTTCCATCCACCCTCACGCCGAGCTCACTCCACACGCCACCCTGGAAGATGAAGCGATGGAAGGGCTGGGCATCGAGCAGCTCGTTCGCGACGAGCACGCTGCGGGCCGGGAACTGCGGCTCCGCACCAAAGCGAAAAGTACGCAGCTCAGCGAACTGCGATGCGACGCCGGCAAAGTGGACCTGTCCTGGCTCGGCGCCGACTTCAACGAGCGCGTACGCTTGCAAGTCGCCGACCAGCGACTGGGTCGCGCCGGCAATCAACTGGCCAAACATAGGACCAAGCGCCGCGGCGGTGGTGAAGTCAGTCCCGGCGGACTTGCCGACACGCACATGGTCGGAAGAATAATAACCGAGGCCCGGAGCGTAGAGGGCCGCCTCGACCAGACGCGCGAACGAGACCACGCCGCCGCGGGCCTCACGACAAAGCAAGGCGACGATGGCGTTATGTCGGGCCGCGGGCTCCACGGAATAAGCGTTATGCGGTCTTTTCCGCTCCGCCAGACGAATCGGGATTGAGCCAACCTCCGAATTGGCCTGACTGCAGGGAGATGATCCTCGCGATCGAAAGTTCCTGTGATGAATCGGCCCTGGCGCTCTTCGACCCAGCCCGGGGACTCGTGCGTGAGCTCATCAGTTCGCAGGCGGCGGAACATGTGAAATACGGCGGCGTGGTCCCCGAATTGGCCAGCCGTATGCACCTCTCTGCCCTGCCCCTCCTGCTCGCAGATTTCCGCACCGAGCTATCGCAGGCCCGAACCATCGCCGTCACCCGCGGCCCAGGGCTTCTACCCTGCCTGTCGATGGGCGTCACCCTCGCGCGTTCGCTCGCGCTGGCCCACGGGCTGCCGATCGTGGGAGTGAATCACCTCCGAGCCCATGTGCATTCGCCCTTCATCGCCGTACACGCGGCAAACCCGGCCAACTTCGCCGCCGCCCGCGATGCCCTCCTCCCGCACCTCGCCATCGTGGTCTCCGGCGGTAACACGCTACTCGTGAAGCTCGATGAAAAACTGCACCTCACGGTCGTGGCCCGGACGGTTGACGACGCCGCGGGTGAAGCGTTTGACAAAGGTGCGAAGCTCCTCGGCCTGCCCTACCCGGGCGGCGCTCTCATCGAGAAGCAGGCCTCGTCTGGCGAGGCGAAGAAATACCCTTTCCCACGCGGCATCCCGGAGAAGGCCGATCTCAGGATGAGTTTCTCCGGCCTGAAGACGGCCCTACGCTACCAGTTAGAGAAAATGTCCGATGAGTTACTCGCCGCAGAGCTACCCGACCTCTGCGCAGGATATCAGCACGCTATCATCGAACAGCTAGCGTCCAAGACGGGTGCCGCGCTCGACCTGTCGGCATATAAGTCGGTCGGACTTTCCGGCGGCGTCGCCAACAACCGCACACTGCGCACGCGCCTCGGACAGGTCGCCCAGCAGCGCAGCCTACCGTTACTGGTAGCCGAACCAAAGCACTGCGGAGACAACGCCGGCATGATCGCCTTCTCGGCGTGGGCGGATATCGGCCTACCGGTCGGCACCGCGGCCGTGCCAGCAGCCAGTCTGACCGTCGACCAAGTCTAAGCGGCTTGCTTCACCAGCTCGGTGAACTCGCGGAACTGCGGGTGCGTCGCATCACCAACCATCGCGTAGAAGACCGTCTCGGTCGGCAAGACATGTGCCCCAGCGGCCCGGAGGGCTTCGAGGCAGGCCTGACCATCGCTGGAGCGCCGGCCGGTCACGGCATCGGACAGGATTGTGACCCCCATACCCGCGCGCAAGGCATCCATGGCGGTCTGATAAACGCAGACGGGGATCTCCAAGCCGCAGATGAGCAACTGGCTGACCTGCATCTTGCTGAAGGCCTCGACCAACCCGGGGGCACCGAAGGCGGAGAAGGCGGTCTTACCGAAGACGGCACGGCCTTCGCCGGCGGCCAGCAGGAGGTCGGGATGGGTGGGACCAAGCTTGGCGGGGACCTGTTCAGTGAAAAGCACGGGCACGCCTAGCAACCTGGCGGCCGAGGCGGCCAGGACGCAGCGACGGAGGCAACCTTCACCGTCCTGCATGGCCTTCAGGAAGGTCGGCTGGACGTCGACTACGAGCAAGGCGACGCCGGCGGCAGGGGTTTCGGACATGTCGGCCAGACTGCCCCAGACAGCCAATAAGTCACCCGCAAACGGTCCTGAATGGGGTTGCCCGCCCCGCCCCGTCTGACTTCTCTTCATAGTCATGGACTGGCAGGTTAAACCCATCGCGCGCATCTGCGCCGCTTCCGGCAAGGAACTCCACGTCGGCGACCTCGTGACATGCGTCGTCTATAAGCCCGTCGGCGGCAACATCGAGCGCTGCGACGTGCTCCGCGATCAAGCCGCCTCCTTCACGCCCGAAGGCATCCTGCTC
>CAIKWA010000138.1 GCA_903831005.1 uncultured Opitutia bacterium
ACGTTCGCGGGCGCATTCGACGAGGAGGGCGGGGTAGCGGCCTTTGCCGGCGATGACCGCCACGGTCTGCGTGGGGTCGAAGCCCGGGGGGAGGAATCGCGAGGCTGACGCCATGGGGGCAGTGTTTCGGCGGAAGGGCCCGGGCTCAAGCCTGCTTTGGGTTGCCACCGGCGGCTGGCTGGAGCGTAATGCGCCATGCCTGCTGCCATCGGCATCCTAGGTGGGACTTTCGATCCTCCGCATGCGGGTCATGTGGCGGCCGCCGTGGCTGCGCATAAGCAGCTCGGTCTGGACGAGGTCCGCATTATTCCGGCGGGACAGGCGCCCATGCGTTCGGGCGCGCCCGTGGCCTCCGCTGCTGACCGTGCATCGATGTGCCGTCTGGCCTTTGCCGATTGTCCTTGGGCGGTTATCGATGAACGTGAAATCCATCGCGACGGCACGAGCTGGTCGATCGAGACCGCCCGTGAATTGGCCAAGGAATTTCCGGAGGCCATGCGGGTCTGGATTCTTGGGGCCGATCAGCTGGCTAGGCTGGACCGGTGGAAGGATGTCGCCGAGCTTTGCAGTCTGGTGGAATTCGCGGTCCTGTCACGTGACGGTATCTCGACCGTGCCTCCTTCGACCATCGCCGCACTCATCCGCCTGACGGTATTGAAGGCTCCAGCGGTACAAGTCTCCTCCACTGCACTGCGCGAAGCCCTGCGCCGCGGTGATTCGGCTCGAAACGGCTTGCCCCTTGGGGTCGCCCGCCACATCGATGAGCGCTCCCTTTACCAAGCCTGACCATGTCCGCCCTTAAAAAGAAGACCAAGAAGCCCGCCGCCAAGCCTGCCACCAAGGGACGCTCTGTCGGTAAGTCTGCTAAACCGGCGGCCCGTGCGATTCGTCCGGCTCGCCGCATCATCCCAGCCGTGCCCCCGCTCAAGGCCAAGAGCCGCGGTGAAAAGGCTGCCTCCAAGCCGATGGTGGTCCTGCCGAAGTTGCCGGCGCACCTTATCGCCGCAATTCGCGCTCTCGACGATAAGAAGGCTGCTGAGATTCGCGTCCTTGAGTTGGGCCAAATCTCTTCCGTTGCCGACTTCCTTGTCATCGCCACCGGCACATCCGAGCCGCACCTCCGCGCCTTGCGTATCGCCCTTGAGCATTCCCTGGAGGAAGTCGGTGTCAGTTCTCGCTCCGAATCCCAGCGTGATAGCGGCTGGACGGTGGTCGACGCCTTCGATGTCCTCTTCCATGTTTTCCGCGAGGATATCCGCAAGAGTTACGCCCTCGAAGCCCTTTGGAAGGACGGTCTGGATATTCCCGTCTCGGCCATCCTGAAGGCCTGAGTCGCAAGTAAGCACCCGGTGGTGGTAGTGGGCAGGATCGAACTGCCGACCTAGGGCTTATGAGTCCCTCGCTCTAACCAACTGAGCTACACTACCGAAAACCGAGTTCAGTGAGTCCAGTCCAGCCCTGTTGGCTCGTCAAGCCGATTGAGGTCAGGGGCGGGGGTGGACCAGGATCCAGAAACACCACAACCAAAGCACGAAACCGAGCCCAGATAGCAAGATGGCGAGGCTGGACTGCGTCTGGCGGATTTCAGCAAGGCCTTCTTGATCGAGGGTGCGACCGACCTTACGGACGAACGCGACCGGGAGAAAGCAGCCCAGTGCGGTCGTGAAAGTCAGGAGGATGAAGAGGGAGATGGGCGGCGTATCAGGCGAGACCAGATGCCACGCGTACACCGCGAGACCGAAGGTGGGTGGGAAAAGGAAGGTGGAGCCGCACCAGAGGTAGCCTTCCCGGACCGAACGTTCGAGTGATTCGCCGGCGGCATGGCGGGTGGAGGCAGGCGATAGCGTTTCGCCGACAGGTAGTTCCGTTCCGGGCATCGGAGCGGACGTGCCTGAAGTAAGATGTGTGTTATCGAACGAGGCAGCGGCTGGTCCGCGGGAGAGGCCGATGGCACGGAAGTAGTCGCGCACCGTCATCCAGGATTCATCGACTTCGATATTATGCAGCAGGCTGATCTCCCCGGCGCGGAGCATCTCCTGGATACGGATGAGCGGGAACGGGCCGGTAATGGCGCCTTTCCAGCGGAGTCGGAAATGGGTGGGGCGGGACATCGTTCAGAGATCGCGGCCTTGGAGGAGAGTTTCCCAGCCGCCGTCTGGCGGCAGGAGGGCCTTGGGCACACCGGCGGCTTGGGCCGCCTCGGCGACGGTGCCGGGGTACCTAAGTAACGGGCTCAAAGGAGCGGCCTCGGCGATGCGCTTTACTTCGCCATCGTCGGAAATGCGAAAGAGCACTGTGGCCTTGCCGTCGTTGTCCAGGCCGTAGAGGGCGCTGCCTTTGATGGTTTCGCGGAGGCTAGGCTGGCCGTCGCGGCCGACCATGCCGGCGAAGATCAGCTTACGATTGCGTAGCCCGGCGAACGTCGCGCGCCAGAAGCGCGCTTCTTCGGCGTACCCTGCGCCCCCTTGGCTGATGAGGAAGGCGCGTAACTCGGTCTGGATGTCGGCCCACTTGTCCTTGAAGAGGAAATCGTAAGGACGCAGTGCATTCTGCGTGATGCGTCGTAGTTGTTCGGCGTCGCGTTGCGCGGATGGCGAATAGATGAGTCCCCAAGCTTCCGGGCGGGTGGTCGCGAGCTTATAGAGTTCCTGCAACTGATAGGCGCGCAGTTCAGGGTAGGGGTATTCGCTCCGCCGGATACGGTCCATCGTGCGGATGAGCGGCTCGATGAGCTTGCCCGTCTTCGGGTCTTGGAAGCGGCTGACCTGGCGGATAAAGTCGAGTTCACGAATCGTGGCGGGCAAGACGATTTCTTCGCCCGCGCGTACGCCGTTATTGAATTCTCGCCGGCTCCAGGCTGTTTCGATGACGGCGCCGTCACGATTAAGTTCCTTTGCTTTCTGGATGAATTCGACGCCATCCGAGATTGGTTTCTTCGCCTCGGTGACTTCGCTGACGACGTAGACCGTGCGGCCCGGGATAATCCCGCGGATGGAATAGAGGTTGAGTGTATAACGACGGAGGGAGTCGGCGAGTGAGGTATCCGCGAGCTGGCGCAGTCCGCGGAGCTCGGTTTCGGTAAGCGTCGCGGGGGTAAAGTTCCCGGCGGTATCGGTGGTGGCCGCCGCATCCCACATCGCGGCGACGCGCGGAGCGAGGGCCGAGCGGGGTAGGGCCTGTAAGGTCGGGGCGCGGGTGAAGACAAAGGACGCGCGGGCGCTGAGGTCGGACTTCCCGCCCGCGGTATTCGCCGCAGTGTCGGCCAGGGCAGCGAGATAGCCGTTCAGGTCGGCTGCTTTAGAGAGCGCCCGGAGGGCAGTGATGGTTTTGCGTTCGCCGCCTAAGCGGAGTTCCGCGCGATCCGCGGCCGCCAGAGCCGAATCGAGATCCTTATCGCCAGCGTCCGTCAGGGTCTTGATAAGCTGGCGCAGCCGTTCAAGGGTCTCGGCGGCGGTGGCGAGATCGGCGATATTCTCGGTCTCGCCCATAGCCTTATTGAGTGCGGCGAGTTGAAGGGAGATGTCGTTACGGGTTCGGTCCAGCAACTGGCGGCAGGCGGAGAGCAGCCCTTCCGGTTCCGGAAAGACCGCCTTGAGGCGGGCTTGGAGCGAGGCACCCGCGTGATTGAATTCCTCAAGGTACTTCACCGCACGGCGATGCGTCTCCGCGATGTTGCCGAGGTTCAGGCCTTGCGCGCGCCGGTCGGCGAGGGAGCGGGCTTCGAGGCGGAGGCGTTGTTCCGTTGCGACCTGTTCCGTGAGCCGCTTCCGGAGCGGGGCGGTCTGCTCCTTGCGACTGGCCTCACCAGCGGCGGAAAGGCTACCGCGTTCGAATTCATCGAGGGCGGCCGCGGCTGCGGTGTGGTCGTAGAGTTCGACGAGTCGAGCCGCTTCTGAGAAGCGGTCCCGCGTCTCCTCTTCTTTCGTCCGGAGTACGTTCCAGTAGACAACCCCGGCGATGAGGAGGAGCAGTCCACCGACCCAGGAGGAGGTGAGCGTTAGGTACCGGCGGTTGAGCCGGGCCCGGATATTTTGCCGGAGAGAGCGCCCTTCGCGGAGGATGCCGTCAGGCAGACGTTCAGCGAGCGGTGTGGCGCGTTCGAGCCAGGTGCTCAGGCGGACGATGAGGATCGCCGGGGAGGAGCTACGGGCAGCCTCCTGCTGGAGTAGGTCCCACTCGTCGTTCAACGACTCGAGGGCGGCGCGTTGGCTGGCTTCGGCTTCAGCGACCGAGGCGAGTTCGCCGGCCCAGGCTTCGAGTTCGGTGACCTGCGCGAGTGTCCGCGGATCGAGGTTGAGTTGGTGATCGCGTTCCAGCGAACGCACGCGCCCCAATGAGGCGGCGCAGGCTTCCCAGTGCGCTCCTTCGCGGGCGACGGCCGCCTCGGCGACGAGGTTCGGGACCTGTTCGGCGGCCTTGCGGCGCAGTGCTGCGATTCGACGTACCCGCGCGTCTTCCCAGCGTGGTTCGTCGGCGAGATCGTTCGCACCAAACCGCTCCATGCGATCCATGAGCTCGATCGCGTCCTCGGCACGCTTATCTTCGAACAAGGCGACGACCTTGCCGAGGGATTCGCGCAGGAATTTCGCCGAGAGCCGGTTTAGTTCGGAGCGGGCGTTCGGGTCATCCGGATTAATGCGGACGATCGACCTTAGCACCGAGAGGGCGCGGTCTTCGTCGCGTCGTCGGATTGCGTCGCGGTAGTCCCGGTAGAGCGGGTGACTCTCGCCAATCTCCCGTCCGTAGAGGCTTTCGACGGCGAGGATGTGCTGTCCGTCCAGTGGGAAGCCGGCGGGTAGTCCGCGTTCGCGGCAGAGCGCCTGCCAGCGTTCGGACTCCGCGAAGCTCAGCAAGGCGCAGAGTCCGAGGAGGTCAGGTTCAGATTCAGCGGACTGGAAGGCGGCGTGTTCGTTCCCACTACGCGCCAGCGTGGCGCACTGTTCGAGCCGTTCGCGGGCACGGAGGCAGAGCGCAGCGTATTCGCCAGCCAGCGAACGGGCCTCGAGGTCGGGGGTGCCTAGTTCGAGCTGTCCGCGGATGCGGGCGATGAGCCGTTCGACCTGCATCGTTCAGCGGAACTCGACGAGACGCGGCCCGGCTGCGCCGTTGGCGTCGATGGCTTGGATGGACCAAGGCGCGCCGGCCTGCAGGAATTTGCCATCCTTGAAATGGCGACGGCGGGCGGCGATTTCTTCGTAGGGAGGGGTGCCCGGACCTTGCTTATTCTCGAGACGGATGATGTCGGTCTCGAGCAGCGAACGGGTGGCCCGGATCGACGGGAGGTCGCGGTCGGGGAATTCGTGGCCGTCGGGGTAGAGGCCGAACGAGCCATTGACCCAGATGAAGGCGTTGATGGCGCTCTCGGCCCAAGGGGCGGGGCGGATGACGCCGCTGTCGGCGTCGAGCACAAGCGCGTGCGGGCCGAGGTTCAAAGGTTGGAAGGTCTTGAGGTCTCCGATCAGGGCGAAGCATTGACGATCGCCTTTCGGTAGGCGGACTTCGATGAGCCGGTTGGCGCCACTACGGGCGCCTTCGCCATTCGGAAAGTTTAGTGAAACGGCGTTGCGGCGGCTGCTGAGGCCGATGCCGATGGCCGGAAGCTTGCCTGGTTCGGGGGTGGATTCGATCCAAGTCGCCTGCGGTGTCCGCCGAATCTCCGCGTTGAGGAAACGAGTTTGGTCGTCGCGCTGATGGGGCGTCGCGAGCGGCAGGATACGAATCTGGGCCTGGACCGATTCGCGCAATGTCGCGCCGGAGGCCTCGACGAACTTGGTGATGGCGTCGACCGCCCCGCGCGAAAGGGGGAAGTCGGCTTGCGAGGGCGAGTTGGGACCTAGGTCGGCCGTCATCCATTCACCTGAGATGAGCATGACCGGTCGGACTTCGATGGTTAGCAGGCTCTGGGCGCGCTCGATGATCTCTTGCAGGCGTTTCCATTGGTCATCATGGGGAACCATGATTTGCTCGCCGAGGCGGAGTGCCTCGCGGGCTTCCGCGATGACGTCGCGTACGCTCTTCGGGTCGTTAAGTACGCCGGGACGTTCGAGACGCAGCAGCAGCTGTTTGACCACGCTGGCCGAGTAGCCGCTGAGGATGCGCGGTAGGATCTGCTCGCGATAGTTGCGCGCGAAGGCTGGTGACAGCGCGTTGGTCTCGACCCAAAGTTTGGCGGCCCCGATAAAATCATCGGACTCCATCAGGCTCTGGGCTTCAGTGAACGCGCGGTTTGCGCGCAGGATTTCGTCGGCCTTGGCTATGTCAATCGGCGTGACGGACGGTTTGCCTTCGACGACGAGGTTTGGCGCCGACGTCGGTTCCTCTTTGCGGTTTAGTAGGAAGATTGCGCCGGCGGCGACTGCTAGGATGAGTACGATGCCGATGATGAGTGCTGAAGAGTTGTTGCCGGCCGTGGTCGCCGCAGTGACCGAGGTGCGGCGTGCCGTCGCGGCGCCCGTGGGTTTAGGGCTGCTCAGGCCGGCGGCCGCTTGGCGGGCCAGGTCGCCAGAAGGTGCGGGCAAGGATTTAGCGGTGGCGAAGTCGATGGTGGCCGGTGCGGCGGTGGAACCGGCGGCCCAGTGGAAGCCGTCGCTTCCGGTGGTCGTGGCGTCTGTGGTGAAGGTGGCGGCCCAGGCGCTCTTACCTAACAGGGCGGAGGCTTCGGCCAGCAGGCGGAGGAGGCGGATCGTCTCTGGCGGATTGAGCAGGCCAACGGCGGCAGGTCCAGAAGCGTTAATGAGCCAAGCGGCCTTGGCACCGGTCCCGGTGTCTTCTCGCCAGGTAATCGCCGGCGTAAGCGGAGTTTGCGTCTCCAGTTGCAGCGGGCGGTCTTCGCCTTCGAGCCAGGTGGGGGCACCGGACCATTCGTTGCGCCAGCCTTTCCAGCGGCCGGCGATGGCGGCGGGTGGCGGCAGGATGGCCGCTTCCTCGATTGTAAAGATGAGGTGATGGGCGAGGCGATTGTCTCGTTGCGTATAGTCGAGGCCGCGCGCGACGAACCGGGACAGCACGTACCAGTTACGGCCGCCAGCTTCGAGCGTGCGGAAGGTGAAGGTCTCTCCTTCGGGGCGTTCATGCGGCGTGCCCACGGATTCCAGTAACTGGGCGAGGCGGTCAGGGATGGCGCGATGGCGCGCTACGGTGCAATAGCCAGAGCGGCCAGGGGTTAGGCCTTGCGGTGCCGAGGTGAAGACGAGTTGAAGGGGCATCAGGTGGCGGAGGTTTCGATGGCGGGGAACATCGCCGGAGAGGCGAGGTGCATTAGCCAATAGAGAGGTTCTTCAACATGCGCGGGCGCGAGCCTTTGCGGGTCGGGGGCAATTCGTCCCTTATTCAGGCCGGCGGCGATCATCACGGGTGTATGACCGAACGAGGTCGCCGCAAAATAGCAGATTTGTTCGGCGAGGGATTCGGCCGAGGCGACGAGGCCCGGGCAGAGCGCGACGAGCACCTCACGGACGCGATCGGAATTCCGCCGGACCGCGGCGAGGTCCAAGGCGCCGTCCTTGATGATCTTCTCCAACGGCGAGCTGAGTAGCGAGGCCCAGGTGTCGCACTTGCCGACGACGAAGGCGAGTGGCGTCTTGATGCGTTCATCTTGCGCGAGGCCGAGGACGCGCTTCATGCGGGTCTCCATCTCGGACAGGATGCTGTCCTGCTGGTCGATACGTCCCTTGAGGGCGAACTGCGGGTCTTCCACGCCAATGAGCTTTGCCTTGAAGCGTACGTTGGCCGTGGGATCAAAAAGAAAAATCAGGCCGCTTGAGGTCGCGACGTGCATCGCCCCGGGCGAATCATGGATGTCGATGCCCGGTTCGAAATGCTCACCGGCGTTATCGTAGAGGATGACGGAAGTCTCGCTGCGTTGCTGGCCCGGCCGGCTGATCGAGTAGATAAACGGGCGGGGAAGTGAGACCATGCGTCCGAGGCGCGGGAGTTTCTCGTAGGTCGCGCCTTCGAGGGCGGTCTTACCGAGGAGCGCTTCTTCAGGGGTGGCGGCCGAGAAGAGTGTATTACGCATCTGGTTGAGCAGCATGTTGCCACTTGGATCGCCGTCCTTGAAGGCGAGGTGGAAGTCTTCGGGCAGGCGGTCCTGGAGTGTGCGCGTAAGGACCGCAAGGTAGTAGGACTTACCCGCGCTGGGCGCGCCGATGAGCGAGATGATGCGGTGGGGGCGATCGAGGTAGCCCGGCGGAAGCTGACGGCGGCAGTGCGGGCAGGCGATGTCCGTACACGCCAAGCCCATTGGATCCAGCGCCAATCCTTGGTCGTTGAAGCGCGTCGGCTGGAAACGTAGCCGCGCATCGGAGCCGAGGATTGGGTCGCCGCGGAGGTCTTCGTGTACGGCGATGCTGAGCGCGTCGCCGGCGTCGAAGCGGGTCCAGCACACGGGACACAGGTGGGCGCCGCGGTTCTGCTCCGCGGCGAGGAGTACCTTGCCGGTCGGACGTCCGGCACTTTCATCGCGCGGGGAAAGCAAGGCGGCAATCTGAGCCAGGCTGAAGCCTACCTCGAGGCCTTGCGGCGTGCAGGCGAGCGTGTCGGTCGCGCGGCCGAGTTCGCGGGCGACATCCAGCAGACGCAGGGGAGGGTGTTCGCCGAGATGGTCGCCGGTCAGGGCGTCGAAGAGCACCCAGCTATCCGTGCGAACATCGCGAAAGTCATCCGAGCCGGCCGGCGAGATGACGAGGAGGGAGGAGGCGAGTTGGACGGTCGTTGTCTCGGTCAGGACGAGGCGCTGACGGAGCTGTGCTCCATTGACTAAGGCCGAGCCCGCCTGAGTGGGCTCGAGGGCGATGGTTTCATCCTGGCCAATGAGGGAAAGCGTGGGATTAGCGGTATCGCCGGGCAGGGCGGAAGGCAGGTTTTCAATCGTGCCTTGGGCGCCACTCAGGCAGTCGACCCAGGAGAGTGCAGGGGGTTTCTTGCTGGAAGTGAACATCGGCTCCGAGGTGGGGTCTGAAATAGGTTGATTACCGAGGTAGGACTGTAAAGATATGAAAGCACGATTATAGGTCACCCCCTGACCTATTTTCCTCAACCCCCTTAATCTTCCCTAAATGGAGACCGAAGCCGACCAGTCCGCCTTGGATCGCGCCCGTCAGGGGGATCTTTCGGCTTATAACGAATTGGTTCTCAAGTATCAGGGGCGTATCTTTGCGAAGGTCTTCTCGCTGCTGCGTAACCGCCAGGATGCCGAAGAAATCACCCAAGATACCTTCATCCGGGCCCACCGGGTGCTGGCTTCCTTCCGGGGCACGGCGACTTTTTCGACTTGGATTCATCAGATTGGCACGAATCTGGCCCGTAATCGTTACTGGTACTGGCGTCGTCGTAAGCGTGATCAGTCGATGTCTCTGGATGCCGACCTCGGAGATGATCCTGGCGCCACGCTCCACGACATCCTTTCCGACGGTGCCCAAGGTCCGGGGCACGAGGCCCAGCATAACGAATTCGTCAACAAAGTTGCCGAATGCATGGAACAATTGAAGCCGGAGCACGCTCGTATCCTAACGATGCGCAATGTCCGCAACATGTCCTATGAAGAGATCGCCGAAGACCTCGGCCTCTCCATTGGAACCGTGAAGAGTCGCATCAATCGCGCCCGCGAAGCCCTGCGCGAACTCATGGGAGAGGAGTTTCGCGGATGAGTACCTCCGAATTCGAATCCTTGGTCGTCAGCTTCCTTGAGGGCAACGCCACCGAGGCTCAGGTCGCCCGCCTGCGCACGGTCCTCGGTCAGTCCTCTGCTCTCCGCGCCCGCTTCCAGTTGCGGGTGCGCCTGCACAAGGCCCAGCTCAACTTCCTGAGCCACCGCGAAGAGCGTTCCCTAGCCGGCGTAATGACTTGGTTGCACGCCTTCTCCCAGCGCATGGGCCGTTCCTTCGCGCACCTTTGCCTGCTCGCCCTAGTTCTCGTCGAATTGCAGGTCACCATCCCGGCCGAGTATTCTGGACTCCTTTCTTATGTGGACGCCCCGGCGGCCGAAGGGCAGGTTTTAGGTGGCAGCGAGGTACCACTTCGCCTTCTGACCGACGCCGTGCAGGATTTCGACCTTTCTCAGGCGGTGGAAGCGCCTGACCTCACCATGCCTAATCTGGTGATGCCCGAGATGGCCATGCCGAGCGAGGAGCCGACCTCGGGCGAGGTCTGAGTCCGAGTCCTGCCTTGCTTCCTTCGTTCCGGGGCGGTCAATTGACGCACGGATGAAGGCTGGAAACCATAGGCCCGAGGTTCGCCTCAAGGGTATCGCCGCCGCTCCTGGTGTGGCCCGTGGTCCCGCCTACCCGCTGATGAGGGGCATGGCCATCGTCTCGTGTGAGAAGGTCTCTGATCCAGAGGCCGAGATTCGTCGTCTTGAATCCGCCTTGGCGGCGACGCGAGTGGAGATCGCCCAGTTGCGTGACGACGTTGCCCGTAAACTTAACGAATCCGAAGCCTCGATCTTCGACGCCCATCTCCTGGTCCTGGAGGATGTCGCCCTCATTGACGACGTCAGTAAAGAGGTCCGTCGTAGCGGCTTCAACGTCGAGTTCTGTTTCCAGGAAGTTGCCCAGCGCTATATCGAGATCTTCGAGAAGATGGACGACGACTTCCTGCGCGAGCGGGCGTCAGATATCCGCGATGTGACCAGCCGTGTGCTCGACCAGTTGCTCGGCACCCAGCCCGAACGCGTCGGCCAAGCTGCGCAGGCCCACGTCGTCGCCGCGCGCGACCTGACGCCTTCCGATACCGCGGGCCTCCATGACGGCGGCGTGCTGGCGTTCGTGACGGAAGAAGGCGGCCGCACCAGCCACTCCGCCATCATGGCCCGTTCGCTGGACGTCCCCGCGGTCGTCGGCGTGAAGGGCCTCATGGAAGCCGTCCAGGAGGGTGATGTCATCCTCGTCGATGGCGAATCCGGCCTCATCATCCTCAATCCGACGCCGGAGACCATTGAGGGTTACCGCGACAAAGAGCAGGCCATCCGTAACCGCCGCGACCGCGTGCTTTCCGAGGTCGCCTTGCCTGACCTCACGACGGATGACTCCGCGTTCTGCTTGCAGGCCAATATCGGCGACCCCGCCGAGATGGAGGATGCCTTGGCCTACTGCGCCCGTGGCGTTGGCCTTTATCGCACCGAGAACCTTTACCTCCGCCTCGACGGCTGGCCGGACGAACAGGTCCAATATGAGGAATATGCCGAAGTGGTTAAGGCTGCCAAGGGCCGCCCAGTGACCTTCCGGACGCTCGACCTCGGTGGCGACAAGCGCCTCGGCGATCTCGCCGACGAGGCCAATCCGTTTATGGGCTATCGCGCGGTGCGCCTTTGCCTCGAGCGTCCGGACGTCTTCCGTCCGCAGCTCCGCGCCTTGATTCGCGCCGCGACCCACGGTCCGGTGCAGGTGATGTTCCCAATGATCTCGGGCGTCGAGGAGCTCCGTCGCGCCAAAGAGATTTTCCGTGACGTCGAAGCCGAGCTCGCCCGTGAAGGCGTCCGCGCGGCCGAACCAATTCGCCTCGGCGCGATGATTGAGATCCCCTCCGCCGCCGCAGTGGCCAACGAACTCGCCGCCGAAGCTGACTTCTTCAGTGTCGGCACCAACGACCTCGTACAATACCTACTGGCTGTCGATCGCGGCAACCAGCGCGTCGCCTCGCTCTACGATCCGTGCCATCCCGCCGTCGTCCGGACGTTGATGGTTATCTTCGCCGCCGCCCAGAGGCGCGGGATTCCGGCCGCCGTCTGCGGCGAACTCGGCGGCGATCCGCTGTGGGCACCTTTACTTATCGGCCTCGGGGTGCATGAGCTCAGCATGACTCCGGCCGCTCTGCCCGAAGTCCGTTTCGTGCTCCGCCATTCCGCGGTGTCTGAGTTGCATGAACTCGCTTCCAAGGTCGTCGCCTGCGCCGATGCGGGTAAGACCCGCGCGCTGCTCCAGGATTTCGCCGCCGCCAAACTCAAGTTACGCTGATGTCCGCCAAGATTCCCGCCGCGAACCCGCATGTCGCGGCCATGTCGCCTTATGTCCCCGGAGAACAGCCGCAGGGCGGGGGATGGGTGAAGTTAAATACCAACGAAAACCCCTATCCACCCAGCTTGCGTTCGCTCGAGGCCATCCGGGCCGCCTTGGTCAATGATGGCGCCTCGCTCCGTCTTTATCCTTCCCCCGACTCTGCTCCCTTGCGTGAGGCCGTCGCGCGCTTCCATAGTTTTGATGCCGCCCGCGTCGTGGCCGGCAATGGTTCGGACGACATCCTTAACTTAATCATCCGTGCCTATGCGGGCCCCGGTCGTCCCATCGGCATGCTCAATCCGAGCTACTCGCTTTATCCCGTCCTCGCTGCGGCCCAGGCCGCCGATGTCGTGAAGGTGGAGGTCACGGACGCTCTCGGCGTCGATATTGACGCCATCGCGAAATGCGGCGCGTCCGTTTTCTTCCTGACGAATCCGAACGCCCCGCTCGGCGTTGTTTTCACGCCAGACGTCGTCCACTCCGTCGCCAAGGCCTTTCCAGGCATGCTGGTCGTCGACGAGGCTTACGCTTCGTTCGCCGAAGCCGATTGCGTCGCGCTCGCCCGCGAACTGCCGAACGTCATCGTCACGCGTACGATGTCTAAGGCACATGCCCTCGCTGGGCTTCGCGTCGGCTATGCGCTCTGTCCCGTCGGGGTCGCTGAGATCCTGCATCGCGTCCGCGATAGCTATAACGTCGACCGACTTGCGCAGGTCGCGGCCGCCGCAGCGCTTGACGACCGCGAGTGGCTGGATGTCACCGTTACGCAGATTTGCGCCACGCGTGGCCGGCTTATCGCCGCGCTCCGCAAGCTCGGTTGGCAGGTGAATCCCGCCGCCGGCAACTTCGTGCTCGCCGCCCCGGTATCGTCCTCGCGCGCCGCTTCCGTCGAGACTTCGGCGCATTGCTTCGAGTTCCTGCGCTCCCGAAAGATCCTCGTTCGCCGTTTCCCGAATCATCGCCTCACCGAGAAGTCCCTCCGGATCTCCGTGGGCACGGAGCAGGAAACCGACGTATTCCTGCAGGCCGTGGCGGCTTGGATGGAAGGGTGAGGTTGACAATCGCGCCTCCCGCGGGGATTTCTGAGGTATGAGCGCAGTCGTTCGCAAAGCCAGTATCCGCCGGGACACCGCCGAGACCAAGATCGCCCTCGAGGTGAACCTGGACGGTACTGGGTCGTCGGAAATCGCTACCGGGGTGGCCTTCTTCGACCACATGCTGACGCTCCTCTCTCGTCACTCCCTGGTCGACCTTAAGGTCAAGGCCACCGGCGACACCGACGTTGACTACCACCACACCGTGGAAGACGTGGGCATCGTGCTCGGTCAGGCGATCAAGGAAGCACTCGGCGACAAGGCCGGCATCCGCCGCTACGGTTTCTTCATCCTGCCGATGGACGAGACCCTAGCACGCTGCGCCGTCGACCTCAGCAATCGTCCCATGATGGTCTACCAGGTCGAGATCACCAATTACATGGTGAAGGACTTCAACATCGCGCTCGTCCGCGAGTTCTTCCAGG
>CAIKWA010000139.1 GCA_903831005.1 uncultured Opitutia bacterium
CCGTTCGCCTCTGATGAACTGAAGCGGATCGACGCCATCTTGGCCGCCTAAAGAGCACTCCGGGGTTGTGCCATCGAAGCCTGCCCGCAAGGTTGTGCCTATGTCCGCCGGTGCTCCCCTGCCCTTCAAAATCAGCGTCCTCGTCTTCATGCATGACGAGGCCGGCCGGCTCTTACTGATCCAGCGCACCAAGGCGCCCAACATCGGCTGCTGGAGCCCCATCGGCGGCAAACTCGAGATGGCCACGGGCGAATCCCCTTTCGAATGCGCCGTCCGCGAGACCGAAGAAGAGACCGGCGCAAAAGTGACGACCGAAGATCTCCATCTCTTCGGCATGATCTCCGAAAAGGGCTACGAAGGCCAATCGCACTGGCTGATGTTCCTCTTCGACTGCCGCAAGCCGCTGACGGGACTCCCGCAGACGATTGACGAAGGGAAATTCGGTTTCTTCACGCGCGAAGAATTGGCCCGCACCGCCATCCCAGAGACCGACCGCACCCTGCTCTGGCCTGTCTACGACGACCACCGTCGCGGCTTCATGGCTTATCGTGCCGAGTGCCACCCGGGCCAGCCGCTCCAGATGATCATCGAAGAGACCCGCGACCGGCCCAACCTCGACTGACGATGGACGCCACCGGATCCGAAGCTGAATTCAAGCGGACGAACCGCAAGCCGGCCTATCCGATCGGCGCCGAACTCCGCGCCTACCTCTCGCGCGAAGGTCGCGAAGTCCCGCTACCGGTCACTTATGCGGAGCTGCGCGACTTCACCGCCGCGATGCCCTTGCTTGAACGCGGCAAGGACACGCTCTGGGAAACCGTCGCGTATCCGCCCGAAGTTATGAGCCACCTCTCTCAGGGTTTGCTCGAGACGTACGCCCTGCTCCGTGGCGAAGGCGGCATGAAGGTCTTCAGCCACGTGTACGTCGATCGCATCGACTTCTGCTCTTTCGGTAACTCGCAGCCGTTCCGCGTGCGAATCGTCAACGCATATAACGAGAACCAAGATTACTTCTACGTAAAGGTTGGGGACGCCTCCCGCGTCTGCGGCCTCGAGCTCGAGCACCTCCTCTCCCCTAACCGTATGCTTTACCTCACCTGGGAAGAGACCCTGGTTGAGGAGCATGTCACCGGTATTCCCGGCGATATTTTCGCCGAAAAGTGGCTCGCCGCTGACGGACACCACCCAGTGCGACTCGCCAAGGAGCTCATCAAGTTCGAGGAACGCTGCCTGGTGCGCCTCCTCGGCGACATGCGCGCCTATAACTTCGTTATCGCCGTCACGCCAGACTTCGACTCGACCGCCATCCGCGTGCGCGCCATGGACTTCGACCAGCAGAGCTATGACGGACGCCTCCGCTTCTACCTCCCTGGCTCGTTCAAGGAAAACCGCCCCTTCGCTCAGCTCTGTGCCAAGCACATCAACGCCGCCTCCTCCATCCAGTACCGCCGCGAGGAGCAATCGCTCATCCACCGCCGGCACCTTGCCGCACCTGACCGGGTCAAGGACCTCCTGGCCGCCATGCGGGCCAACCCCCTCACTAGTAACGAAAAGGCAAAGGAACTGGCCGACGGACTCGCCGAATACCACCGCGACCCCGCCTTCCGGCAGCACACGGACATGGCCGGATTGATCGGCGAAAGCCTCGCCCGGCTCGACCGAGTCCTCCGCTCTTAATAGTAAGCGCTGGACAGGACGCGCGCCGAGCGGGCAATCTCAGAGGCCTGCGATGAGCGACTCTTTAAGGCACGAATGCGGCATTGCCCTTGTCCGGCTGACCAAGGACCTGAAATGGTATCAGGAGAAGTACGGCACTCCGCTCCACGGCTTCAACCAACTCTTCCTCCTGATGGAGAAGCAGCACAACCGTGGTCAGGACGGCGCGGGCATCGGCTGCGTCAAGATCGGCGCCGAAAACGGCGAGGCGTTCCTCTTCCGCGACCGCGAAATCGGTGCCCAGGGCCTGACCCAGATCTTCACCCGCCAGATTAAGACCTACTCCGACAAGATGCGCGAAGGGGTCATCGTTCCCGAATTCCCGGAAACGGTTAAGCGACATTTCGACTTCGGCGGCGAATTGC
>CAIKWA010000140.1 GCA_903831005.1 uncultured Opitutia bacterium
GACGGCGAGCTCCTGCCCGACGAGCAGCGCCTGACGTCCTTCGGCAAGTTCCTCCGCTCGACGACCCTGGACGAGTTCCCCGAGATGTGGAACGTCCTCCTCGGCGACATGAGCGTCGTCGGCCCCCGTCCGCTGCTCATGCGCTACGTATCGCGTTACAGCCCCTTTCAGGCGCGCCGGATGGAAGTGAAGCCCGGTGTTACCGGTTGGGCGCAGGTCAACGGCCGTAACTTGCTCTCCTGGGAGGAGAAGTTCGCCCTCGACGTCTGGTATGTCGACCACCGGAGCTTCTGGCTGGATATGAAGATAGTCGTCATGACCTTCTTCAAAGTCTTCGCCCGGAGCGGAATCGACGCCGCCCACGGCGGAGCGGTGGAGGAGTTTCGAGGAGAGATGAAAGACTAGTTGATCGGTTGACCAGTTGGCCGGTTGGCCAGAACGAGGCGACGTTAGTTGACCAGTTGATTAGTTGGCCAGTTGAACGGAGATGGATAATCCTAGGCGCGAGTGGGCGGGAACACTGGGGCGAAACACCCCACTTCTCTTTCCGTGAAAAGACGAACGGCGTCTTGATAGTGGATCCATGGATAAGAACATGCCACTCAACAACGAGCCGTTTACTTTCAGAGATCTAATGGTCTGGAAACAGTCGCGGGTCTTGGCTTCGAGAATCTACAGATTGGCTGCTACGCCTAAGCTGCGCGGCCATAATTCCTACTGTGATCAACTCGGCCGGGCAGCCTTGTCCGTCCCTTCGAATATCGCCGAGGGCAACGACCGCGGGACCAATAAGGAGTCGCTGCGCTTTCTGCTTATCGCCAGAGGGTCTTTAAGTGAATTAGAAACACAGCTATGGGTGGGGCACGACCTTGGCTGGATTGAGCCTAAGGAGTATCAAGAGCTGTCGGAAAGAAGATCGGAAGTGGCCAGGCTACTAGGCGGCCTAATCCGGATGCGCCAACAGCGCCTCAAATCATCCGAATCCTAGCCTGCGTCTGGCTCTCTCTGGCCAACCGGCCAACTGGTCAACGGGTCAACTAGTGTTGCCTCTGACGCTGTCCCCTTGCTCCCGTGCCCACTTGTCTCCTAACTGCCAGCATGTCCCAACGGCCTCTTGGTTTCGGTATCTGGGGAACCGGCATGATCGCCGAGTTCCACGCGAAGGCGCTCGCAGAGATCGCCGGCGTGAAGCTCATTGCGGCCTACAATCGCTCGCCGGCCAAAGGGCGCGAATTCGCCGCCAAGCACGGCATTGTCTTTGCAGATACGCCCGAAGAGCTGCTCGCAAACCCCGCTGTCGACATCGTCTGCCTCTGTACGCCGAGCGGCGATCACCTTGCTCCTGCGCTCGCGTGCGCCAAGGCCGGAAAGCACGTCGTCGTCGAGAAGCCCCTCGAGGTGACCCTTGCCCGCTGCGATGAGCTCACCGCCGCCTGCGCCAAGGCCGGCGTAACGGTCGCCGGCATCCTGCCCCGTCGTTTCGGTGCCGGGGCGGTCGCGCTTAAGGCCGCGCTCGAAGCCGGCCGCTTCGGCAAGCTCACCCTCGCCAGCGCGCTCATCCCTTGGTGGCGCACCCAGGCCTATTATGACTCCGCCGCCTGGCGCGGCACGTTCGCCCTCGATGGCGGCGGCGCCATGATGAATCAGGGCATCCACACGGTCGATCTACTCCTTTGGCTGCTCGGAGCACCGAAACGTGTCTCGGCTACTACTGGCCTCGTCGCGCATGATGGCATCGAGGTCGAAGATATCGCCGCGGGCTGGATCGAGTTCGCCAATGGCTGCCGGGCCACGCTGGCCAGCTCGACCGCCTGCTGGTCTAGCACGGGCTTCCCGGCCGAGATCCGCATCCATGGCACGACGGGCGCCGCCGTCCTGCGTGACGATAAGCTGACCGCCTTCGAATTCGAGAAGCCGCTCCCTGCGGATGGCGCATTCCTCGCTCCGGCGACCGAAGGCGGCGGGGCTGGTGCTAACGACCCGAAGGCCATCGGCCATGCCTGGCATCGTGCCAACCTCGAGGAAGCCGTCGCCGCGATCCGCGCCGGCAAGCAGCCGGCCGTCAACGGCGCCGAAGGCCGTAAGGCTGTTGAGCTGATCCTCGCCCTCTATCAGTCCGCGCAGGCTGGCGGAACGCCAGTGGAGTTGCCGCTTATGCGTGATCCGGTGCTTCGAAAGCTAGGCGCGAAGAAATAGACCCCGCAGGCTTTGGCCAACGGGCACCACCCCCCGGCCAACTGGCCCCTCCATTTCTGGCCAACTAATCAACTGTTCAACTGGTCAACTAACGTCTCCTCGTTCCGGCCAACTGTCCAACTAACGTCTCCTCGTTCTGGCCAACTGGCCAACCGTTCAACAGATCAACCAATCTGGCGCTCCGCGCTGCCTTTTTTCTGGCTTCACCCCCCTTATTCCCCGAAATTACTGACCACTGCTTATGCGTATTTTGGTCACCGGCGGCGCGGGCTTCATCGGGTCGAATTTGACCCGTCTTCTGGTCGCGGGCGGACATGCCGTCACGGTCGTCGATAAGCTCACTTACGCGGGTAATCTGTCCTCCCTCGCCGACCTGCAGGGCAAGCCGGGCTTCACGTTCGTCCAGGCCGATATCTGCGATGCCGAGGCCATGCGCCGGACCTTCGCTTCCGCCCAGCCGGAGGCGGTCATGCACCTGGCTGCCGAATCTCACGTCGACCGTTCGATCGATGGACCGGGCGAGTTCATCGCCACCAACGTCACCGGCACCTTCCAGCTCCTCCAGGCCGCATTGGGACACTGGCGCTCCCTTTCAGGTGCTGCCAAGGACGCCTTTCGTTTCCTGCATGTTTCGACCGACGAAGTCTTCGGCTCCCTCGGCCCGACCGACGCAGCCTTCAACGAGTCGACCCCTTACGATCCGCATTCCCCGTATAGCGCCAGCAAGGCTTCGAGCGATCACCTCGCCCGCTCCTGGATGGACACCTACGGCCTGCCGGTCGTGGTGACGAACTGCTCCAATAACTACGGCCCTTACCAGTTCCCCGAGAAGCTTATCCCGGTGGTCATCCTGAAGTGCCTACGCGGCGAAGCCATCCCGGTCTACGGCAAGGGCGAGAACATCCGCGACTGGCTTTATGTCGACGACCACGCCCGTGCGCTGCTCGCCGCGGTCGAGAAGGGCCGCCCGGGTCACACCTACTGCATCGGCGGCGACAACGAGCGCCGGAACATCGACCTCGTGAAACTGCTCTGCTCGTTGCTCGACGAATTCCGCCCGCGTGCCGACGGCAAGCCGCACGACTCCGCGATCACCTACGTCACCGACCGTCCCGGCCACGACCTCCGCTACGCCATCGACGCGCGCCGCGCCCGCGCCGAGCTCGGTTGGGCTCCTCAGGAGGATTTCCGGAGCGGCTTCCGTAAGACCGTCTGCTGGTATCTCGATAACCCCGCGTGGATCCAAGGCATCCTCGACGGCTCCTATCGCCTCGAGCGACTCGGCAAAATCTGACTCTCATGAAAGGCATCATCCTCGCCGGCGGTTCCGGCACGCGTCTGCACCCCCTGACTCAGGTCATGAGCAAGCAGCTCCTGCCGGTGTATGACAAGCCGATGATCTATTACCCGCTCTCCGTGCTCATGCTGGCGGGCATCCGGGAGATCCTCATCATCTCCACCCCGCAGGACCTACCGCGCTTCCGCGAGGTACTCGGCGACGGTTCGCGCATCGGCTGCCGCTTCGACTACGTCGAACAGGCCATCCCGAACGGCTTGGCCCAGGCTTTCGTGCTTGGCGAGAAATTCATCGGCTCCGACGACGTCTGCCTCGTCCTCGGCGATAACATCTTCTACTCCGCTGGCTTCGGCGAACTCCTCAAGTCCTGCCGCCAACCGCAGGGCGGCACCGTCTTCGCCTATCACGTCAATGAC
>CAIKWA010000141.1 GCA_903831005.1 uncultured Opitutia bacterium
CTGTCGTCGACGCCCAGGACCGCCTGGTGATCGGCCACCGCATGGTGATTGGCCTCTCGGGCGACCACCGCGTGGTCGACGGCGCCAACGCCGCCCAGTTCCTCCAGGCGCTCAAGCAGCTCCTTGAAGAACCGGCACTGATGCTCATCTAAGCGGAGCGAGAGCTCTTCCGAAACCCGGGCCCGCAAGGCGCCCGGGTTTTTTGTACCCGCTTCAGAACGTACGGACCGAAGACAAGCCACCATCTACATGGAGCACCTGGCCGGTCATGAAACGCGAGTGGCCGGAAAGAAGGTGCGCGACGAGCGTGGCGATATCTTCCGAACGACCGACCTGCTGCAACGGGTGGCGCTTAGCGGCGGCTTCCTTCTTGAGGTCCGAATTAAGCAACGCGCCCGCGAGCGGCGTGTCGGTGAGCGATGGCGCAATCACATTGACGCGAATCATTGGCGCCCATTCGGCGGCGAGGCTCTTCGCGAGCGCTTCGACGGCCCCCTTGGCGGCGGCGATGCTCGCATGCATGGGCATGCCCTGCGCGACGGCGACGGTGGAGAAAAGCACGACCGACGCGTTGCCCGAGGCCTTGAGCGCCGGGAGCGCGGATTGGAGCGCGGCGATGGCACCGAAGAGGTTCACTTGGAGGTCGCGCTGGAAATCCTCGGCGGTGAGGCGATGGAACGGTTTGAGCGAGATTGAGCCGGGGAAATACACCAAGCCGTCGAGGCGCTCGGGCCACGTCAGCAGCCCGGGTGCGGCGGCGTCGAACGGCTGGGCAACGATGCCGAGGTCGGCGAGCTTCTCGGGGGTGCGGCAGGCGGCGTGGACCGTGTGGCCTTCGCCTTGGAGTTGTGCGACGGTCGCGCGGCCGATGCCGGAGGTGCCGCCGATGATCGCAATGTGCTTAGACATGCTTGCAAGGTTGCGGAGCGGTCGCCGAGGTCAAACCGCCCGCCTCTTTTCCGGGCACGAAAAAGGCCGGAGGCGAACCTCCGGCCTAATGCGGACGACCGAATGGTCGCTTACTTCTTCTTGGGGGCTGGCGCCTTACGCTGACCCTTCTTGTCGAGGTTCGCGTTGAGTTCTTCTTCGGTGAACTTCGTGGTGACGCCGGCCGCAGGGACTTCGGCCTTCGCGGTCCAGACAATCGCGTTGAGGACAAGCGTGCGCTGGCTGTCATTGGCCCAGCCGGCATGGAAATGGCCGCCGGTGAAACCGAAGCCGCGTCCGCCATCCTTGCGTTCGACCGCCCAGGCGACAACCGCGGGCTTCTTCTCTTCGAGGACCATCTTCTTCACGTCGGGGTTGCCGGAGTGAGGGCCGTCGCCGCGGTTCATGGTCTCCGCCGGAGCCAGCGCGGATAGGAGTGGCGTGACGCCTTCCATGTTGTCGCGGAAACGCATATTGAAATACCACTCATCCTTGGAGCCGAACGGCTTCACGCCACGGCTCGCCGGGTGATCGGGGATGACCTTGAAGTCGGCCATCCAGTGCGGATTCACAGACCAGTGCTGCTCGAAGTAGCCGCCGAGCCAGTCCTTGAACTCCAGCGCGCCCTTGCCCTTGGAGGAACGACCGGCCGGAGCTGGACTCACGGGCTTGCCGTCAACGCTGAGCCAGCCAGCACGCTCGTAGGCGGGCTCGACGGCGTAGTGCAGGCACACGAAACCCGTGCCGGCGGCCATCTTCTTGGCGAGCTGGTCGAGGTGTGGAAGCGCGGGATGTCCGCCGCCGCCGTCAGAATAGATCACAATCGTATCGGCCTTGGCGACGCGCTCGTCGGAAGGCCATTCGCCGTTAAGGGAAACGTCGATGTTGACCAGGTCGGCGGCGGACTGCTTCAGGCCGGAGGCGAGGAGCTGGATGCCAGCGTTATGCTCGTGCTCGCCCGGGCCGTGGCTCGGACGACCGGCGATGAGGAGGACGTTCTTCTTATCCGCGGCCGAGACGAACGCGGCCGAGAGCAGGAGAAGGCTGAGGAGGGATTTCTTCATAATGGGTTATTTAATTTCCTTGAGGACGATATCCTTAACCTGGACGACCATGGGCGGGCCGGCGTGGAGCTGGAGGGCGAGCAGGCCCTTCTTGGCGCCGACCGCAGTCTCGTCGGTGACGTCGACGGTCTGAACACC
>CAIKWA010000142.1 GCA_903831005.1 uncultured Opitutia bacterium
ATGCCGGGCCTCGTGATCAACCATCCGATCAAGGTCGCCCGGGTGGATACCATCCTGAATAACTCTTTCGGCATGCTGGGTATCAATTCCGCCCTCATTGTTAAGAAATATGGGGTTGCCTGACAGGGTTTTGGCGTTTGAAACAGACCTGAAAACATGACTAAGGACGACATCAAGCAGGTGGTTCTCGATATCATCGCCGACATCGCACCGGACGAGGACTTGACCACCGTCAAACCGGAGGTCCGCCTTCGCGACCAGCTCTCCCTAGATTCCATGGACTTCCTGGATATCGTCATGGAGCTCCGCAAAAAGCACGGCATCGAAGTCCCGGAAGCTGATTACGTCCAGCTGGCCTCTCTTGATTCCTGCGCCAACTACCTCCTCCCAAAGTTCGAGGCTAAGGGTAAGTAAGGGATAATCCCCATCCCAAGCAAAAGACCGCCTCTGGGCGGTCTTTTGCTTGGGGGTGTCCGCCACCCTGCGCCCACGGCGGCGTTCTTGATTTGCCGACCCACCCCTCGGCCACCACGCTCTCAATCGTGTATCCCGTTCGTAGCTACCTCATTGCAGCCCTCGCCCTGACCGCCCTCTCGGCCTTCGCCGAGACGGTGCAACTGCGGCGCAACGGTAACGCCACCACCATCGGCTTCGAGTACATCACCCAAGACGAAACCAGCATCATGGTGAAGCGTCTGGATACGGATGCGGTCCTGAACTATAAGTGGGAGGACCTCGACCTCGAATGGGTCAAGAAGAACAACCCGAAGGTCTGGGCCGAACGCGAACAGTTGCTGGCCGAAGCGAGATCCGAGAAGAAGATGACCAAGAAAGAAGCGGAAGCGGACCCCTTCGCCCAAGAAGCCGTCCTTACGGACACCAAGTCGTTCGTCGCCAGCCTCACCATTTCCCTGCAGGATGGGCTCAAGGGCATCAATCTAGGCCAAAACCGAATCGACGCGGTCTGCAACGAATTCCAACTCGAAGAGACCCAGTTCTGGGCTGGCTACGATGACCTGAAGCGAGCCAGCAAGATTGCCGGAAAGAACGAGCCCATCACCAAAGCCGAGCCAGTCGCCGAAGAACCCAAGGAGAAGGAGAAGTCCACCAAGGCGCTGTCACCCAAGGCCAAGGCCGCCGCTGCCAAGATTAAGGCCCGCTCCGCCGAGAACGCGGCGGTCGAAGCCGCCGCCCGGGCTGACTTCGCGGCCGAGGCTCGACCCTTCAACGCGATCGGCTACCTGCGTATGCTAGCCGAAGGCGGCACCAAGGGTAAGCCCGTCTGGATGATGCTCCGCCGGACGACCAGCGACCGCGAAGCCATCAAGAAAATCTTTGAAAAATACTCCCAGATTGCCGGTGAACTGGCCGAGAAGCCGGAAGCCAAGGCCTCCAAGTCCGAACTCCTCGTACTCAAGAAAGCCCTCGAGAACGGCGCCGAATCAATTGGCAAGGTCACCCGCGACACCCTTGCCGTGGAAGCACGCCTGCAGACCGACTGTCGTGCAATCCTGAGCTTGGTCCTTCGCTAAGAGTCAGCCTCCAGAGAACCCAAGAGTCCGGCCGCCTTCCCGAAGGAAGACGGCCGGATTTGAATGGTGGAGCCTATCGGGCTTGAACCGACGACCTCTTGCATGCCATGCAAGCGCTCTACCAGCTGAGCTAAGGCCCCGTTAAATGGGAAGGTAAACAAAGGTGACGGTGCGGGCACGGTCAACGCTTTTTTCCCACCCTTCCTAGTCTCTGGTTGCCAATGTGCGGTGGCTGCTTTGCCTTCCCCTCGTGGAAGAGTCCGAAAACCAGCCAGAACCCGCCGAACAGGGCGCCGAAGCCCAAGCCAACAGCCAAGGCGGACGCGGTCAGGGCGGTATCCGCATCGAAAAAGATTTCATCGAGTCCCTCCCTGTCGGCGAGTGGACCGGTCCGATCGAGCTAATCGAATCCGAGAAGGACGCCGCTAAGGCGATCGCCTCGCTCGCCCGCGACCGCGTCCTGGGCTTCGACACCGAGACCAAGCCATCCCATACCCGCGGCGAGTATAACCTGCCCTCGATCCTGCAACTGGCTGGAGAACACCACATCTTCGTCTTCCGCCTTGATCACTGCGGCGGCATCCCCCTCGCCTTCCCAGTCCTCTGCAACGACCGCCAGGCTAAAGTCGGCGTCGCCGTCCGCGACGACGTCAAGAACCTCCGGGCCCGCGCGCCATTCGACGACCGCGCCTTCATCGATATCGCCGACCACACGAAGAAAACCGGTCTAGTGAACACGGGCCTCCAAGCCCTCGCCGCCCACTTCCTCCAGTTGCAGATGAAGAAGTCGAAGAAGGTACAGACTTCCAACTGGGCCAAGCCGCTCGATGAACGTCAGATTCAATACGCCGCCAACGATGCTTGGTTCAGCCGCGAGCTGTTCCTGAAGCTCGAGCAGGACGGCCTGATCCCGCGGTTCGAATGAACCCGCAAGCCACCCGCGCAGCCGAGGCGTTGGGATTGGACGCCACCCGCCGGCATATCTTCCTCTGCGTGAAGTCGACCGAGCAGTCCTGTTGCGGCGGCGAACTCGCGGCAAAATCCTGGGAGCACCTAAAGATCCGACTGAAGCAGCTGGGGCTCTCGGAGAAAGGCGGCATCCAGCGCACGAAGGCTGACTGCCTGCGCGTCTGCGTCGCCGGCCCCGTCGCCGTGGTTTACCCCGAAGGCGTCTGGTACGGCCAGTGCACCCCGGAGAACCTCGACCGCATCATCACCGAGCATCTGGTCGGCGGAAAGATCGTCGCGGACCTCCGCATCGCTGGGCCTACTTCGCCTTAGTCTCTTTCTTCTTCGGGAGGTCGACCTTCTGGGTCAGTGCCCGGAGCTTGGGATAAAGTTCGGCGTAAGGCACGTCCTGGATAGGCGAGCCTGACTTCACGGCCATGGATGCGGCAACGCCGGCCGATTCACCAAGAATCATCCAGACGGGCTCCATCCGGATGGAAGTCATGGCGATGTGGCTGGCGGAAACGCAGACAGGCACGATGAGATTGGTGCACTGATTCTTCTTCGGGACGATGGCACGATAAGGAATTCGATAGATGCCGCGGTGCTCCTGCTCGAGGTAAAGCATGGAATAATATCCGCCCATGAGCGCGACCTTGCCGTCCAGCGCGACGGTGGCGTAAGGCCATTCGTCGACACCATACGAGGCGAGGCCGACCGAGTCGGCAGGATTGGTCCGCCCTTCCATGTCCTTCTGGGTGATGACGTAATCCGAAATCATGCGACGGGCCTCGCGGACATAAAGCTGGTGCGGATATCCTTTGGTGTCATCGAACGCGCCCTTCTCGAGGCCAGCGCTGAGGGCGATTTCCTTCTGCTTCGCCGGGACCGACGGGTCGGTCCGCAAGAAGTGGGTCATGCCACGGACAAAGTCCTGCTGTTCCTTCCAGATGCGTGCGCGGGTGGCGTAATCGCCGTCTGGGTAGCCGGCATTGTGGCCATAGTTGGTCGGGGCGAATAACGCACGGGCGAGGTTGCCAGCGCCACCGGAGTAGACCCGGCCGCCGCTCTTCTCCCAGCCCTCGACCTTGCCGCGCATCACGCGTCCGGAAAGGATATCGACGCCCTGCTGGAACGCCCGGCGATAGAGTTCGAACTGCTTCGGGTCGTAATTCGAAGGTGGCTCAATCGGCAGGCTTTCACCTTTGAAGACGAAGCGCCAGCGGAAGCCGTAACCCATCGTCAGCTTATCCGCCTCGCCGACCGGAGCTACAGGGGTCGACTGAAGGCCAGGCAATAGGCCGCTCTGCGGGTCGCCGGCTTTGACGTAAGGGTCGATCGCGTAGACCGACATCGGTGGCTGCGCGCCCGCTAGACTCTCCCCGTAGGTCGACTTCGCCTCGCGGCCAAACGTGTAGGCGACGCCGGAGCGGGCCATGAGGTCACCCTCGTAAGAGCAATCGATGAAGACCTTCGCCGCAACGACGCGGGCGCCAGTTTTGGCCGGCAACGCCGGCGGACAACCGGTTGCGTCAAACGGAGCCAGGTCCAACGTGATCGCACGGATGAAGCCGCCGACCTTCTCAACCGCGCTCACGCGATGCTCGAAGAGTACGGTGACGCCGGCGGCCTTGAGCATCTCGGCGAAGACTGCGCGATACTGGGCATCATTGTAGTCCTTCTTCAGGATTGGCCGAGTCGAGCCACTCACGGCCTCTTCACGACCCCAGTCGATATGCATCAGGCCTCCACCGGTCATGCCACCTAGCCAACGACTGGGCTCGACGACGATGACCTTGGCTCCCTCTTTCGCGGCGGCGCAAGCGGCCATCACGCCACTGGCGTTACCGCCGTAGACGCAGACGTCATAGGAATCGGCTGCACAAAGGGTCGTCAGACCGAGAAGGAGACCGGCGATGAGGCGCAACATGGGGATTCCCCTTGCTAGGCCAACCCGACCGAAAGTCAAAGCGCGGTTACTTCAACGCCTTAGCGATGGCCTTCTCAAGCTCTTCGGAGTCGGGCTCGACGTCAGAACCAAAGCGGGCGATCAGCTTGCCATCCGCGCCGATGAGGAACTTGTTGAAATTCCAACCCACGGGGCCCGGGTGACCCGCGTCCTTGCCGGTGAGTTTCTCGAATAGCGGGTGCGCGTCGTTGCCCTTGATGGCCACCTTGCCATACATGGGGAAGGTCACCTTGAAGTTCGTCTTACAGAACTTCTTGATCTCTTTTTCCGAAGCGGGTTCCTGGCCGCCAAAGTCATTACAAGGGAAACCGGCGACGACGAGACCCTTGGCTTTGAAGTTATCGTACAACGCCTGGAGTCCGTTATACTGACGGGTATAGCCGCACTGGCTGGCGACATTGACGACGAGCCAGGCCTTGCCGCCCTTGAGTGCGCCAAGTGTGGTCGTCTTGCCGTCGATGTCCTTCACCGGGATGCCGAGGAGTCCGGGAGCTTTGTCTTCAGCGTACAGGGAAGTCATGATAAAGGTTAAAGCTAGGGCGAGGAGACGCATGACAATACCTTAGCCTCGGCCGACCCGGTGGCAAGCGGACGCCGACTATTCGTCGTCAGCGTCCTTGGCCCAAACAGCCGTCAAAACAGCCCGAAAGGCGTCCGCATCCACCAAGGTGTCAGGCCGGTCGATGATTTCGATACAGCCGGCGTTTTCCCAATACTCGCCCTCCTTCTTCACGTTCCAGAAAGCCAAGGCAAGTGCCTGCCAGAGTTCGAAACCGTGCAGTTTGCCGCGCGGCATCCAGGCGACGGCGACGGTGACATCTTCCGTCCAGTCGGACTCTTCCCAAAGGACATCGAACTTGCCGCACTCGCTGGGTCCGAGGAACTGCGTCACGAACTCCGTATGCTGGGGACCCGCATCGAGGAAATAACGGCAGGCCACCTCGCGGGCGGCCGGCTCGAGATCGTCGCCGCCATCGTCGTGATAAGTGAAGGGCTCCGCCATGCCAGACGGTCGGAGGCTGAGGCGACTTCGGCAAGTCAGGATTCCTTACGCGAAGTCCAGGCCAGCACCACCCAGCCTGCGATCAGCCACAAGCCTCCGATCGGCGTGATGGCGCCGAGCCAACGAGGCGCGCCCAAAGCCATCGCGTAAAGCGTCCCGGCGAAGGTCACCGACCCCATGGCCCAAAGGAGCGCCGGCAAAGCGGAGCGCGCGGCGATGGCACCTATGGCCACGGCGTGCGTCAGCAGATAGAAGGTGGCCGTCTGCCACCAGCCCGCGGCTTCCGGGATGAGCGCGAGCTTGTCCTTCAATCC
>CAIKWA010000143.1 GCA_903831005.1 uncultured Opitutia bacterium
GGAAGCCCGCCTGCGGACCGCCCGTGAATGGGAGCTACGCCCCAAGCCTTCGACCGATCAGGCGATGCCGACCGACATCACGGACCGCCAGCTCTTCTTCGCCAAGTTCGACCTGATGCTCTCCATGGCGCAGCTCGCGTTTGAAACGGATTCAACCCGGATCGTTACACTCATGGTCGACGCCTTCGCCACACCGGTCTTCAAGCTCCACCCGGACCAGAACACGACAGATGGATACCATAACCTGAGCCACCACGGACAATCCGTCGAAAAGGTCCGCCAACTCAAGGACGCCGACCAGCAGCAGATGACACTACTAGCGAAAGTGCTGAGCCGACTCACCGAACACCGCGAAGCCGATCAGCGCCTGCTCGACCGCACGATGGTGCTCTTCGGCAGCAATATGGGAGACGCCAATACCCACGATAACACCAATCTGCCGATCCTACTTGCAGGCGGAGGCTTCAAGCACGGGCAGCATCTGGCGTTCCGCCGCGACCAGAACACCCCGCTCTGTAATCTCTACGTCTCCATGCTCCAGAAGATGGGCGTCGAAGCGGATGCCTTCGGCTCCAGCACCGGCCCCCTCCCCGGCCTAAGCTAAGCCCTTATCTCCCCTCTGTTTTTACCACCCCTACCCCTACCCCTGTGATGCGTATCCTCCTACTCTTAGTCGCAAGCTCCCTCTTCGCGGCCGAACACAAGATCAAGCCGGGCGACGACCCGCAGGCGGTGATGGATGCCGCAGCCCCGGGCGACAAGCTCACCTTTCTGCCGGGCCTGCATCAACACGGCCTCAAGAAGCACCGCTCCATCCTGTACGTCAACAAGTCCGTCGAGATTGAACTCATGGCCGGTGCGACGCTCAAGCTGGCCGATAATGTCTGTCAGAAGGAAAGCGTCGGTGAGATCACGACCGACCAGGATTCGGGCAAGAAGATCGACGACCTCGAGATCGGCGGTGCCTACGACATGAAAAAGAATAAAGTCGAGGGCTCGGAACTCTTCGGCAGCACGGTCTACACGATCATCGTCACTGGCGGTAAAAACGGCGGGCCTGACACCATAGCGTGGGGCGACGGCAAGCTCTTCGACACCCCGCACAAGGGTATCCCGATCACGGGCGACTGGCAGGAACTCAGCCACGGCGTGAAGATCCGCTTCGCGAACAAGACGGGCCACGGCACCCGCAGCCTGTGGTTCGTGTCCTACGACGCCCCCGAGGCCTACGGGATCCGCATCGGTCACGGACTGCAGAAGGATACCATCTCCGGCGTCCGTATCACGGGCAAAGGCACGATCGACCTCAATGCTTCCCATAACGACCAGCCCAGCGGCTTGGTGAAGAATATCAACGCATGCGTGCTCATCCATGGCCGCGTCCGCAACGTGCTCGTCGAGGGCATCACTATGACCGACACCATGCGCGCGGTGATGATGTACGGCGAACACACGGGCAAATTCCTCCCCGGCGGCAAGGTTGGCCCCGGCGAATCCTTCGACGCCGAAAACATCACGGTTCAGTTCACACGTACGCTCAATCCGAACGGCAGCGGCACCCTGCTCGGCCACCCCTCCTTCCGCGGAGGCCTGCGCAATGTCCGCTGCAATTACAACACCTTCGAGACCAAGCTCACCGCCATCGAACCCAACTTCAACTTGGACGGCTATGAGGTCATCGGAAATCACATCAAGAGCGACGGCGAGGCCATCCATTGCTGGCGCCATTCGAAGAACGGCGTGATCGCCGACAATCTCCGCCTAGGCGACGTCACCTTCCGCAAGGTCATCAGCGTCAACGCCCCCGCCGGCTGGGAGGCCCCGATGCCCCCGGTGATGAAAAACAACCGCAACGCACTCGGTGACCGCGCCCAAGGACCCATTTCCAGTCTCGACCCTAAGCCTTTCGGTCGCCGTCTGCTGGTCAGCGATTACGTCGGCAATAAGGTCGCCATCGTCGCCGCGGACGGACGTGTCGAGTGGTCCACCCCGGCCGAACGTCCGCAGGACTCTTGGCTCCTGCCCAATGGCAACGTGCTCTTCAGCCACGTCAAAGGCGCTAAGGAAGTGAAGCCCGACCAGTCTGTCGCTTGGGAATACGTCGCCGACGCCAAGACCGAGATTCAGGGCTGCCAGCCGCTGGCTGACGGCCGAGTGCTCGTGGTCGAATGCGGCCCGGGCCGCCTCCTCGAGATCGGCCGCGACGGTAAGATCGCCAAGGAAATCAAAGTCCCGCTGACGCCGACCATCCGTACCCACGAACAGATGCGCGGCTGCCGCAAGACCACCAATGGTCGCTACCTTGTGAGCGCCAAGGGCGACCACGCCATTCTGGAGCTATCCGCCGACGGTAAGCTCCTCCGCAATCTGGCCGTAAAGGGCGAGCCCCATGACGTCCGTGAGCTCGCCAACGGCAACTGGCTCGTCGCCCTCGGCGAAGGGGACGGCGTCGCAGAGTACGACAAGGCCGGCAAGATCGTCTGGAACATCGGCCGTAACGAAGTCTCCGAGAACCATATCTACCTCGCGAGTTCCGTCGAGCGCCTCGCCAACGGCAACACCCTCGTCATGAACTGGCTCGGCCACGGCCACCTCGGGGCTACTGCCCAGATCTTCGAGGTCGACGCCCAGAAGAAGCTCATCCGTCAGTTCACCGACCACCGTCAGTTCACCAGCATCAATCATATTCAGGTGCTGGAGTGAGCGGTTAGCGGGTAGCGGTTGGGCAAAAACGGACTCAAGGGAGACCGGAAACCGGGAAGTTTGCTGCGGCCATGCCTTGGGTAGGGCGGTCATTGCCATGACCGCCGTTCGCATCCGTACTTTCGTCGAGCCGGGCATGCCCTCGACCTTTCCGATGTCGGTCCGCCCACGGACGTGATGGCAATCACGTCCCTACCCAACCCCAGCCACCCATCCTGTCCCCCATGGAGCGGTCAGCC
>CAIKWA010000144.1 GCA_903831005.1 uncultured Opitutia bacterium
AGGGGAAGAAGATTGTCGCCGGCGGGAAGACCGTCCGCATCACTACCCAGACCTACAAGCCTGCGTCGGCATGGATCACGCTCGTCGTCATCGACGATAACCAGTAACCCGCCGTGGTTAAGGCGAGCATCGAGCCGAAGTCCCTGGAGCAATTTCTTGCCGCTATCCAGAAATACGCAAGTAGGTCCAAGCAAACGCTAAAAGACGCCACTCTAGAGCAAGCCGCCATGGCTTGCCGCGATGCCGCCGCGTTTACCCCTCCCCTGGCTAAGGGCGGAGGCAAGGGCCTAGACGTTGCAGCTAAGAAGGCTGGCGAGCAGGCCATTGACCGTGACGTTGGCAAGGTCGTCACCTCTCTGACAGGCGGAACCAAGAAGACCCAACAGGCCCGGCTTATCAAGCGCCTCGGCTCCCTGTCACTAAGCGACAACCCAGCCCTATTCTGGAAGGTGGCCGCCAAGGGCTCAAGCGTCCTTAACGGAAACCCGTTCCTGGCTAAGATACTGTCCGACCGTTACAACGGTTTCGGAACCGTCTGGGGCTTCAAGAAACTCCGCAACTATTTCAACAGGATTGGCACCAAGGTCTCCAATGAAACGGCTAATCAGGCTTACCTTCAAAACGTATCGGAAATTGACGCTGTATATAAACCAATTTATAGCCGCACTGGCGGGCGCCTGTGGAAGAATGGCCGAAACGTCAGCGGCATTGACTGGATGTTCAAGTACGTTGCCGAGAACAAGGGCGATATTGATACCTACGTTGCCCAGCGCCAGGAGCGGGTGGGGGCTATCAAGTCGGGCTGGGCCGCAGCTCTTCGCTCGCTCCCTAAGCCTGTCATCAATGGCGTACCCAAAGACTTCGGTGTTGACCTTCTTAAAGCCGCTTGGATTACACGGCACAACTCAGTTACCGGCAATAACAGTTCCTCCTTTACCGACAAGAGCGCGGACGTCTCAATCACTAACACGCTGGGCAACATCAACGGCATCGCCGATCAGGCTGGTGTCCTTGGCCTAGTCTATGGGAACCGCGTCAAGCAGATGCCAAAACGATTACGCTTCTTGCTCCAAGAGGACATCAACAAGTTTAACAACAAGGGATAGTCACTTATCTCCGCGTACTCGGACAAACACCGGGTGACGCAGTGACCCCTTGGGCGTCCGCATCTGGAAGCAAACCTCGGCGGTCTTGCCGATGAGCTGAGAGCGGTTAGCCAGGAGTGATTGGCGGGTGGCGTCATCCATGCCTGTGCCGACGCTGACGTCACGGCGCCCGCAGCGCACGACGATATGCCCGGCCATCCCCGCGCACTTGCCCGTTCCCTCGACCACGTCCACGATCTGGCCGTCCGTTGTGTCGGCGTCCTTGACCTTGAGCCAAGCCCTGGAGCGGATGCCGTGGGCGTAGGGGGCGGCGGTGTCCTTGACCATGGCACCCTCGAAGCCTTCGGCGGTAAAGCGGACAAAGGCGTCCTCGGGGGTGCAGGAGACGCTAGGGACGAGCAGGAGGGAGGAAGGGTAGGACTGGGCAAACAAAGCCTCCAGCGAGGCACGGCGGGTGCTGTAATCGCCAACCACGGAGGGGAGGTCGAACAGCCAGACGCGGGCATCGTCGGCAGCGGCTTGGGAGCGGAGGTCACCGACCGAGGTAAAGAACGACTTGCCGGACACGGCCTCGCCGTCGAGCACCCAGACTCCCTCACGGCCAGAGAGCAGGGACAGCAC
>CAIKWA010000145.1 GCA_903831005.1 uncultured Opitutia bacterium
AGCGCGCGGGCATGGTCGTCGACATAAAGCCAATCGCGGATGTTCTCACCCTTGCCGTAGACCGGGATGGCTTCGCCGCGTAGGCACTTCAGGATAACGACCGGGATGAGCTTCTCGGGGAACTGGTATGGGCCGTAGTTATTGGAGCAGTTCGTCACGACCACCGGCAGGCCGTAGGTGTCCATCCAGGCGCGGGCAAGGTGATCGCTCGAGGCCTTGCTGGCGCTATACGGAGAGTGCGGGTCGTAAGGGGTCGACTCGTTGAAAGCCGGATCCGTCGGGCCGAGGGAGCCGAAGACCTCATCGGTCGAAACATGCAGGAAGCGAAAGGCGTCCTTGGCGGCACCTGAAAGGGAACGCCAGTGACCCAAGGCGGCCTGAAGGAGCTGGAAAGTGCCGGTGACGTTGGTGGCGATGAACTCCCCCGGGCCGTCGATCGAGCGGTCGACGTGGGATTCTGCAGCGAGGTGCATGACCGCCTCCGGCTGGGCGTCGGCGAAGGCCCGGCGCATGGCCTCGGCGTCGCAGATGTCGGCCTGGATGAAGTTGAACCCGGACTTACCCTGCAGGTCAGCCAGGGAGGCCTGATTGCCAGCGTAAGTGAGCTTATCGACGACCGTGACGGCATGTCCGCCCGCGACCAGAAGTCGGGTCAAATTCGACCCGATGAAGCCCGCGCCGCCGGTGACCAGAATACGCATAAGCAATAAACTGTTTATAGTCCATGCTTCGGAACGTACGCCAACTTAAAATCAGGGTCTCCGTGGCCACTCACGGCGCTCGAACAGGCTTATCTCAGACTCTAACATACCAGTCATCAAACTGTGAGGCACTCTCGAATTTTCGGACGTATCCGGCAGAGGTTAGCAAGTCGTGCAATTTCTCCCGCATGGGGGTGAAGTTATGTTCGCAAGTGATCACCTTGAAGGGGTAGCGACCGAAGTCAAAGTGGCTGAGGATCTCGAACTCAGAGCCCTCTGTGTCAATCGAGAGGTAATCCGGATTCAAAGGGGCGTTGGATTCAGCCATCAAGTCCATGAGTGAGATGGTCGGGACGGCATATTGTACAGCTTTCTGGCGCGCCTGATGATGCGCATCATCTTGTCCGAAGCCAGTTACGGTCGAGATTTCGGCGACCTCATTGAATTCAAGTGAGGCTCCAGTCCGGCTCCATACGCACCGGTGGTCGACAAGACATGAGCGATTCTTGGCAAGCTTCTCATGCCAGCAGCGGGCGGGCTCCGATAGGATTCCCTTCCAGCCAAAGCGTTTCTCTAAAAGCCAGCTATTGCTGAGATTATGCCCGTCAGCGGCCCCAAATTCCACAAAGAAGCCGTCGCGCTTGAACCCGAGTTCGCTCAAGACGAAAAGATCTTGTCGCAGTTGCGCTGGCGACTCAGCAAGCGACGCCAAGGCCTGGCCGACCATAGACGGCGGAAGCAAAGCAAGGAATTCGAGGTCGGCCTCCGCTTGCTGGCCCCTTGCTTGTGCATCTAAAAGTTCTTTGAGACGATCTTTCCTGATTACCCGATGCTTGATTAGGCGTCGCAGATACTGCTCAAGAGGCTTGAAAGGATTACTCATTCTACGGACTGACATACTCACGGAAATGTCGTGAGGCCAGTATAGAATTCACCAAGCCAATCGGGGACGATTTCACTTCCGATGGAGGCTGTAATGGGTAAGTTAAGCCTATGTCCCAACGGCCTCTTGGTTTCGGCATCTGGGGAACCGGCATGATTGCCGAGTTCCATGCGAAGGCGCTCGCGGAGATCGCCGGCGTGAAGCTCGTCGCGGCTTACAATCGTTCGCCGGCCAAGGGACGTGACTTCGCGACTAAGCACGGTATCACCTTCGCCGAGACCCCTGAAGCCCTACTCGCTAACCCGGATGTGGATATCGTCTGCCTCTGCACGCCGAGCGGCGACCACCTCGCCCCTGCCCTCGCCTGCGCCAAGGCCGGCAAGCATGTCGTGGTCGAGAAACCCCTCGAAGTCACCCTCGCCCGCTGCGACGCACTCACCGCCGCCTGCGCCCAGGCCGGCGTGACTGTCGCCGGTATCCTGCCCCGACGCTTCGGTTCCGGCGCGGTCGCGCTGAAGGCCGCACTCGAAGCGGGCCGCTTCGGCAAACTCACCCTCGCCGGTGCGCTCATCCCTTGGTGGCGCACGCAGGCTTATTATGATTCCGCCGCCTGGCGCGGCACGTTCGCCCTCGATGGCGGCGGCGCCGTGATGAACCAAGGCATCCACACCATCGACCTTCTCCTCTGGTTCCTCGGCGCGCCCAAACGCGTCTCCGCTACCGCCGGCCTCGTCGCCCACGACGGTATCGAGGTCGAGGACATCGCTGCCGGCTGGATTGAATTCGCCAACGGCTGCCGCGCCACGCTCGCCAGCTCGACGGCCTGCTGGTCCGCCACGGGCTTCCCCGCCGAGATCCGCATCCACGGCACGACGGGCGCCGCAGTGCTACGTGATGATAAGCTGACGGCGTTCGAATTCGAAAAGCCCCTGCCCTCCGATGCGGCCGTCATAACGCCAGCCACCGAAGGCGGCGGTGCCGGCGCCAATGATCCGAAGGCGATCGGCCATGCCTGGCATCGCTCCAATCTCGAGGAAGCCATCGCCGCGATTCGCGACGGCAAGCAGCCCGCCGTCAACGGCGCCGAAGGTCGGAAGGCCGTGGAATTGATTCTCGCGCTGTATCAGTCGGCGCAGGCGGGGGGAACGCCCGTGGAGCTGCCCCTCAAGCAAGACCCTGTGTTGCGCAAGCTGGGCGCGAAGAAGGCGTAGTTAGTTGGCAAGTTGGCAAGTGGACTGCTGATTAGCTGGCAAGTTGACATGTTGACACGTTGACACGTTGACAAGGGAGGCAGCGAGCAGAGCTGGGCAGCCGGGAAGTTGGCAAGGGAAACAAGCGCGAGGGCTTTAGGACTTTAGGTCTCGGATGCCTTTAGTCGCTTTTGGCGCATACGGATGAGCCCTCCCAGTAACCGGGTCACATTTCCCATTCTTTCGGAAAGCTTCCGGTAATCCTCCGGCTCGATCCAGCCGAGGTCATGGCCGATCCATAACTGTGTCTCCAGTTCGCTCAACGAACCCCTCGCGATGAATAGAAAGCGCAGGGACTCTTTGTTCGTACCCCGCTCGTCACCTTCCGCGATATTGGAAGGCACAGACAAAGCAGCCCGGCCAAGTTGATCGCAGAACGCATAGTGGCTTCGCAGCCTAGGCGTACTTACCAACCTATAAATATCTGAGGCCAGGCCTCGGGACTGTTTCCAGACCGACAGATCACGGAATGTAAAAGGAGCATTATTTTTCGGCTCGGTTAGTGGCGATTCCATCCCCCGACTATTGGGAGGATTATATCGCGTTCACCAAAACTCCGCTGACGACTTAAACCTTCCTGCCGCTGAAGCCTATTCCCTGAATGGATTCCTTGCCCACATATTAACTGGTCAACCCGGCCAGCCTGCATCTCGTCGCCCTTGTCAACGTGTCAACTGGCCAGCTAGTACTGACCGCGTCGTCTGCCTCCCTTGTCAACGTGTCAACTTGTCAACGGGCCAGCTAGTTAGTCTTTCTTACTTCCCTTGAACTCCCCAAGCGGCTCCGCGCCTTCGGCGCGCTCCGCGCCGCTGCGCGCCAGGACCTTGAAGAAGGTGAGCACCACAATCTTCATATCCAGCCAGAAGCTGCGATGGTCGACATACCAGATATCGAGGGCGAACTTCTCGTCCCAGCCGATGGCGCTGCGGCCGTTGATCTGCGCCCAGCCGGTGACGCCTGGCTTCACTTCCATGCGACGAGCCTGGAAGGCGTCATAGCGCTCGACATAGCGCATGAGCAGCGGCCGCGGGCCGACGACGCTCATGTCGCCGAGGAGGACATTCCACATCTCGGGAAATTCGTCGAGCGAGGTGGCGCGGAGGAACCGGCCGAAGGGGGTCAGGCGTTGTTCGTCGGGCAGGAGCTCGCCGTCCGGACCGCGCTCATCGGTCATGGTGCGGAACTTAACCATGCGGAACGGGCGGGCACGCAGACCGGGGCGTTCCTGGATGAACAGTACCGGGGAGCCGAGCTTGAGGCGCACGAGAATCGCGACG
>CAIKWA010000146.1 GCA_903831005.1 uncultured Opitutia bacterium
CATTCGGTCCTGCCTGAGGGGCCGGCTCGACGGACTTCTCTCCACGGGCCAGAGCCTGGATGTGCTTATCCCAAGCCGCCACGAGCGGGCGATAGGCCTCGAAGTTCTGCTTCAGCGACGGGACGGGACCGAAGCCTTTGCCATAATTCTGCATGATACGGTCGCCATAGACGAACGACCAATTGGCCGGACGCCAGCAATCGGCCCAGAGACGGTTCTTCTCGACGATCGATGGGCGCAGCTTGGCCGCTAGCTCGGAGTCATCCGCCAGCCCGAGGGCACGGGCCACTTCACGGCCGACGGCCTCCAAGCCTTTCGCCGATAGATGCAGCCCGTCGGTGGATGATTCATTCCGGGTGACCTCGGTGAGATCGACGTAAGGCAGCCCGCGTTGCTTGGCGATCTCAGCCACCGCGGAAGCATATGCGACGAGGACTGTGCGGTGCTCGGGAGTCGTCATGTCGGGCGGACGGGTCGAAACCATGAATCCGGCCGGCGAGAGTAGCACGATGCGCGGCGTATGACGGCTCAGGTCGTCGAGCAACTTATGGTAGTCGGCCTTGAACTTGGCCAGGCCGGCCTGCCCTTGCAGCGCCTCGGCCTGACCGAACTGCACGATCAAGGTCGTCGCTCCGGCGGTCTCGAGCTGGCCTTTCCAGGGACCGAAGTTCAGGTCGCGCCACTGCTCGTGGACGGTATCCGCCTCCCAGGCCATGGAACGGAAGACGGGGTTCTTGGCGGCGAAGGCCGTCGCTAGCCGCGACTCGATCGCCCCCGACTTGGCTTCTCGGACGAGATTTTCCTGACCGATGAAGACGACGACTTCGTCCTGACCGAGTGAAAACTTGCCATCCTTGAACGGCGCCGGCGTAACCCAAGCCGCTTTCGGTTCGCCGAAGCGGTTGAAGACGTCGCCCTTCGTGACGACGGGGACTTCGGTCAACGGGTCGAGGGTGATGTTACGGTAGCGGATCTCAGCCTTGTTATTGCCGTGGATCTGCAGGCCGATGAGGCCATAGGCGTCGTCGACGGACGGATCGGTCTCGCTGTAGGCAAGCGTCTGCTTGCCATTGAGACGGATGATGATGAGCGGACCCATGGCCTGGATCTCGTACTTGTTCCATTCTCCCTTCTTCTCGAGGTCGGCGATTTCCGACTCTTCTTTGACGCCGACGCCACCGTAGCCGGCGCCCGCGCGGGCGAGGAACTTCTTGCGACGGGATTCGTCGTAAAGCGAACCGGTATGGCCATGGCCGATATCGGCCTGATACCCGATCATCTCGTTGGGCGGATTAGTCGCGCGTTGGCTGCGGAACTGCACGCCGGCGTTAACGAAGCCTTCGGTTCCGGTCAGCTTATACTCGAGCGTCAGGCGGAAGTTGTAAAAGGCGCGCTTGGTCGTGAGGAACTCGTTGCGCGGATTGCCCTGCATGGAGCCGCCCACGATCTCGCCGTTCTCGACGCGCCAGACCTTGGGGTCTCCCTCCCAGCCCGTCAGCGTCTTGCCGTCGAACAACGGCGTTGCTGCGGCATACAAGCCGAGGGCTCCGGCGAACAGGCAAAGGACAGGAACAAGGCGCTTCATGGGGTTGGGTCTTAGGCAATCC
>CAIKWA010000147.1 GCA_903831005.1 uncultured Opitutia bacterium
ATCTGCGCCGCTTCCGGCAAGGAACTCCACGTCGGCGACCTCGTGACATGCGTCGTCTATAAGCCCGTCGGCGGCAACATCGAGCGCTGCGACGTGCTCCGCGATCAAGCCGCCTCCTTCACGCCCGAAGGCATCCTGCTCGGTCGCTGGACCCGCGAGGTCAAAGAACGTGGCGAAGAAGAACAGGCCCACCGTGCTCAGCTCCTTGCTTCTCGTGAAGAATTCTTCCTCTCGCTCTACGAAGAGGAAGCCGATCCATCCGGCGACAAAGGCGTGCTCAAGCACATCCTCGCCATGCTCCTCGAACGTAAGCGCATCATCAAGCAGGTCGGCGTCGCCGACAAAGGGCTGATGACTTACATCCACGCCTCCAGTAAGCAGACCTACCTCGTCCCAGTGCTGGACCTCCAGCCCGCCCATATCCTGCAGGTCGGCACCTCCCTCGACTTACTCGTCGGCTGACCCTTCATGACTTCCCCCCGCCTCGCCCTCGCCCTCTGCGCCCTACTTCTCGCCGGGTGTAAGAATACCGACATGCCCGATGAGATCGCCTCGGTCTTCGTCGAAGCCTCCTCTTCCATCGGAGGCTCGATGAAACAGGAAGTCCGCCTGCCCGTCAGCGGCGTCACCATCACGGTGCTAACCCGCGCGCTCGTCCCGGCCGAGGAGATCCTCGCCACGCAGCCAATCACCAGCGGCGACCCTGACCTCCGACAGGAATTCCTGCTCGTGCAGCTCGACCGCCAAGCCGCGATTGATGTGATGAACTTCAGTCGCGAGGCCGTGGGTCGCCATTTCGTGCTGGTGATCAACGATACGGCGGTCGGCATCATGCCGATCGACCGCCAAATCAGCGATGGCAACTTGATGTTCCACGTCGAAAAGAAGGGTCTCTCGAATACGGAGGCGGTGATGGACATCAGCAAGCGGCTGAACATCTCAGCGTTAAAGGTCCGCAAGATCAAGGAAGCCGAACGCAAGTGAGCCTGCGGAGCCGCCGACTCCTCCTCCTTTTAGTCGCCCTCGCGACGACCCCCCTGTTCGCCACAGAAGTCTCGTGGCCGACTTCGATGGATCGTGCGGTCTTGCGGGATCCGGAAGACTTCCTGCAACCGACGATCTCCGGCAAGCCCGAGTCCGCCTTGTTCGGCATGGTGCGCGAGGAGGGTAAGCGCTTCCACGAAGGCATCGATATCAAGCCCGTCGCGCTCAATCCCGCCGGCGAACCGCTCGACCTCGTGCTCGCCGCGATGGACGGCCATGTCGCCTACGTTAACCCGCACGTTAACGGGCCCTATGGTAAATACGTAGTGCTCATCCACCCGGATGCGGAACTCGCCGTCTACACGCTCTACGCCCACCTCGCGAAGATCGAACCAACCTTGAAAGTCGGTGCCGGGATCCGCCGAGGCACGCCGATCGCCCTGATGGGCCATACGTCAGCTGGGGTCAGCGCCATCACGAAAGACCGGGCGCACCTGCACTTCGAGGTGGGTCTCCTCCTTTCGACGGGCTTCAACAACTGGTATGCGACCCAGCCCGAGAACCGAAAAAGCCCCAACCAGCACAGCCTCTGGAATGGTCAGAACCTAATCGGGATGGATCCCCTCCTGGTACTCGGGGCGAAGAACCCCAACCTCCTTGCAGCTGTCCGCCGCCAGCCGGTCGCCCTCTCCGTCGTGATGCGTACGGCGAAGACGCCGGACTTCGTGAAGCGCTACCCGATGCTCAGCCGCGGCGATGCCGCCCGCACATCCCACTGGTACGTGGAATTTTCGTGGCAAGGTATGCCGCTCCGGTGGACGGCGCTCGAAACCACCGACCCAGCACTGCCAGTTGGACGCTGGCGCCTGATGGAACTCGACCAGGCCCAGCGCGCACAGCTGATCCAGCGCAAGATGCTCGCCCCGGATGGACGTTCCGCCGGCGAACTACTCCAGCAGAACGTCGAGATCCTCCTCTCGACCGCTCGCTGACGCAACTGCCTCGCAGCAGCTCTCGGCAACGCCTCCACCCGTCACCCGGGGCCGCCACCTGCCACCTGAAATCTTCCTGCGCTTTAATTCAGCCCCGGATTCTCCGGCGAATCTGCCTCGAGCCGCAGCTCCGGGCGATGACGTTCGAGCAGCTTCTTCCAAAGGTCTACTCCTTCATGTTCGGCGCATGACGCATCGAACGGACAGACGACCCAGGCATTCATCTTCAGCTCGTTCTCCAGCTGGCCGGGCGACCAGCCAGCATAGCCGATATAAGCCGCTAGGCTGAAACGCCCATCGCGGGCGAGCAGCACCGCTTCTTCCTGATCTAGCCCGAAGCGGACCTCCGGTTCGGCTTTCACCGGGAAGCGCCATCCCCCGAACGCCAAACGATCGGTCGCCACCGGCCCACCCTCGAAAAGCGGAACGTCGTCCAGCGGCTTAAGCTCCGCGGTGGACTCAATCTGGCCGAGCACCCGCCCGAGCGGGCGATTTATGATGACGCCCAGCGCGCCTTCCCCGGCGTCATGCGTATGCAGCAGCACAACAGTCTCGCGGAAATGATCGTCGCGTAGCTGCGGGTGCGAGACCAGCAATCGCCCCGCCAAGGTCTGCGGAGCGCGGGCCATCAGCGTTCGAGGCGTGCGAGCTTCACACCGGCTTGGCCGAACATCTCGGCGACCAGCGGGTCATTCTTATAGTCGTGACGGTAGCGGACCTCGGTGATGCCGGCGGCGGCGAGGATCTTGGCGCAGTTCACGCAGGGGAAGTGAGTGACGTAGCAGATCGTACCCTGCAACGAGACCCCGCGCTTGGCGGCGTCGGCGACGGCGTTCTGCTCGGCATGCACAGTAGCGAGTTCATGGCCGTCGCGGATGTGTGAATCATGCGGTGCACCCGGCAAGAAGCCATTGTAGCCAGCGGCAACGAGACGGTTTGGGTGCTTACCGGTCGAGACGATGATGCAACCGACATGCAGGCGCTCGCAGCTGGAACGGGAACTGACGAGTACGGCGGTGGCCATGAAGTATTCATCCCATGACGGACGAGCGCCCCCGTTGACGAGGGCTTCGAGCTGTTCGGCGAGGGACTTGGGTTGGCTCATCGCATCCATAGGCTGCCAGTCGGCACCCACCCGAGGCAAGTGGCAGTTACGCACAGGATCGTCGCCAGAAGCATCAGCACGGCGGCCCGGCCAAGAAACGGCAGGAAATCTGCTGGCTGGGCGGCCTTGCGGAAGGCGAGGTGCTGCCAGCAGGCCAAGGGCAACAAGGCCATGGGCGCCCAACCGAAGACATGCCCTAGGCAGGCCAGACCGAAGAACGAATTAAAGCCATGCAGGTTGCGCGCGAAGCCTCGGCCGAAACGGACGACGGTGGTGCGCTTGCCGACGGCGAGATCGGTCTCGTAATCGCGCGCGTTATTCGCGACGAGGATATTGTCGGCGAGCAGCCCGAGGCCGAGGCCGGCAAGGAGAGCGGGCGCCCAATTCATCGGTGGCGTGTTGCAGCCGCAGCCCACGCTGTCAGGCATACAGACCGCCAACGCGGTCAAGACGGTCGCCTGCACCCCGAAGCAACCGACGACAAAGACGTCGCCGAGTCCGCGGTAAGCCAACGGAAAAGGTCCGAGCGTGTAGGCGAGTGCGCAGGCAATGGCCAAGAACCCGGCAAGCAGCAACCAAGGCGAAAGCAGCGCGACCGGCGAGCCGAGGATAAGGGCAAGGGCACAGGCAATCCAGATTCCACGGCGCATGGCGGCGGGCGAGATGTCGCCAGCGGACACGGCCCGGCGCGGGCCGATACGTGCGGAGGTATCCGCGCCGCGGAGCGAATCACCGAGGTCGTTGGCGAAGTTACAGGCGACCTGCACGCAGAGCGCGAAACCGAGACAACTCAGCAGGATGAAGATGAAAAACGGATCAACCCAGAGACCGGGAGCTCCCGAGTAGGCGACGATGACCGCCCCACCGAGAGCGATAGGCGCGACGGCCGCCACCAAAGTCTTGGGGCGAGTCGCGGCCAGCCATGCGTGGAAGGTCGTCATGCGGAGGTGAAGGTGGCAGACAGGGAACGGACGGAAACAAAAAAGCCCCGCTGGGCGGGGCTTTTCGAGGGGTCACGGAGCAACTTAGTTTTGCGTAACGGCCGTCGGCGTCGGGGTCGTCCCCTGCGGAACACCAGCGGAGTCCTTCCAGCTCGCCGATGCGCTGCCGTCGGTCTTGGAGAAGAAGTTCGTACCCGTGGTGAGGGTGTCCGAGCACCAAGAGACGTGACCATCACCATAGACGATGTGACCGCCTTCCGTGCCCCAGACGGAGTCGGTGGCGGTGGCGCCAGCCGCAGGCCACTGGCCGGCGATGGTCAGACCGCGGGTCCAGGCGAGAGGAGCGGTGACGTTTCCGACCAGCGAGCGAGAGGTCGGGGTGTAGAGATCCCAGCCGGACTTACCCTGCGTGAGGGCGGTCGTGAAAGCCGTGGCAATAGAGACAACGGTACCCGTCTTGGTGATGACGGTCTTCGGGATGACAGCGACGCCGTCAGCCGCCGGGTCGGCATCAAGGAACCAGAGTTCACCGGAGTCGAGGGAGGCGCCGTCCGCGAGGATGGCGGCGTAGCCCGAAAGCGACGTAGTCTGGGTCTTGCCGGACGCCCATGCGCCGGAGGAGATGTTACGGCTTCCGCGAGCCCAGTTCATGTAGCCCTGGCCAATGGAGCGAAGCTTGTTCAGCGCGCTGTTCTTCTTGGCGGAGCGCATAACGCCCTGGACGCCTGGGAAGAGCACGGCGGCCAAGATACCGATGATCGCGATTACCGTCAGGAGCTCGATGAGCGTGAAGCCCTTACGGTTACGGGTGGAGGTGTTCATGGGGAGGTGTGCTTTCTTTATGAAGGGGGCCACGGGTGAGGGCAAGCCGTTAGCAGATTACGATTGTAAACAAAAAGGCCCTGCAAAGCAGGGCCTTTTCAGTATGTCCTTTCGGCTTAGTTCTGGGTAACAGCCGTCGGCGTCGGGGTCGTGCCCTGGGGAACACCAGCGGAGTCCTTCCAGCTAGCCGAAGCGGTACCGTCGGCCTTCGAGAAGAAGTTCGTACCCGTGGTAAGGGTATCGGAGCACCAAGAGACGTGGCCGTCACCGTAGACGATATGACCGCCTTCCGTGCCCCAGACAGAGTCGGTCGCGGTAGCGCCAGCGGCGGGCCAGTTTCCGGCGATGGTCAGGCCGCGGGTCCAGGCAAGAGGAGCGGTGACGTTGCCGACAATCGAGCGAGAGGTCGGAGTGTAGAGATCCCAGCCGGACTTACCCTGGGTGAGGGCGGTCGTGAAAGCCGTGGCGACAGAGACAACGCTGCCCGTCTTGGTGATCACGGTCTTTGGGATGACAGCGACGCCATCGGAGGCCGGGTCGGCGTCGAGGAACCACAGTTCACCGGAGTCAAGGGAGGCGCCGTCCGCGAGAATCGCAGCGTAACCCGAAAGGGACGTGGTCTGGGTCTTGCCCGAGGCCCAGGCACCGCTGGAGATTGCCTTGTTACCGCCGGCCCAGTTCATGTAGCCCTGGCCGATGGAGCGAAGCTTGTTCAGCGCGCTGTTCTTCTTGGCGGAGCGCATAACGCCCTGGACGCCTGGGAAGAGCACGGCGGCGAGGATGCCGATGATCGCGATTACCGTCAGGAGCTCGATGAGCGTGAAGCCTTTACGGTTACGGGTGGGGGTGTTCATAGATTTGGTGGGGTATAAATTAGATTAGGGGGTTTTGTTCCGTTGGAAAGGGGAAAAGGTCTTTCTTAAGATTAATAAGGGAGGGGGAAACGGCTAGTCAGAGAGGCCACGATGCCCTGCGCCTCTTCGATTTTGGCAGGATTCTGCGGGTCGGAGAGGACGATGGCGATCGCCTGGGCGATTTCCCGCATCTCGGCCTCCTTCATGCCTCGGGAGGTGACCGCCGGGGTGCCGACGCGGATGCCGCTGGCCTGGAAGGGACTGCGGGTCTCGTCCGGTACGGTGTTCTTGTTGGTAGTGATGTGCGCGGCGTCCAGGGCGAGTTGGGCGTCCTTACCCGAGACGTTCGGATGGCTCTTGCGGAGGTCGAGGAGGCTGAGGTGGTTGTCAGTGCCGCCGCTAATCAGGCCGAAGCCGAGGCTCACGAGGGCATCGGCGAGGGCGCGGGAGTTGGCGACCACCTGCTTGGCGTATTCCTTGAACTCCGGAGTGGCGCACTGCGCGAAGCAGACGGCCTTGGCGGCGATGACGTGCTCGAGCGGGCCACCCTGCGCGCCAGGGAAGACAGCGGAGTCGATGGCCTTGGCGTGCTCAGCCTTGCAGAGGATGAGGCCACCGCGAGGACCACGCAGGGTCTTGTGCGTGGTCGTGGTGACGAAGTCGGCGTAAGGCACGGGCGACGGATGCACGCCCGCCGCGACGAGGCCAGCGATGTGGGCGATATCGGCGAGGAGCAGCGCGCCGTTCTCCTTGGCGATCTTGCCGAAGCGGGCGAAGTCGATTTCGCGGGCATAGGCGGAAGCGCCGACGGTGATCATCTTGGGCTGCTCGCGCTTGGCCATCTCCTCAACTTCGTCGTAGTTGATGCGGCCGTCGGCGCCCACGCCGTAGTGGACGGCGTTGTAGAGCTTGCCAGAGAAGTTCGCGGCGTTGCCGTGCGTGAGGTGGCCCCCATGCGACAGGTTCATGGTCAGGATCTTGTCGCCGGGCTTGATGGTCGCGAAGTAGACGGCGGCGTTGGCCTGGCTGCCGGAGTGCGGCTGGACATTGGCATGATCGGCACCGAAGAGGGCCTTGGCGCGATCGATGGCCAGCTGCTCAATCTGGTCGACGTTCTCGCAGCCACCGTACCAGCGCTTGCCGGGATAACCTTCGGCGTACTTGTTCGTCAGGATGCTGCCTTGGGCTTCCATGATCGCAGGAAGCGTGAAATTCTCGGAGGCAATCAGCTCGATGTGCGTCTGCTGGCGCTTGAGCTCAGCCTTGATCAGGCGGTCGATCTCCGGGTCGAGCTGGGCGAGAGGGATGCGGCGAATGGCGGTCATGGGTGGAGTGGTGAAAGGGCAAATCGTGCGAGGAAGCGTGGCAACGGCAAATCGGCAGGGTTATCCACATGGGGACTCCAGCTTATCCACGCGGCGGGTGTGGCGGCCGGCTTCGAATTCGGCGGCCAGAAAGGCCTCGACGCACGCTAGGGCGGTCGGGAGGTCGACGTATTTGGCCCCGAAACAGAGGACATTGGCGTCGTTATGGCGACGGCTCTGGCCCGCGGCGTCAGCGCTCTGAACGAGGGCGGCCCGAATACCACGCACCTTGTTGGCGGCGATGGAGATGCCGATGCCGGTCGTGCAGACGAGGATGCCGAACTTCGCGCGTCCGCTGACGACGTCGGCACCGACGGCCTGCGCGTAGTCTGGATAATCGCAGGAAGCCTCGGTCTCGGTACCGCGATCGAGGATGACGAAGCCCTTTGACTTCAACGCTTCGATCAGGCCGCGTCGCAAGGCGAGTCCGCCGTGGTCACTGCCGAAGGAAAGCGTAAGCGGGCTGGTCATCGGAAAAGATTCTGGCGCAGAAACTCCACCATCGCAGGCATCGCTTCAACCATGGAATCGCGGCACTCTTCGTAATCGCGATAGCCACCCCCGAACGGGTCTGGGATGTCCCGCGGGACCTCCGTCGGCAGGACATCGCGCAGGAGTAGCACGAATTCCGGGAGGGCGTCGAAGCGGGAATGCAAGGCGGCGAGATGGGATTCGGTCATGCCGAAGATCACGATACTCCGGTCAACGTCGGCCTGGGTGAGGAGCCGGCTGAGGTGACTGGAGACGTCCAGGCCAATGCGCTGCATGGCCTTGACGGAATTCGCGGAGACGGGCTGCCCGGCCTCTGCGGCAAGCCCGAACGAGGCGACCTTGAGCTTCTCCAGCCCCTGCCCTCGCTTGGCCAACGTCGCTCGGAGCAACGCCTCCGCCATCGGACTACGACAGGTATTCCCTGTGCAGACAAACGTCACGGTGTCTCGTTCGACGGCCATGTGGTTCAAGATGAGGGATAAGCCCCTCGGTTCAAGTGTTCAAAGCACCCCGTCGCGACGGAGCTGGCGGTAGCCGATATCCCGACGGTAGTGACAGCCTTCGAACTTAATCTGGGGGACGACGGCGTAGGCCCGACGGGCGGCCTCCTGCAAGGTCGGCCCATGGGCCACGACGCCGAGGACCCGACCGCCGGCGGTGACAACCCGGCCATCCGGCAGGCGCTTGGTGCCGCCATGGACGATATCGACACCCTCGGGGAGGCTAGCGGGCAAGGTAATGGGGTCGCCCTTGCGGATCTCGCCAGGATAACCACCAGCGGCGAGGACGATGATGATCGTGGCTCCGGGGCGCAGCTTCACGGCGGAAGGACGGAAGCGGCCATGGGCGATGTCTTCCATGATTTGCACGGGATCGGTCTCGAGCGAAGGCATGAGCACCTGGCACTCGGGGTCGCCGAAGCGAACGTTGAATTCAACGACCTTAGGGCCGGTGACAGTGACCATGATACCTACATAGAGGGTGCCACGGTAATCGATGCCGTCGGCTTGGAGTCCGCGCAACGTAGGCGCAATTATCTCTTCGCGAAGACGGCGTTCGACTTCCGGCGTCACAACGCTGGTCGGAGCGTACGCGCCCATGCCGCCGGTGTTGAGGCCAGTGTCGCCTTCGCCGACGCGCTTATGGTCCTGACTGGGCGGAAGCATGAGGTATTCCTCGCGACACACCATGAGCATAATCGATGCCTCTTCGCCCTGCATGAATTCCTCGATGACAACCTCGTCGCCCGACGCGCCGAAGACCTTCGCCTCCATCATGTCGCGCAACGCAGCCTCGGCTTCGGCGTGCGTGGTCGCAATGACGACACCCTTCCCCGCCGCCAGGCCTGAGGCCTTAATGACGATGGGGACAGGTTGCTGGCGCACATACTCCAAAGCAGGCGCGAGCGCACGGAAGGTCTCCGAAGCGGCGGTGGGCACCTTGTGGCGTACCATGAAATCCTTGCTGAACGCCTTACTGGCCTCGAGCCGAGCCCCGGAGGCGAGCGGACCGTAGGCCGGAATACCCGCGGCTTCGAGGGCGTCGACCACGCCGGCGGCCAGCGGGACCTCCGGACCGACGATCACGAAGGTGGAGGCCGTGCGACGAACGAGTTCCAAGACGGCGACCGGATTGGCGGCGTCGACCTCGAGGCATTCAGCCTCGAGCGCCATCCCACCGTTACCGGGGGCCACGCGGACCTTGGCCACGCGGGGGCTGCGGAGGCAGGCCTTGAGCAAGGCATGCTCCCGACCGCCAGAGCCGAGGATGAGGACGTCGAGTTTTCCCTGCGTAGCCATGTCCCTACTACTGCGGGGTGTCGGGTATGATGTGATCCAAAAACAGGGCCGGCCCGTTTCCGGACCGACCCAGCCTAAATTGGTGCTCAGGCCGGGACTTGAACCCGGACACCTTGCGGCACATGCACC
>CAIKWA010000148.1 GCA_903831005.1 uncultured Opitutia bacterium
GATGCTCACGATGACGCTGCTCCGCCGCGTCGCCACCAAGCACGGCTTCGTCTGCCTCCTCGCTGAGAAGCCCTTCGCAGGCGTCAACGGCTCCGGTAAGCACGTCAACTGGTCCATCGGTGGTGCTGGCGTCGGCAACCTCCTCGAGCCCGGCCATAACCCGCACGAGAACGCCCAGTTCCTGACCTTCTGCGCCGCAGTGGTCCGCGCGGTCGACCTTCACCAGGGTCTGCTCCGCGCTTCCGTCGCTTCGGCCGGCAATGACCATCGCCTCGGTGCCAACGAAGCTCCGCCCGCCATCATCTCGATCTACCTGGGCGACATGCTCAACGAAGTCATCGAGCAGGTGAAGAAGAGCGGCTCCGCTTCGTCCTCCCGTAAGGGCGGTCACATGACCCTCGGCGTCGATACACTGCCCGTCCTTCCGAAGGATGCCGGTGACCGTAACCGCACGAGTCCGTTCGCCTTCACCGGTAACAAGTTCGAGTTCCGCGCCGTAGGCTCCGCCTTCTCGGTCGCCGGCCCCCTGACCGTGCTCAACACGATCATGGCTGACTCGCTCGATAAGCTCGCCGACGAACTCGCCGCCGCGCTCAAGAAGAACTCCGACTTCAACTCCGCGCTCCAGAGCGTCCTCAAGGACATCCTCACCAAGCACGGCCGCGTGATCTTCAACGGCAACGGCTACTCCGAAGAGTGGCACAAGGAAGCCGCCAAGCGCGGCCTCAAGAACCTCCGCACGACTCCCGACGCTCTCCCTGAGATCGTCTCCAAGTCTTCGATCGAGGTCTTTGAACGCCAGGGCGTCCTCTCCAAGGCCGAACTCGAGTCCCGCGAAGAGATCTATACGCACTCTTACGTGCTCGCGATCAACACCGAGTCGAAGCTCGTCTCGGAGATCGCCAAGACCCTGCTCCTCCCGGCCGCACTCAAGTTCGCCGCTGACCTGACTCCGGTCGAGAAGACCAAGTCCGGTGGCAAGCTCCGTAAGGCGGTCGTCGGCCTCGCCGACGAACTCGCCGCCGCCATCGACGCACTGGATGCCGCCCGCGAAGTCAGCAAGTCCGACACCCACGCCCAGGCTAAGCATTCCTGCGACAAGGTCCTTCCGGCCATGCTCAAGGTCCGTTCCGCCGCCGACTCCCTCGAAGAGATCGTCGCCGACGAATACTGGCCGCTGCCGTCCTACCAGGAACTGCTGTTCCTCCGCTAAGCCTCCCCGGCTTTGTCGAGACCAAGGGCCGAACCTCCGGGTTCGGCCCTTTTTGTGGCCTGATGGGTCGGGAACCCCGCCAAAGCAGAAGGCCCGTCATCATGACGGGCCTTCGGGTGCTTGGGTCAGGACAAACGCTTAGACGTTATCCCACTTCTTGCGCAGGTAGGCGCCGAATTTCTTGACCTTCTTCTTGCGACGACGGCGTTCAGCCGGCTTCTCGAAGCCTCGCTTGGCACGGGCGTCCTTGATGATGCCTTCGCGGTCGATCTTCTTCTTGAGGCGGCGGAGAGCCTTATCGACGGTCTCGCCTTTGCGGATCTTGATTTCTACGGACATGTGAGCGTTTGGAGGGTCGAAAGAACAAGGGGGGAGGCCTTTCGTCAACCCCGAAACCAAGGGTATTTAAAGCCGTGAATAAGTGGGCCCTCTGGAGGGCACAAGACGCTTGCGGCGGGGGTAGGGCAGGGCAATCGTGCGGTTCACCCCTCGATGTACCTCAAGGAAATCGTCGCCAACGGATTCAAAAGCTTCGCCGACCGGACCCGCATTGAGCTCCGGCCCGGGGTCACGGCCGTGGTTGGGCCTAACGGCTGCGGCAAGTCCAACATCGTCGACGCCATCCGCTGGGTCCTGGGCGAACAGTCCGCTAAGTCCCTCCGCGCCCCGGCGATGCAGGACGTCATCTTTGCGGGCACCGATCGCCGCAAGCCTCTCCCCCAGTGCGAGGTCGAACTGATTTTCGCTGATTGCGAAAAGGAACTGGGCACGGCTTTCGCCGAAGTCTCCGTCATGCGCCGACTCCATCGTGAAGGTGCCAGCGACTATTTTATCAACGGCAAGCCGTCCCGCCTTAAGGATATCCAGCGCCTGTTCATGGACACCGGTATCGGCCGAATGTCCTACTCGTTCATGGTGCAGGGTCAGATTGACCAGATTCTTTCCGCCAATCCTGCCGAGCGCCGTTACCTCTTTGAAGAGGCCGCGGGTATCACGCGCTACAAGGCCCAACGTCGCGAAGCCCTCAACAAGCTCGGCGGGGTCGACACCAACCTCGCGCGCATCACCGATGTCGTCAGCGAAGTCGGCCGCCAGATTGCCACGCTCCGCCGCCAGGCTGCTAAGGCGCTTCGCTTCCGCCGTCTCCGTCACCGCTTCACGCACCTCGATCTCGCCTGGCATGCCAAGCAGTTCGGCGATCGCCGCGCCCATGTCGTCGCCCTCGAGAGCGATGCCACGGCTTGTCGTGCCGAGGTAGATGGCCTCACCGAAGGCCTACGCGACCGCGAGGCCGCGTTGCTCCAGATGCGGGCCCGCCGCGCCGAACTGGCCGAACAGGTCCAGCTCGCCCAGCAGGCACTTTTCGAACTCCGCACGGCCCGTGAGAATGTCGAGAACGAAGCCCGCACGTCCGATCTGCGTTCCGACGACCTTTCTTCGCGTCTCGGTGAAGTTCGCCGCGAGGCCCAGGAGGCTGAACTTTCGATCGCCGAGTTCGAGATGCGTCTGCGTGGCAGTTCCGACGCCAAGTCGACCGCCGCCGGTTCCGTCTCCGCCACGGATGCGGCCTACCGGGAAAAGACCTCGCAGGTTGAAGAGGTTGCCCGACAGGTCGTCGAGGCCGAGAATCTGCTGCGCCGCGCCCGTCAGGATATCCTGATCGCCGAAGGGGAGATGACCCGCGCGCGCGGAGACGTCACGAATCTCGAGGTCGACCTCCGTGGCTACCAGTCGCGCCACGTCGATCTCTCCGCCTCCCTCAGCCAGGCTAAGCAGGAACGCGAAGCCCTCGAACGCCGCGTTACCGAGTGCGGCACGGTCGTCACGACCCGGCATGGTGAGCTCCAGGCCGCCCGCACTACCGAACAAGAAGCCACTGAGAAAGGCCGCGACCTGCTCAATGATTTTCGCGCGCTCCAGCAGACCATCTCCGAACAGGACCGCAAGGTTGCCAAACTCTCTGCCCAGCTCGGCTTGCTTGAGCAGATGCAGTCCCGCCTCGAAGGCTTCTCCGAAGCCGCTAAGGCCGTACTTCGCGGCGAATTCTCCGAAGAACTTCGTACTGGCAAGGCTTCGGCCCTCGCCGACCTCGTTACGGTCGTCGACATCTCTGCCGCCGCCGCGCTCGAGAACATCCTCGGCGCCGCTTCGGAGGCCGTCGCCCTCGACTCCGCCGAATTCCTGCCAGGCATCGTCGCCAAGATGGGTGAGCGCCAACTGGGTCGTGCCGTCTTCCAGGTCGAGGCTCCGCCCGCTTCCCGCTCCGGTTCCGCTGCTCCTAGCTGGCTCCGCCCCGCCACTTCCGCCGTGCAGGCGAAGTCCCCGGATCACGCTCGCCTCGTCGCCAACCTTTTTGACGGCTGCTACGTCTGCCCGTCCCTCGGGGATTTTATCAGTTGGTGGCGAGCGAATCCCGCCTTCGAGTTCTTCCTCGTCGCGACCACCGAAGGGGACCTCGTCGACCGTCGCGGCCTCGTTTATGCGGGCAAGCCGCGTAAGGCCGCCACTAATTCGGGCTCCGGCGTTTTTTCCCGTGAAAGCGAGATTCGCTCCGTCCGTGCCAGCCTCGAGTCCGAGAACGATCAACTAACGACCCTCAATGAGAAGGCCCTCGGTATCCAGTCTGCGATGGACGCCAATGAACTCGACGTCTCGGCCGCGCGCGACGCCACGCAATTCGCCGCGCAGGAACTTTCCGTCGCCCAGGCCGATGAGCGCTCCGCTCGCCAGACCCTAACCGCCGCGGATGACCGCATCGGCCGCGAAGAGCGCCAGCTCGCCGAAATCGAGAATTCTAAGTCGGAAGCGTTGCAGCGTCGCGATCGCGCCCAGGTCACCCTTACCGCCAAGGATGCCCAGGTTGCCGAGCTTCGCGCGACGATCACTTCTGGTGAAGTTCAACTCGAGACCGCGCGCGCCGAATCCGATCTCCGTCGTAACGCCTTGGGCGAAGCCCGCTTGGCCCACGCTGAGCAGCGTCAGCGCCTTGAACTGGTCGGTCGCGAACTGGCTGACCTTGAATCCCGGCGCGCCGAGGCCGTCGCTCGCCTGAATTCTCGCCGCACCGAGGCCCAGCAGAACGAGAAGCTCATCGGTGAGCTCAAAGCTCAGGCCATCGCCGCCCGGGAGACTTCCGCCCGCCTTGCCGGCGAGATCGAGACCTCTAACACTGGACTCAATGAGCTGCGCAGCTCCCTCAACGAGACCGACTCAGCCGTCGAGTCCGAAGATCGCGTACTTTCCGTCGACCGCGACCGCCTGCGCGTTACTGACACCCGGCTCAAGGGCCTCGAGGTCTCGCTCGCCGAGCAGTCTTCGCAGTGCGGCTTCATCGTTGAGAAGGTCCAGTCCGACCATCAGCTCGACGTCGCCGACGTTGACTGGCGCCTGCAGCTCTGGCTGTCGGACGGCGAACCCGAAGGCATCTCTAGCTTCGATGACCTTGAGGAGACCGACGAAGAGGGCTCCCGTCCGGCTCCGAAGGCGGTCGTGCGCCGTGGCGAACCGACCGCCGAAGATCTGGCTTCGATGGAGTCCGCCGATTGGCCGCCTCTCGTCCGTGAAATCGCCGAACTGCGCGACCGTATGGCCGGCATGGGCTCCGTGAACCTTGTCGCTGTCGAGGAATATTCGTCCCTCCGCGACCGTCACGACTTCCTCACCAAGCAGAGTGATGACCTTTGGAAGGCGAAGGAAGAACTCACTAAGGCGATCGAGGAACTTAACCAGACCTCCCTCAAACTCTTCACCGATACCTTCGAGCAGGTGCGCAAGAACTTCAAGTTTACCTTCGAGCGCCTCTTCGTCGGCGGCACGGCCGACCTCACGATGGTCCAGGCCGAAGACCCTCTTGAAAGCGGTATCGAGATCATCGCCCAGCCCCCGGGTACTAAGCTGCGCGGCATCTCGCTGCTTTCTGGCGGACAGCGTACCATGACCGCCGTCGCGCTCCTCTTTGCCATCTACATGGTAAAGCCCTCGCCGCTGTGCGTGCTCGACGAGCTCGACGCTCCTCTCGACGACGCCAACGTGAACCGCTTCACGGACATTATCCGCGAGTTCACCCGTTTCTCCCAATTCCTGGTGATCACCCATAATAAGCGTACCGTTTCCGCGGCCGACGCCATCTTCGGGGCGACCATGCAGGAGAAGGGCGTCACCCGCCTCTTCTCGATGCGTTTCAATAAGGATCGCGACGAGGCCGAGCCGAACCAGCCGGGTGGCGGGTTCACGATGGCCCGCTGAGGTCGCTTGCCTTGAGCGGCCCGAGCGTTAGGATGTCAGAGTCATGCTCCGACATCTCACCGCGCTTGTCCTCTTGCCGGCCATGGCCCTCGCCGGCGTCTCCTTCGAGTCCGATGCCCGCCCGATTAACCGTACCGCGCCCGGAGCTAGTTATGCCGATATGCTGGCCCGCATTATGCCGTCCGTCGTCAGTATTCGGACGGCGGAGGTCATCCCTCAGTCGGTCTTGGACCGTTACAGCGGCCGCATCGACAAGGATAAGATTCTTAAGGACGAGAAGACCGGGGAAACGCTGATGCCGACCGGGCTCGGCTCTGGTACGATTGTGCACCCGGACGGCTACGTGATTACCAATCGACATGTCGTGATTAAGAGGGATCGCTCCGTCTCGGAGACGGTGATCGTCCAACTTCAGGATCGGCGCGAATTCCGGGCCAAGGTGCTCGGCGTCGATGCCGGCAGCGATATCGCCGTACTGAAGATTGAGGGCCGTAACCTGCCGTTCGCCAAGTTTGCTGACAGCGAGAAGGCTCGCGTAGGCGACGTCGTCTTCGCCATCGGTAATCCGCTCGACGCCGGCATGACCGTTACCTCGGGCATCGTCTCCGCCCTTGGCCGTTCCGGTAAGCAGGGGATGGGCATGGCTTTCGAGGATTTCATCCAGACCGATGCGGCAATCAATCCAGGCAATAGCGGCGGGCCTCTCATTGATTTCGAAGGCCGCCTATTAGGCATGAACACCGCGATCAAGTCCGGCACCGGGGGGAGCATCGGTCTAGGCTATTCCATTCCGGCTAATCTTATCGTTTCCGTCGCGATGGACCTGGCGAACGGCGGTAAGGTCGTGCGTGGCCTCATCGGGGTTCAAGGTGAGGACATCTCCCTCGACGAGGCCACGAAGCTCAATCTCGGTAAGAAAGGCGCCGTGCGCGTCTCCCTCATTAGCGACGGGCTTCCGGCGGCGAAGGCCGGACTTAGAGTAGGTGACATCATCGTGGCTTTGGACGGAAAACCTTTCGAGAATTGGAACGAGTTACGTCTGGCAATCTCCCGCCGTAAGCCAGGCGAGGTCTTGATGGTTAATTTTATCCGCGAGGGTCGCGGCTCGTTGGCGCGCGTGACGGTCGCCGAGCGTGCGCTCGATCGCTGAGCATGAGGGCGCTCTCCACATTCCGCAACCTGACGGGCGGTCGCATCCCGCCGTTGACCCGCACCGCCTTGCTGTGCGGCCTTGGACTGTTCCTCCTGACGCTGCTGATCTTCAAGCCGGGTGCGGGAGGGAATGAGCCCGCCCGGCCAATATCTGACGGAGTCCGACTGGTGCCCCCCGGGGACGCCCGGACGGAGAGCGTCGTTCTGCTGGATACTTCGGCCGTCTACTTCCCTGGGAAGTCTACAATTAGCGGTGCTGCCCGCGCGGAGGTCGGCCAGCCTGAGGATGCCCCCTTCCCCAGGGTGGCTTCGGTCCTCCAGTTCGATCCCGCCAAGCCCTTGGGCAAGGACTCCACGCTCCAGGTACCCCGACAGTCTGCCCCCATAGCAGCCAAGGCCGTACCCATCTCGGAGGCGGAGCCCTTTTCTGGCTTCGGAATCCAAGGATTTAAAGGGGAGGGTGTTGCACCCAGGATGGCGTTCTTCGAAGTATATCCTATTGGTGGGTCTAAAAATTCTATTTTAAGTGGGAAAATAGACCATTTAAGTCTTAAAAATGAAATTAATGGGGATAAAAACGAATTAAATACCCCATTTAAGTCCGTTTTTGAGGTAATTTTGAGTGTCGACTCTCTGGGCAAGGCGCCGCTTGGGGGGAAAGTGCGACTTTCTGGCTCAAATTCCCTGGACGCGGCTATCCAGCGTTGGGCTCAGGGTATCGATTGGTCCAAGCAGTTACCACCGGGCGTTTACCGGCTGATCGTAGGCCCCTAAGTCACCCCCTGCAGAGGTGTAAAACCCTTGCAAAAATCCGCTTGACGGAGGGGTTTTCGATGGTCATTCAAACCCTTCCCTTCGCGTCTTCAAGTACGTCGACGGTTCGCCCCTGTAGCTCAGTTGGCAGAGCGCGTCCTTGGTAAGGACGAGGTCGCTGGTTCAATTCCAGTCGGGGGCTCCATCACTTTCCACACACCAAACCTAACCACCTCCTCACCACCAAAA
>CAIKWA010000149.1 GCA_903831005.1 uncultured Opitutia bacterium
CAGGGTCGCGCGACCTTGGGCGTCGATCGGTCCGTCGAGCGGATGTTCCGGTTCGGCCGAGGCGCCGGCGACGGCCGCGGGGACGATCTTGCCCTTCGCGTCGGCCCAGACGATGCGGGCGAGGCCGCTATGGCGCGGATTTTCGACGCCGGTCGTCTTGCGCGTGGCGCTGAACTTCATGAAGTCTCCGCCAGTGACGGCGAAAGCCTGCTGATACCAGCCGTCGAGTCCTTCCCGGCCGTCGTGCGAGATGACCAAGGCGTCACCGTTGCGCGAGAACGCCGGGCGGATCTCGTCCCGAGGGCTTTGTTCATACCAGCCGCCGGCGGCGAGCAGGCCTTGGCTCAAGCCTAGTAAGGATAGTAAAAGAAGGGCGGGGCGGCTCATGGGTCTATCCAACCCGGCCGCCGGCAGAGGGCAACGGCTTATCCGCCCTCAGGGCTGCCGGACGCGCAGGTTGCGGTACTCGACCTTCATCGGCGGGCCGACGTGCACCTGGACGCCGAGCTTCCCTTCGGGATGGCGGGCGGCCGCGTCGTCGTCGATGACGACGCTCATGACATGACCGTTGAGGATGTGCACCTGCGTGCCGCCGCGGACGATGAGATGATATTCGTTCCAGTCATCCTTACGGATGAAAGCCGCGAGTTCCTTCCGGTCGCCGACCGAACCGACGACCTCGGCTTTCTGCCCTGGGCGGATTCGGGTGATCTGGCCGCGCAGGGCGTTGAACGTGCGACCACGCTCCTCGTAGTTCTGGCCGGTGTGCGAGTTCCAGCCATCGATGTCTGCCTGCGGGCCGGTCAAGGCGAAGGTCAAGCCGGCGACGGGTGCACTGTGGTAGTTGATGCCGCTGTTGCCACGCTCGGAGATACGATACTCGGCCTTGAGTTCGAAATCACCCGGTAGGGAACCTTCCCAGATGATGAAGGTGTTTCGCTTCACGATCGTCTCAGGCGTGATTTCGCCGATGATCGCGCCGCCTTCGCAGCGCCAGTAGACCGGATCCCCGGTCCAGCCCTTCAGCGTCTTGCCGTCGAAGAGGCTTTTCCATCCCAGGCTTTCTTCGGCCGAAGGGACGGGCATGGTCTGTTTCGGCGTAGGCGGGATGACTTCGGCCGCGGAGAGGGATGCGCAGGCGGCGAGCAGGAGGAGCGTTCTCATGGCGGTGTAGGGCTTGATAGCCTGCCGCCCGAGAGAGGTCGCCTCAAAAAACGCGGCTTAGCGCGTGCGGAGCAGGATGACGCCGCCGATCGCGATCGCGCCGCCGACCCAGAGACGCCACGAGGGCCGCTGGCCTTCTAAGGCCCATTGCATCACCAGTCCGAAGAGCGGAGTAAGCGCGACTACGCTGAGCACGAGGGCTGCGGGGTGCTGCGTCAGGGCCCACTGGTAGCAGGCCACGCCTAGCGCCGGGCCGGAGATGCCGTTCATGAGCATCCACCATGGTGCGCTCGCGAAAGCATAGGGTCGGCGCACCTTCGCGAGCAGGCCGTCTTTACGGGAGGTCCAGAGCACGAACAGGATCAGGAGCGGGACGCCGCCCAGCAGGCGCACGAAGGCCTGGGCGAAGCCATCCGGAATAACTTCTCCAGCTTGCTTGCACGCTTCGACCGTCATGGGCGTGCTCACCGCTCCGCAGGCTTGGCCGAGCGCGGAGAGCACGCCGAGCCAGAAACCAGTCCTACGGTCCGCGGGATCGCCTTCCGTGGGCGCGCCGAGTGCGACGCCGACGCCAACCAAGATGACGAGCGCGGCCGCCATCTGCGGGCCGTTGGGCGCATGTCCGAGGGCCTCGTATTCGAGGATGAGCGCGAACGGCGCCGCAAGGCACTGGGTGAGTAGCATCGTCAGGCCAACGCCGATGCGAGGCAGCGCATGAAAAAGGGCGATGTCGCCAACTCCGAGTCCGAGTACCCCTCCGAGAATCAGCCAGCCCCAGCCGGCGCAGAACGGGTTTCTTCCGCTGAACACGACGATCAATCCGACAATCAAGAGTCCGACCAAGAGGCGACCGAGGTTTGCGAGGTCAGGTCCGTGTTGCGCGGAACTGCGGCGGGCGCAGGTCACGGACCAGGCGTAGAAGAAGGCGGCTCCGAGGGCGTATTCCATCAGTCGAATTTCTCCAGTACGGCGACGCCGACGGCGTCGGCTCGCATGCGGCCTTCGCCCGTAAGCCGGAAGTGCGGGCCGGCGAGTTCCATGAGACCTTCCTCGACGAGGTCGGTAAACAGCTTGCTTACGCCCTGCGGAAGTGGCGCATTAAAACGCGCGGCGAGCGCGTGCGGATTGACGCCGGCGTTGAGGCGTAACCCGAAGACGAGTGCGTCGCAGAGCAGGTCCGCGGGGCTGAGGTCCTTGACCTGCTCGAGCACGGGCTGGCTGGCTTCGATGCCTTTGATCCATTGATCTAGATTTGAGGGATTCGTCCAGCGGCGGGCGCCCCACTGCGAGGAGGCGGACGGACCGTAGCCAATCCACGCACCCATTTCCCAGGTGATTAGGTTGTGACGGCATGCATGGCCGGCGCGCGCGAAATTGGACGTTTCGTACTGCGCGTAGCCGTTCGACTCGAGTGTTTCCCAGGTGCGGCGGTAGAGGAATGCCTCGAGTTCGCGGTCGATCTTCACCTTGCCCTGCGAGAGCTTTACGAACATCGCGGTGTCCTCTTCGAAGGTCAGGCAATAGGTTGAAAGATGGTCAGGCTTAAGCGACATCGCGCGATGCAGGTCATCCGTCCAGCGTTTTTCATCCTGCCCTGGGATCGCGAAGATGAGGTCCAGATTGCGTGAGGCGAAGCCGGCGGCCTCGATGAGTTCCCAGGCCTCCATAATCTGCTTGGGGGAATGACGGCGGCCAAGCGCGTCGAGCGTGGCGTCATCGAAACTCTGTACGCCCATCGAGACGCGCGTGACGCCGATCTCTTTCAGCGCGGCGAGTTTGTCCGCCCGCACCGAGGATGGCGCAAGCTCGACGGTCCATTCGCCGGGCTGGCCGGCGGCTTTGGTCATGGCCTTTCCGAGGCGCAGCAGGTCTTCCGCCGGCAGCAGGCCAGGCGTGCCACCGCCCCAGAAGGCGGTTTCGACGCGACCAGGCGGGTGCAACTCCATCTCCCGTTCAATCGCGGAGAGGTAGCGGTCGATCTCTCCGCGCTTGGGCTGTTCCTGATAGAACGAGCAGAAGTCGCAGGACGACGCGCAGAACGGGACGTGCAGGTAGAGGGCCGTCGCGGACTGGACGGGCGCAGGCATCACTCGAGACCGAGCTGCTTGCGACCGGCTTCGGAGATCATTCGCGGATTCCAGACCGGATCCCAGACGATTTCGACTTCGGCGGATTCGACGCCGGGCAGGGCTTCGAGCTTAGACTTAGCGTCGGCGGCGATGACGGGGCCCATGCCGCAGCCTTGTGCAGTCAGGGTCATCTTCGCCGCGACCTTCTGTCCTCCGCGCTCGCCCGGCGAGAGTTCGAGGTGATAGATGAGTCCGAGGTCCACGATATTGACCGGGATCTCTGGATCGAAGCATCCCTTGAGCGCTTCCCAGAGGGATTCCTGGTTCACCGGGCCGCTGATGACGGTCTCGTCCTTCTTCCCGTACTGGCTCACGGCATCAGGACCGAGGGCATCGATGTCGGCCGGTGCGATACGGAAGAGGCCCATCGGGGTTCGAACGGTGACCGAGCCGCCGAGGGCTTGGGTGACCGTGACTTCTGTGCCCGCCTCCAGTACCACGATGTCCCCGGCGGGAATCAGGGTC
>CAIKWA010000150.1 GCA_903831005.1 uncultured Opitutia bacterium
CCTGGTCCCCGAATACGTGCCCTTCGCGGAGTAGTTTTTACGCTTCGGGCTTCACAGGCGGGCATGGCTGCGACACGCTTCGGGCATGGCTCGCGCGCTTTCCTCCGCACCTCTGGTCGGCATCATCATGGGTTCTCAGTCTGACTGGGAGACGATGGTTAACGCCGCCGACACACTCAAGAAGCTCGGCGTCCCCTTCGAGGCCGAGGTCGTGAGCGCTCACCGCACGCCGCTTAAGCTCAAGGATTATGCCCTGGCCGCCCGTCGTCGTGGCCTGAAGGTCATCATCGCGGGGGCCGGCGGTGCGGCGCACCTTCCCGGCATGGTTGCCGCCATGACCTCGCTTCCCGTCATGGGAGTTCCCGTGCAGTCCAAGTCGCTCGATGGCATCGACTCGCTCCTTTCAATCGTCCAGATGCCGGCTGGTATCCCCGTCCACACTTTTGCTATCGGTCGGGCTGGTGCGATCAACGCCGCCCTCGGTGCCGCCGCGATCCTAGCTCTTTCCGACGCCAAGTTGGCCAAGAAACTGGACGCTTATCGTGCCGAGCAGACCAAGGCCGTGCTCGATAACCCGATCCCCGGTCGCAAGGGCAAGAAGCGCTAAGCCATGGAGCGACCCCTGCAGCCCGGCGGCACCATCGGTATCCTCGGCGGCGGTCAGCTCGGCCGGATGTCGGCCATTGCTGCGCGCCGTCTCGGCTACAAGGTGCGCACGTTCGATCCTTCTGCGGGTGCCTGTGCCGCGGGTATCGCCGATGAGCATATCACCGCTGATTGGAGCGATACCGCTGCGCTCACGCGCTTCGCCCAGGGCTGCGGTCGCATCACGCTCGAGTTTGAGAACATCCCGCCCGCGACGGTCGAATTCGTCGCGAAGACCGTCCCGAGCCATCCTTCCGCCCACGTGTTAGCGACATGCCAGAATCGTCGTCGCGAGAAGGAGTTCCTCCGCGCCTCCGGCATCCCTTGCGCGAACTTCGCCGTCGTGTCCTCGCTCGCGGAGCTTCAGGCCGCGGTAAAGACCGTCGGCTTCCCGTGCGTACTCAAGACCGCTGATTTCGGCTATGATGGTAAAGGCCAGGTCAAGTTGCCGACGGCCGAGGCGGACCTCGCCGCTGCTTGGAATAAGATCGGTGGCGCCGTCGGCGTCCTCGAAGCCTGGGTGCCATTCCAGATGGAGATCTCCGTGCTCGTCGCGCGCACCGTCGACGGCCGCACCGGGGTCTACGACCCGGCCGAGAACATCCACCGGAATCACATCCTACATCTTTCCATCTCCCCGGCTCGCATCTCCGAGGCCACCGCCGCCGAGGCCCGCGCTTTGGCCCTCAGCATCGCCGACAAGATCCAGCTCGTCGGCCTGCTTGCTGTCGAGATGTTCGTGAAGGACGGCCGCATTGTCGTCAACGAACTCGCCCCTCGTCCGCATAACAGCGGCCACCAGACCTTCGACGCCAACGAGACCAGCCAGTTCGAACAGCATATCCGCGCCGTGTGCGGCCTGCCGCTTGGTGGTACGAAGCCGCTCGCTCCTTCGGCGATGGTCAATCTGCTCGGCGACGTCTGGCGCAACGGCCAGGAGCCAGATTGGACCAAGGTCCTTGCGGACCCGTCCGCCAAGCTGCACCTCTACGACAAGGGTAAGGCGGCGCCTGGCCGCAAGATGGGCCACATCACCGTCACCGCTCCGACGATCGAAGAAGCCATCCGCCGCGCCGAAGCGCTGCACGCCGCGCTCTAATCAGTCGAGCAGTTCGGGCTTGCGGCTGAAGAGTTCGAGCGGGATCTGGCCAAGACCGAGGAAGAGCAGAACCGCCTGGAAGACCGGGATCTTGGCCTTCAGGTGGGCGTTCTGAGCGATGTAGTTCTTGGCCATGACTTCGCAAATCATCGCGAGGGCGAAGACAACGGAGGTCACGCAGAGTAGGGCGAACAAAGGCCGCCAAAGTTTGTCGCTAGCGATACGACGCCAAGGGAGAAACAGCAGGCCGGCGTAGGCGATGAAGAACCAGCACTCCACGCGTAGGGCGACCGGGAAGGTGACGATGGCCGGATCCCAGCGGGGCGGGATATGGAGTGAGCCGAGGCTGACTCCGCCGATGAGACCATTGACGCCAAGTCCGACGCACAGGAAGCCGAACAGGATCGCGATAATGCGGCCGTAGCGGATACGTTGGGCGGTGACGTCGTTCATGAGGCGAGTGAAGGCGGAAGGGCGGGCGAAGCAAATATTCAGAGCGGGCGGAAGAGGGCGACGTCGCTCCATTCGCCCATGGTGCGTCCATCTGACTTCATGCCCTCGCCCCAAGCTTCGCGGCATTTGCCTTCGAAGTGGGCGCGGACCGAATCCTGCTCTTTCGCGAGGATTCCACTGAGCGCGAGGACCCCGCCCGGGCTGACGGAGTCGACCAGGTTGTCGGCGTAGATGCAGAGCACATCACTGATGATATTCGCGAGCACGACGTCAGCCTGGCCGGTCAGGCGGAAGCCTTCTTCCAGACCAGCGTGGTGGAAGGCGACGGCCTCATCGGCGATGCCATTCTCTTCGCGGTTGGCGATACTGACGCGTACGGACTCAGGATCGCGGTCGAAACCGGCGATACGTCCGCAACCGAGCTTGGCGGCAGAAAGGGCGAGGATGCCGGAGCCACAGCCAGCGTCGGTGACGGAGACCTTAGCGGCAGCGTGCGTCTCCAGGAAATCCATCATCCGGATAGCGCAGAGCCGGGTTGTCGGGTGGTCGCCGGTGCCGAAGGCCAGTCCAGCGTCGAACCAGATCACCGCGGCGTCGGCGGGAACGGCGTGCTTGCCGCGCATCCAGGCGGGGACCCAGTGGAGGCGACCATGATCCCAAGGCTTGAGGTGTTCCTTATAGGCTTCCTTCCAGTCCTTGTCGGCCATGACGGTTTCTTCATAGGCCTCGGGGAGTTTCTTGAAGGCCTTGCGCAGGCCAGCCCAGGCTTCGTCGGCCTCCGCCTTTGTGTCGAAGTAACCCATCACGAAGTGAGGCCTTCCGGGGCCTTCATGGAAGAGCATCCACGACGAGCGGGTAAGTTCACAGAAATGGTCCTCTAACGGTTGGACCATGTCTTCGTGGATGGGGGACTTCAGTTCAATCATCAGGAAAGGGTCTCGCTCAGGCGGGCGATGACGGCGGGGAGCAGCGCATGCTCGGCGGCGTGGATTTTATGGGCGAAGGATTCTAAGGTGTCCGCCGCCTCGCGGCTCACGCGGGTTTGGCCAAGGTGGGCGCCGCCGTCGATCTCGGCGTTGACCCAGTGGACGGTACAGCCCGCTTCCGGAACACCGGCGTTCCACGCTTGGCCGATACCATCGAGGCCGGGGAACGCGGGGAGGAGGCTAGGGTGGAGGTTGATGATGCGGCCGGCAAAAGCGTCGAGCAAGGGGGCCTTGATCACGCGCATGAAGCCAGCGAGGACGACGAGGTCGACTTTCGCGGCTTGGAGGTCGTCCGCCCAGGCCTGCTCGCGCTCGGGGGAGAACTTCGTCTTGAAGGGGCCGGTGTCGAGGAAACGCGCCGGCACACCGTACTTCGGGCCCAGCTCCAGCATCTTGCAGGTCGGGACGTCACACCAGATGCCGACCACCTTGGCCTGGCCGAGGCGGCCTTCGGCTTGGGCGCGGAGGACCGCGTCGGCATTAGAGCCGCGACCGGAACCAAGGAGAGCGACGCGCATGACGGGAAGGTGTCGCCGCTGCCCCACGCCTGCAAACGGATTTTCGATTTCAGACTTTGAACCCTTCGGCAAACCGCCGATGCTGGGCATCACTGCTTCCCATGGACCGCCGCGAGTTTCTTAACCTCACCGCCCTAGGTACGCTGGGCGCCGTTGCTCTCTCTGGCTGTGCTGGCGGCGGCGGTGGTGGTGGCTACGCCGGCCCCTTGCCCGTCGCGCCGGCTCCGGTCGCATCCATCAACGGCAAGGTCATGCTCGGCATCGACGTCCTCGCGGCCGAAGGGTTCGCCCGCCTCAAGGGCCTGCGTTGCGGCCTCGTGACGCACCGCGCCGGCGTGAACGGCCTCGGCCAGCGCACCGTCGACGTGCTCGCCCGCGCGCCAGGCGTTCAGCTGACAAAACTCTTCGGTCCGGAGCATGGCATTGACGGCGTGGCCAAAGCCGAAGTCTCCGTGAAGAACGCCAAAGATTTGCGGACCGGCCTACCAATCTACTCTTTGTATGGCGCTACCCGTCGGCCCACGCCGGAGATGCTGTCTGGACTCGATGTTATCCTCATCGATTTCCAGGACGTCGGCGCCCGCTCCTATACGTACATCAGCTGTATGCGGTATGTGATTGAAGCGTGCTTCTCTCTTCCTCGCCCCGTGCGCGTGATTGTCCTCGACCGACCCAATCCGCTCGGAGGGGAGAAGATCGACGGCCCGTTTCTCGATCGCAAGTGGCGCAGCTACGTGGGCGCGTATGAGACTCCGTATGTGCACGGCCTAACGATTGGCGAGATCGCCCGCTGGGCCGTGGCTACGCCGGGGGTTCTTGAGCTCGATGAAGCCACGCGTCGACGCGGCACGCTCGACGTCGTGACCATGCGCGGCTGGCGCCGTTCGATGACTTGGAACCTTACTGGTCTAAACTGGGTGCCAACTTCACCGATGATCAACAGCGCCAAGGCCGCGCTGGGTTATTCGATGTCCGGCCTTGGCTGTATGGATTCAGGCTTCAGCCACACCTCAGGCCCCGACCAGAACTTCCGTTTTCTCACCTATCCGCGGCGTAAGGCGGCCGACCTGATGGCTGCCTTTGGCAACGCCGTGCCGGGCCTCGTATTGCAGCCGCAGCAAATGGCGGACGGAACGCAGGGCGTCTACCTCGCCGTGGGTGACTGGCCGAAGCTGCGACCGACCTCCATCTCGCTGCATATGCTCCGGCAGGCCTGCGTCTGGGCGCCAAACACTTTCGCCTCGTTCACCGCCGCCAAGCGGGAGCTCTTCATCAAGCACCTCGGCAGCGAGGCGTTCTTCGAGGAGCTACGGACGCAGGGAGCCAGGATTGATCTCGGCCGTTGGATGCAGCGTTGGGACGGGGATGCCGCGGCCTTCCGCGCGCGCACCGCGGCCTTCCGCCTTTACACCTGATTAGTAGGAGCGACCTTCGCGCTTCTCCCAGTAGTTGATGTAGGCTTGGTTGAGTACGCCGAGACCGCCCGGGGTCGGGTAGTCTCCGGTGAAGTACCAATCACCACGGCTCTTCGGACAGGCCTTGTGGAGCGACTCGATTTTCTGGAACACCAGGACCAGCTCGCCCTTCCAAGCGCTCTTCGAAGGGTAGACGAGCTCGGCGGCTTTGGCGGCGATTTCGATTTCCGTGAAGGCGTCATAGATGCGCTTTACGTGGTTCTTCATCTCCTTCGTCGGCTTCTTCGACTGCGCGAGGCAGTCTTCGTAGACCTCGCGGAGCAGGTCCGTCTTACCGCGTTCCTTGCACAGCGCGACGGTGGCCTGGAAGGCGAGGAACTTGCCCATTTCTGACATGTCGATGCCGTAGCAGTCTGGGTAGCGGATCTGCGGAGCCGTCGACGCGATGACGATGCGTTTCGGATTCGGGCGAGCGAGAATGCGCAGGATGGACTGGCGGAGGGTCGTGCCACGGACGATCGAGTCGTCGACGCAGACGAGCGTGTCGCCGTCGCGGACGGTACCGTAGGAGATGTCGTAGACGTGCGAAGCCATCTGCATGCGGTTCTTCTCCTGGGAGATGAACGTGCGCAGCTTCACGTCTTTGTGGGCAACCTTCTCGCCGCGCGGCCAGCCGCCGAGGACGAGCTTATCGATGAGGGCTTCGTCGAGCTTTCCGGCGCGTTGGGCGTCGATGAGTTTATCGCGGACCTGCGAGCGGCGGCGCTTTCGGAGCTCTTCCATCAGGCCGTACCAAGCGATCTCTGCCGTGTTCGGGATGTAGGAAAAGACCGCGTTATCGTGGTCGTCGCGGATCTGCGCGATGACGTCGTCGGCGAGGGCGGCGCCCAGGGCCTTGCGTTCGGCGTAGATTTCCGGGTCGTTGCCGCGTGAGAAGTAGATGCGCTCGAAGGAGCAGGAGCGGGTCTCGCCGGGGGCGTGGAAGGATTCGATCGAATGGCGTCCGTCGGCCTTCATGATGAGGGCCGAGCCCGGGGGCAGCTCGTGCACATCTTCCTGGTTCACGCCAACGATAGTCATCAGCGCGACGCGCTCGGAGGCGACCGCGATGAGATCCTCGGTACGGGCATACCAGCACGGGCGGATGCCGTTCGGGTCGCGGATAACGAAGCTGTCACCGTTGCCAATGAGCCCCGCGATGGCGTACCCGCCGTCCCAGTTTTTAGCGGCTTTGCGCAGCACATTGCCGATGTCCATGTGCTTGGAGATCTCGGACTGCACCGCGGCGCCTTCGAGTCCCTGGTCCTTGAAGGCCTTGAAGAGGCGATCGTGTTCTTCGTCCAGCCAGAAACCGATCTCCTCGAGGATCGACTGCGTGTCGGTCGAGTAGATGACGTGCGCGCCGCGCTCCGTGAGCGAAGAGTTGAGCTCGCTGGTGTTCGTCAGGTTGAAGTTACCGGCGACGAGCAGGTTGCGGGTCGGCCAGATGGACTTGCGGGCGTAAGGGTGGCAGGAGACCGAGTCGAAGTTACCCGAGGTACCGTAGCGGAGGTGGCCGAGAAGCAGTTCGCCACCGAAGTCAAAATGTCGCTTAACCGTTTCCGGGAATTCGGGAACGATGACCCCTTCGCGCATCTTGTCGGAGTAGGTCTTAATCTGGCGGGTGAAGATCTGGGTCAGGCCCTGGGCACCGATTTCGCG
>CAIKWA010000151.1 GCA_903831005.1 uncultured Opitutia bacterium
CGTAATCGAGCCGGGCCGCGGTGACCTCGGCTCGGAGAAGTTTGGTGCGCAACAGGTGTACGAGCATGGCGCTGGGTCGTCCTTCTCAATCGGGATGGTTGCCTTCGTCAAACAACTTTGCATCAATTCGTCCATGGCCGCCAAGCATAGAGGGTTCTTTTCCTCCCTTGGAGAGGCCGTGGCCAGTTATGCCGTAGACGTAGTCTACGAACGTCGCAAGGGGGGCGGAGCGACGATCCTTGGGGCCTTTCTGAAGGTGCTTTCATGGATTTTTGAGGTCTTAGTCCGCCTGCGCCTCTGGCTCTATCGTAACCGACTCTTCCGTGATACGCCGCTCGGCTGTAAGGTCGTGGTCGTGGGCAATCTGACCGTCGGCGGCACCGGTAAGACACCGATTGTCCTAAAGATGGCGAAAGTCCTCACCGCCCGCGGCCGCAAGGTTGCCATCCTTTCCCGCGGATACAAGGGCGCGTCTGATTCGATGCTCAAGCGTTTCTGGCGTTGGATGACGCAGGGTAGTCGCCCCGATCCACTGGTGGTTTCGGACGGCAAGACAGTCTTGGTCGGACCTGATGAAGCTGGCGACGAGCCCTATATGCTCGCTCAGAATCTCTGCGGCGAAGGCGTGGTCGTCATCGTCGACCGCGATCGCGTGGAGGGCGGACGTTTCGCTTTGCGGCGCTTTGGAGTGGACACAATCCTACTCGACGACGGTCTGCAGTATCTTCCGTTACGAGGTCAGATTAATTTATTGCTGGTCGATAGTCGCGACCCCTTCGGCAATGGTTCGCTACTGCCTCGCGGCGTCCTGCGCGAACCGATCTCCAATCTGAGCCGTGCATCTTATGTCTTCGTGACGAAGTCGGTCGGCCCGCCCGACCCGGCCCTGGTAAGCCTCATCCGTAAGCATAACGCCAAGGCGGAGATCATCGCCTGCTCGCACAGCGCCTGCGAGTTGGTCGAAGTCGACGGCCCGAAGCGCTTGCCGATGGCGGACCTCAAGGGCCGGCGGGTTGCGGCGTTCTCTGGTATCGCCACGCCGGAACGCTTTGAGGAAATCCTGATCAATCAGGGTGCCAAGATCGTCGCTAACCGCCGTTTCCTTGACCACCACGCCTTCGCGGACGAAGACCTCGACGAGGTGCTTGAGCAGGCGATGCAGGCCAAGGCCGAGATGATCGTGACTACCGAGAAGGATGCGGTCCGGTTGCAGTCGCGCTTCCGTCCCCCGATTCCCCTGATGTTCGTGCGGCTAGAGGTGGAAATCCTCGGTGATGCCGACGGCTTCAATGCCGCCGTCGAACGGATCTGCCTCGGCCCGTCTACTTCTTCTCCGTCTGTTCGTTGAGTCGGGCCTGGGCGAGCTTCGCCGCAAGCTGCAGGAAGGTATCCTGGGCGCAGGGCGCAAGTCGACCCATCGGTTCACAAGCGACATAGGCCCCCTCGGGCGTGAGTGCCTTTGCGTCGCCTTGGCGGTCACGGTAAACCACGAGAATTTCTTCTTCGATACGGCGACGGACGTGCGCAGAACGGAGCGGGAAGACGCATTCAATGCGACGCTGGAAATTGCGCGGCATCCAGTCGGCGCTGCCCATCAGGAGGATCGGCTGGCCGTCGGCGTTCTCGAAGCGGAAGAGGCGGCTGTGTTCGAGGAAGCGGCCGAGGAAGCTGCGCACGCGGATGTTGTCGCTCTTGCCGGCGATGCCCGGCTTAAGGCAACAGATGCCGCGAACGACGAGTTCAATCCGGACGCCGGCCTGGGATGCCTCGTAGAGGGCACTGATGACCTCTGGGTCCACCAGGCTGTTGATCTTAGCGAAGATGGTGGCGGTCTTGCCGGCCTTCGCATTGGCGGTCTCCGCCTTGATCAGCTCCACGATGCGCCGCGCGAGGTCGAAGGGCGCGACGAGGAGGTGCTTGAACTTGGGTCCGGCGAGATTGCCGGTGAGCACGTTGAAGAGCAGGCCGACGTCAGCGGTGATCTCTTCGTTGCAAGTAAGTAGCGAGAAATCGGTATAGATGCGGGCGGTCTTGGGGTTATAGTTACCCGTGCCGAGGTGGGCGTAGCGGCGCAGGCCGTCCTTCTCCTGGCGCACGACCAGACATGCTTTGCAGTGGGTCTTGAGTCCGGCCAGTCCGTAGACGACGTGGGCACCGGCTTCCTCTAGCTGTCGGGCCCATTCGATGTTGTTGAGTTCATCGAAGCGGGCGCGTAACTCGACGAGCGCCGTGACCTGCTTGCCGTTACGCGCGGCTTCCTTGAGGGCTTCCACCACGGGCGAATCGCCGCTCGTGCGGTAAAGCGTGAGTTTGATGGCGACGACGCTTTCGTCCTTGGCGGCCTGTCGGATGAAGTCGACTACCGGGGAGAAGGATTCGTAGGGATGGTGCAGGATGATATCCTGCTCAGCGATGCGGTCGTAGAGTTTGGAAGGGTCAGCGCATTCGGAAGGAACAACCGAGGCGAAGCTAGGGTAGAGCAGCTCTGGGCGCTGAATCAGGTCGATTAGGCTGCCAAGGCGGAGCATGTTGACCGGGCCGGGAATGCGGAAAGCGTTATCGGAAGTAAGGTGGATTGAGCCCAGCAGCCACTGCATCTCGCCTTCGGGCACGTCGGCTTCAATCTCGAGGCGTACGGGCGCCCCTTTGCGCAGGTTGCGGATCTCCTCTTCGATAGCCTCGAGCAAGTTGCCAGCTTCTTCCTCGTCGACGTAAAGATCGCTGTTGCGGGTGATTCGGAAGGCCCAAGAGCCTTGCAGCTCGAGTCCGGGGAAAAGCCGGTGGATGAACAGCTGGATGACGTGGCTGAGGAAGGTGAAACTCTTGCGATCGGACAGACCCAGGATGCGCGGTAGGATGCGGGGCACCGGGACGACGGCGCGACGGAGCTCGCCAGAAGCCGGGTCTCTCAGCAGGGCCAGCAGGTAGAGACCCTTGTTGGTCAGGACGGGGAAGGGGTGCGACGGATCGATGGCCAGCGGGGTAAGCGCCGGTAGGATGTCGCGATCGAACCGCGGGGAAAGTTCGGCCCGGGCGGTGTCACCGAGTTGCTCTCTCGCCAGGACTTCGATGCCTTGAGCGGAAAGCGCTGGCAGCAGTTTCTGTTTCCAGCAGCGCTGCTGGTCCTCGACCAAAGCGCGGGCGCGAGCGAGGACGTCGGCAAGGAACTCTTTGGTCGCCGGGTGGCTGGCGGACTCTTCCTGTTGCATGATTCCGGCGACGCGAATCTCGAAGAACTCGTCGAGGTTGGAGCTGACAATCGAGAGAAAGCGAACGCGCTCGAGGAGGGGGACGGAATCGTCCTCCGCGAGTTCGAGGACCCGACGATCAAAACTTAGCCAACTGAGTTCGCGATTAAACATGGAGAGAAGGAAAGGAGGGGATCTGTCTGAAGGCAGACAAAAGCCCGTTAAGCAAATACCCGGCAGAGGAGGCAGGCAAACAAATGCCCGCCCCGTTTTGTTACATTATGGTGCCCAGCCGGACTCCGGCGTCCAAAAGACCTCTAATTCTTCATGATTGGTCAGCCGTAACTTAGGCATCGGCGCATGGGGGTGGCGGACGATGTCGCCCCGACCGAAGCGAGCCGCCAGTTTCTTGACCTCATGTTTCGAGAGGCCGCGGGTCGGGACCTCGACGGACTCGATTCGACCTGCGCGTATCGTGATGAAGCGGAGCAGGCCCTTGATGATTTGTACGTCGGAGATCAGGCGGCTTAAACCGGCTGGTAGAGGCGTCAGGGGTGCGTCGGAAAAGGCCGCGAAGGAAAACCTAACCTCACGTAGGTCACGGTGAAGGTGGCGGTTGATGAATTCGGTCGAAGCGGGCGCTTCCCAGTCGCGCGTCTCATGGCTCCAGTGTTCGCCCGCGCCGAGCTGCGGATCGGGCAGTGCGTCGAGCTCGGGGGCAACGCGAGTCATGATGCCGGAGGCTGCATCATCGCTTACTTTCTGGAGTCGCTCGGCGGTGACGCGCAGCGCCGGCTCCAGGATGAGGATCAATCCACCGGGGGCGAGTTTGGCCTTCAGCTCGCCGAACCAGCGTAGCAGGGCGGCGTGATCGAGCTGGGGCATCTCGTTCATCACGAAGCCGGCGACGATGAGGTCGAACGGACCTTCCGGCCAGGTTTCCGGCCGGGAAGCATCTCCGATGCGCGTCTTCGTCTCGACTCCGTCTCCGAGGGTGGCTTGCGCGAAGGATTCCATTGACGCCAAGGCGCTCGGGGACTTGTCCACGCCGTGCAAGGCGAGTTTCATGAAGCCAGCTTGGCGTAGGCGATAAGCCGCCGCCACGCCGCAAGACCCGGGGCCGGAACCGAGGTCGAGAATCGCCGGGACTTGGCTGGAAGGTTTCCAGCCGCGGAGTCCACAGATCTGGGACAGGGCAAAAGAGGTGCGCGTGAAACTCTGGGGCAGGAAAAAGACGCCGTAGGCCGCCAGCAGGCGGGGGTCGGCGAAGTAGTCGGGGAATTTCTTGTCGGGTCGCTCGGTCGTGAAGAGGTCCGAAAGATGCGCGACGGCGGGAGTCAGGCGCTCGAGGGCTTCGTCGCCGACCTTCTCGGTGACGAGTTCAGCCTGGCTGACCCAGAAGGCTTCGGCGGCGGACGGATATGTGAGGCGGGAATCAGTTGGCGACATCACGACGTCCCTCTAGCGCGCTGCGCAGCGTGGCCGGGTCGGCGAAGGTCAGGCCGCTACCGCTGGGTAGGCCGAAGCCGATGCGGGAGATCTTGATCGTCGAACGGACCCCGTGGATAGCCTCGCTGATGTAATGGCAAGTCGCTTCACCTTCGATATCGTTACCTAAGGCCAAGACGACTTCTGTGATGGGTTCGTCCTTTAGTCTTTGTTCAAAACTGGCGAGATTGAGTTGCTCGGGGCCGACTCCGTTAATCGGCGATAGTCGGCCGTGGAGGACGTGGTAAGTGCCTCGGTAAGCTGCGGAGCGCTCGATCGCCATCAGGTCGGGAACTTGTTCGACGACGCAGATCGAGGAGGGCTCACGTTTGACGTCGAGGCAGATGGGGCAGAGTTCGGCCTCGGCCAAGCTTCCGCAGCGAGCGCAGCGGCGGACCGCGGCGGCGGCGGCCTGTAATGACTCAAGCAGAGGAGCAAGCTTACCGGGCCTTTCGACTAGCAGGTGAAGGGCGATGCGTTCGGCGGACCGGTGCCCCATGCCTGGAAGCATCTTGAGGAGTTGGCGGACCTTGTCGAAGGAAGGAGTCACGGGCGATTACATCCCTGGCAGGGAGAAACCAGCCGTAGCCTTCGACATCGTCGCTTCATGAAGTTCGCGTGCTTTGGCCGAGGCTTCCTGTAGAGCGGCGACGAGGGCCTGTTCGACCACCGTCTTGTCCTCTTTCAGGAATTCCGGGTCAATTACCAGGGCGAGGACCAGCCCATGGCCGTTGACCGTAATCTTGATCGCACCGCCACCATGGGAGACCTCGACTCTCTCTGCGGTGAGCTGTTGTTGGGCCTCAGCGATGCCACGCTGCATCTTTTGGGCTTGTTTGAGGAGTTTGCCTACGCCTGCCATAATGCTCTCAGGCTTCCGAGCAGGGCGGGGGAGTCAAGGTAGACCCGCCGTTTCTGCTCCCTGCTTGCCACCTTGGCGGGCGGGTTCACTTTGTTGCGTATGCGGCCGCCTCGCGACCTACAGATAATTGGAGATTTCGTTGCCATCACCTGGGAAGACGGCCGCGAGCAATGTCTCCGAGCCGAACTTCTTCGTGAGCTTTCGCCGAGCGCCGAGAACATGGGTGAGGTCGACATCCTCGGCCAGCGTTGGGGTGGTGACGGCCCTCGACGATTCCCCGGGGTCATCGTCACCGGATTGAGTCGCGTCGGCAACTATGCCGTCACCTTGGAGTTCAGCGACGGACATCGTACTGGTATCTACAGTTGGGATTACTTAAGCGCCATCGACGGCACGAAATAATTTTTACGGGTTGCCCTCTCTCCGATTTCGGTCACGTAAGGAGATGTGAAAAAGACTTACGTCCTGGACACCAACGTACTGATTCACGATCCCGAGTCCCTGTTTAAGTTCGATGAGCACATCGTCGCTGTGCCTGTCGAGGTCTTGTCTGAGCTCGATCGTCTCAAGACGCAACAAGGTCAGCTCGGCGCCAGCGCGCGCCGCGTTAACCGCTCGATCCGGAGTCTCTTTGAGAACCGGCCGCTTAAGGAGATTGCTGAAGGCGATCCGACGAAACCAGGTGCCCTGCACGCGAAGCTCCGTGACGGCGGCGAACTCCGCATCGTCATCAATGAGTCCTTAATCCGCGACCACTTCAACGGTGCCAAGGCTGAGCGCGTTCGTGCGGTCTTCATGCAGGTCGACGCCCCAGACCATCGCATCATCGCTTCCGCGATCTATCTACGCGACACCTCAAAGGGTCCGGTAATCCTCGTCACCAAGGACGCCTGCATGGCGCTCAAGGCCCAAGCCCTCGGGGTGGACGTCCAGGATTATCGAAACGATCGCGTCGAGACCAGTGACGAGGGGGAATACCGCACGATCAAGGTGTCTGCCGCGGCCATGCGTGACTTCCGTGAGCTCGGCCAAGTTCAGGTGAAGGTGAAGGAAGAACCGCCCCTTATCCTGAATGAGTACGTGATGTTTACTTCTGACTCTTGGACCGAACCAGCCCGCCATGTTGGCGAAGGCGCTTTCGTGCCACTCGGACTCTATCGCGAGTTTATGTCTTCCGAAAGTGGCTCCCGCAAGGGCCTGCAGATGCCCCGCGGTATGCGGGTCATCCCGAAGAACTTCGAACAGTGGATCTTCCTCGACGCTCTCTTGAATCCGGAAATCCGACTCGTCACCTGCTTCGGTCGCGCCGGTACGGGTAAGACTTTCCTTTCCATTGCGGCCGCTCTTTCTCAGGTGCTCAGCGATTTCTCTCCTTACAAGAAGCTCTACGTTTCTCGTCCGGTGGTGCAGATCGGCAAAGACATCGGCGCGCTTCCCGGCACTAAGGAGGAAAAGCTTTCGCCTTACATTCAGCCTTACTTCGACAACCTCGAGGTACTGTTTTCCAAGAATGGAACCGCCGCCCCGACGCCGACCGCCAAGGAGGCCGTGGCTACTGATTCGCAGCGTCGACAGAAGAAGGCTCAGGCGATGAAAGCGCCGCAACCGATCTTCGGGTCGCAGTTCCAGGCCGTCAACCAGCCGCGCAAGCCCTATCAGTGGCTCATTGATTCGGGTCTGATTGAAATCGAAGCGATGACCTTCATTCGCGGTCGCTCCATTGGTCATGCCTTCATGATCGTCGACGAGGCTCAGAATATGACCCCGCACGAAGCGAAGACGGTCATCACGCGCATCGGCGAAGGCTCCAAGGTCGTCCTGATTGGCGACTTGGATCAGGTCGACACCCCTTACCTCGACGGCAAGTCCAACGGCCTCATCCACACCCATGAGCGCATGAAAGGCCACGCCATCATCGCCAACGTGAGACTGATCAGTGGCGTCCGTAGCGCTCTGTCCGAACTTGCCGCCCAGCTGATGTGAGCAACTTCCCGCCCCGCTGGGGTGGGGGAGGGTAGTCCGTTCTTGCGCATGCGTTTGCGGGGAGTTTCCCTGCATCCAGTGGAAAAGGAAACCCCGATGCAGCGGCAGTACCGCGAGTTTCGTGAGAAGCTCGCGACAGGGACGATCCTGCTTTTTCGCTTAGGTGACTTCTATGAGGTTTTCGGCGAAGACGCCGTTGTCGCGGCCAAGGTCCTCGGGCTGACGCTTACGAAGCGACACGAGACACCGATGGCCGGCTTGCCGCACCATGCCGCGCCGGCCTATGTGAACCGGCTTCTGGCCGCTGGCTGGAAGGTCGCTATCTGCGATCAGCTCGAAGCGCCGGTCGCTGGTAAGCTGGTGCGCCGAGGCCTGACGCGTATTCTGACTCCGGGTACGGCACTTGAAGATTCTCAGCTCGATTCGCGTCGGGGTAACTACCTGGCGGCGATTTCCTGGGATAAGCAGGGCTGGCATGCTTCCTGGCTTGATGTCTCAACCGCTGATTTCCGACTGGCGACGGACGTCTCTCCTTCGCGCCTGCTGCCGTTGCTGCACTCAGTCTCGCCCCGTGAGATTATCCTTCCCGAGGGCCTCGAACCTCCCGCAGAGCATCGGGAAGCACTGGAGGTCTTCCTGCAGGGTAGGGCCGTTTCCCGTTTGCCGGGGTGGAATTTCGATGGCATCGCCGGTGCTCGGCTTGTCGCTCAGACTCTCTCCGTTCATGGCCTCGCGGGTTTTGGTCTAACCGAAGAACACCCGGCCTTGGGCGTGGCAGGAGCCGTGCTCGGTTACGTCACCGACTCGCTTTGCGATCGCCCGAAGAATCTCTTCCGCCTGATTGAGACTAAACTAGGTTCGTCCGTGCTGCTGGATGCGGCCTCCTCTCGTAACCTTGAGCTCTTCGTTTCCTCCAATGGTTCGCGTGAAGGTTCGTTGCTTGAGACCATCGACCGCACCGAGACACCCTCAGGGGCTCGCTTGTTGGCGTTGTGGCTAGCTGAGCCGTCGACCGACCTCACCCGTATCGCCCAGCGCCAGAATACCGTCGGGGAATTCTTTAAGCACCCTGGTGCCTCGTCTCGTGTGGGCGAAGCCCTGCGCGGCGTCCGCGACATCGCGCGCATCCTTGCCCGGTTGCAAAACCGGCTGCGCAATCCGCGTGAACTCGGCGGGGTCCGTGACACCCTCCGCACTTTGCCTCCGATCCGCGAAGAACTCTTAGCGCTTCCGGGCGGCGCCCTCGCTGAACAGGCTGGCCGAATCAATCTGGAGCCGGAACTGCTCGTGCGTCTGGAAGCGGCCTTGGGCGACGAGCTTCCGGTCGACTTGAGTGAAGGGGGTGCCCTGCGCACGGGTTTCGACGCTGAACTGGATCGCCTCCGCTCGCTCGCCTCGGACAGCAAAGGCTGGATTGCCGAGTTCGAGCGTAATGAACAGAGCCGGACCGGTATCAAGTCACTGAAAGTCCGTTACAACGGTGCCTTTGGCTACGCCATCGAGATCACCAAGGCCAACCTCGCCGCCGTGCCGGCCGATTATATCCGTAAGCAAACTATGGTGAACGCCGAGCGCTTCACCACCGAAGAACTCCGGACCAAGGAACGCGAGGTCCTGCGGGCCGACGAACAGGCACTCGCCCGCGAAACTGAACTCTTCCAAGCCCTGCTCGTCGAAGTGATTGCTCGAACAGAGTCTTTGTTGGCCACCGCCCAAACGGTCGCCGAGGTTGATATCGTCCGCGGCTGGGCGGAGCTCGCTCGCGAGGCTAACTGGACCAAGCCCGTCGTTGATGATTCGGATTCCCTAGAGATTGAGCAAGGACGCCATCCGGTTGTGGAACGTATGCTGCAAGCCCGTCCAGGTGCCGGATCATTCGTCCCTAACGACACACGCCTGAGCAGCACCGGCGAGCAGATTGCCTTGCTCACCGGGCCAAACATGGCCGGTAAGTCCACCTACATCCGCCAGGTTGCGTTGATCGCCTTGCTCGCCCATCTTGGTTGCTGGGTGCCGGCCGCCACTGCGCGGATTGGCCTTGTCGACCGGATTTTCTGCCGTGTCGGCGCTTCCGACGAACTCTCGCGCGGCAACTCGACCTTCATGGTTGAGATGAATGAAACGTCTAACATCCTTAACAATGCCACGACCTGTTCCTTGGTGGTGCTGGATGAGATTGGTCGCGGCACGAGCACCTACGATGGGATCAGTATTGCTTGGGCTGTGGCCGAGCATCTCCACGGCGGAGCTCAAGCTGGGCCGCGTACGCTTTTCGCAACCCACTATCACGAGCTGACCAAACTGGCCGACTCTATGCCGCGCCTCCGCAACTGGTCGGTCGCCGTCAAGGAGTGGAAGGATGAGATCGTCTTCGTGCGTCGGGTAGTCCCGGGGGCCGCTGACCGTTCTTATGGGATTCAGGTCGCCCGTCTGGCTGGTATGCCGCCAGCGGTCGTCCAGCGAGCCCGGGAAATTCTGGCTGGCCTCGAGGCAGGCTCAGGCTTGCCGGCTAAGGCCTTACCGATGGGGGGAGTATCCATGCCAGCCGCTGAGCCCAAGAAGCCCGCTGCGCCCAAGCCACGGGCTCAGGAAGCTGGTCCAGAACTCGATCTGTTCGCTTAGATCCGCTCGTTCCACTCGCGCGACGCAAATTTCCCCCACGTACCTTCGTGGTCGAACTGATTGTAGGTCGGTTCTGGTACGGGGACGGCTGGGCTTTGCAGGACGGTGCCCAGGGTCTGCACGAAGTCCTTCTCGAAGCGCCGCCAATCGCAGCCAGGTAGGAAAGGACGCCAGATATAGCCTTCGATGAGTAAGCCGTTGCGGGTGCGTTTCTGGGCGGCTCCGGCCACCTTGCGAGCGTCGTCGCTCCGGACCAGGTCGTTCGGTTCGGCACGTCGCGCGCAATCGTCGGGCGACTGGAAGTCACGGTTACCCGCTGGCATGGGTGCCAGCTTTACCGGCTGACCTTGAAGCAAGAGGGTCTGCAGTAGGGCTTCGTGCACGGCGGCATAGCTGGCCATCGCATCGGCTTTAAAGAGAGGATGGCCCGCAGGGATTACCAAGGCAAAGGTCCAATCGTCTAAATGAGAAACCAGACCGCCTCCGGTACAACGACGGACCAGCGGGTAGCGAGCAGGGACGATTTCGCGATACTTGGCCCAAGACTGTGACACGCCGAAGGTGAAGGCGGGGGCCGACCAAGCATAGGCGCGAAAGCGGATATTCTTGGGGGCGGGATAGGACTCCAGCAGCATCAAGTCCGCCGCCATGTTGGCGACGGCGTCGGCGGCTTGGCGTGGGAGAACGTCCATACTTAGAAGTCTATGCCCTTTTCCAGCCGACGCACGACCTTTCGGCCGGTCTCTTTTTCATACCATTCCTCACAGCCTCGGGGAATACGCAGTGACGCGAGTTGTTCCTCAAAGGATTGGGCGGCGGTGCGGAGCTTGCCCGCTAAGGGGTGCAGACGCAGGCTGAGGTCTCGCGGTCGAGTCGCGGCGGAGGGGACTTCCGCTCGGCTAATCGCACGTACGAAAGTGTCGATATCGAGTCCGAAATGCCGGGCGATCCGGACGCCAATCTCGTGCCGACTCATCGCTTCGGTGCCTGCCCAGTGGTAGAGTCCGGAGAGGTTGGCGCGCTCGCACAACTCGATGGTCACGTCGGCGAGATTCGACACCTCGACGGGCTGGCGAATCTCGTCGGTAAATAAAGTGGCCGGCTTACCTTCCTTCCACGAAGCGAAGAGACGTTCATGCAGTCCGCGATCTCCGCCGGGCGAGTTGCCGATAATCGGTGACGTACGTAGGACAGCGGCATGCTCACGACCATAACGGAGAACCTCGATTTCGGCGGCCGCTTTGGTTTCGCCGTAGAGGTTGAGCGGGGCGGGCTGATCGGTATGCTGATAGCTACCCGCGATGCCGTCGAAGACGGTATCGGTCGAAAGGTGGACGAGTTTCGCGCCGAGGTGGAAGCATAGCTGGGCGAGCTTTCTGGGCACCTCGGTGTTGAGGGCCTTCGCGTGCGCGGGGTCGGCCAGGCAGGCTTCGATCGTCGGCTTAGCAGCGCAATGCACGACCGCTTGTGGAAACTCCTCCAGTAGGAGGGCTTCGAGGGCGGCCTCGGAGCATAGGTCGAACGTCCTTGCCTGCGCCACGCCCGGAATCGTCGGTGCGCGCGACCCGCCGAGCGCCACGACTTCGTGTCCGCGTCGCAAAGCGGCGAGGCAAACCTCACGACCAAGGAATCCGGAGGCGCCCGTGACGACGAGTTTCATGGTGCACGCTTAAACTTCGGCAGTGCCTGTGGCAAGCGGGGAGGGCGGTCGCTCACGCTTGCAAATCTCGCCAACACTTGCATTGATTGCCTTATTCATGGCTTCCTATTCAGACCTAGCCAATCGGCCTGTCCTCACCCAGCCCGTCTATGAGGCCGGCCGTCCCATCGAGGTCGTCGCCCGTGAGTTCGGCCTAGATCCCACGGCCGTCATCAAGCTCGCGTCCAATGAGAATCCGCTAGGACCGTCTCCTCTTGGCTTGGCCGCGGCCCACAAGGCCCTCGATCACTGTCACCTCTATCCTGATGGCGGTTGCACCTTCCTGCGCGAGAAGCTGGCCAAGAAGTGGTCGTTGGAGCCGACCAACTTCGTCATCGGTAACGGTTCGAACGAGGTGATGATTCTGCTCGCGCAAGCCTTCCTTCGCCCGGGTGATGAAGTCGTCTTCGGTTCCCAGGCCTTCATCGTCTATAAGCTCTCGACGATGCTTTTTGGGGCGACGGCGGTCGAAGTCCCGATGCCAGGTTATCGTCATGATCTTCAGGCCATGCGCGCCGCGGTCACCTCTAAGACCCGCATCGTTTTCCTGGCTAGCCCGAATAATCCTACCGGAGGCACCGACGAACCGGCCGACATCCTGGCCTTCGCCGAATCATTGCCGGAGGATGTGATCTTCTGTCTCGACGAAGCCTACACGGAATACCTCGAAGCCTCGGCCGATCTCCGCCCACTCATGAAGGCTGGTCGCAAGGTCGTGCTCTCCCGCACCTTCTCCAAGGCCTATGGCCTCGCGGGCCTGCGCGTAGGCTACCTGATGGGCTCGCCTGAGGTCTGCGGTTTGCTCAATCGCGTCCGCCAGCCTTTCAATGTCAACCTGCCTGCCCTTGCTGCCGCTGAAGCCGCCCTTGATGACGATGCGTTCGTGCGTCGAACGCGGGAGGTCAACGCTGCCGGAATCGCCCAGTTGTCCGCCGGACTTAAGAAACTCGGTTTCGCCTATATCGACGGTAAGGCCAACTTCCTCGCTACGCAGGTCCCGAAGGCCGAAGAAGCTTTTACCGTCCTGCAGAAAGCGGGCGTCATCGTCCGACCTCTCCGCGGTTACGGCATGACCGGCTGGCTGCGTCTCACTGTCGGTACCGAAGCCCAGAACGCCCGCCTGCTGGCTGAACTCGCCAAGCTCTAACCATGGATTTCGACGAAGCTGTCCGCCTCATCCGCCAGAAGGATTCCCGTTATCAGCCTCAAGCGTATGACGTTGTGCGCGTGGGACTCGATCACGCGCAGAAACTCATCCATGGTGAGCCGAAGAAAGGCAAGAGCACCGTGAACCGCCATGTGAGCGGCCCGCAGTTGCTTGAAGGGTTCCGACAGCACGTTCTGGAGACGTATGGCCCGATGGCCTATCCGCTCCTGCATAACTGGGGGCTGCGCAAGTCGGCCGACGTCGGTAACATCGTCTTCAATATCATCGAGACAGGGCTGTTCGGTCGTTCGCCTGAGGATAACCTCGAGGACTTCAAGGAAGTCTACGACTTTAAGGACGTCTTCCAGAAGCCGTTCGAACCGAAGTCGAATTAATCACGCGTTCACAAAGCTGATGGATCGGACTTCCTGGCATCCGCGCAGGAGTCTAATCTTGGCCAGCATTGCCCGCTCGTGGAAGCGGATCTCCGACTTAATCACGGAGTTCTCGCACTGGACGACGAGCTTACCTCCCTCCAGGACCCTCAGGGGGGCTGAGCGCTTGGCTAACTTGACCGGTAGTAGTTCCAGCCAATGGGCTACGATGGCCGTCTCTGGTACGGGCTTGTCGAGGCGCAGCTTCTTGAAAGCGTCCTGCACCGCGTCGTCGATCGTCTTCATCGCGCGATCGGTGGAGCGCCCGCGGTCCTCCGGCAGGCCGCGCAGGTTGGCCAGGAGATTCTGGACAGTCCGTGAGAACTTTCCTTTGAGTTTTCCTTCGGTCAGTAAAGCCCGAATCGCATAGGGCGCTTCAGAAATCTTCTCGTTGCGCAGACAGCGATCGGGAGCGTGCGCACCGCCGACGACCACACCAGTGGCGCCGGCATCACGAGCCCCTTCGCCGTCTTCCGTCGGGCTATCGCCAAAGTGCACGAGGCCAGAGACCGATCCGCCGAGCGCCCGGGCCGCCTGTCCAAAGGCCTTGGGGTCAGGTTTGGAATGCCCGGTGTCTTCGGAGAGGAAGATGCCATCTAGGTGTCGCGTCAGTCCATGGCCTTCGAGGACCTTACGCATCCGGCCGTCCGCGTTGGAAAGTACCCCGACCTTCACGCCGAGGAAGCGGATGGCGGAGATTGCCTGCAGTGATCCTGGGGCTAGGCGCCAGGATTCGGGGCGCGCGAAGGCTTCCCAGCATTCCTTGAAGACGGCGTCTATTTTAGAAGACGGGAGGGCCGGCCCGAAGCAACGCTGCACGACTTCCTTCCAGAAGACTTCGGGTTTGGCGTTCTTCGGTCCACCCTTGAACGCCAACGGGAACGACGCATCAAGCACGGCGGACTCAATCTCGATACCGTGTCGCTTCGCGCAGGCCGCATACACCGCGCCGACCGAAGGGTGCGGGAAGAGCAGGGTGCCTGCTAGGTCGAAAGTGACGGCTTGGACGCGGGCCATTGGGTGAAGGGAGTCGTGCTGACCTCAAAGGTCAACTGGTCCCATCATGTCCCTGCTTGTCCCGGAGCGAGAACGGGTAATAAACAAGTTATGCACCGACTGAGGCCGTCCGTCTTAAGCATCTTGGGCTGTCTTTGGCTAGGCCTGGTCGCTTGTTCCGTCGGCCCCCCTAAGCCCATGCTCATCCGAAGTATCTACGTCGAAGAGGCTCCCGGAACCTTGGTGCCTGATTTGGCACAGTACTCCGCCGTCATTCATGACACATCCGTGCGGGTTCTGGAAGATCTCGGCTATGTCGCTGCCATGGAGCCAGCTCGCGCCGATGCGATCCTTCATGCCGTTTGGATGATCAGACCACCCGCCACGGGAACGCCTCCCGGCCACGTGACACTCAAGCTGACCATCATGGCTCGCGACGGAAAAACCCTGCACGTCGTCGAAGCTGTCACCGATATGCCTGCCAGCTTCCTGAGTCAGGCAAGGCTCGCGGATCTCATTCGGACCAAGCTCGGAATGATCACGCGTTAACTGATGATTACCCGCGGGCTGCGATGCGTGACTTAATCTCCGCGACCAGCTTTTCGGTCTCCGGCATCTTCACGCCTGCGGCGAGGCCACGGCGGAGCGGTTCGCCCCAGATTCCTTCCACTTCGACGTCACGTCCTTCGATGAAATCAATCAGACTCGAAGGACGGTAGGGGCCCATGCCCACCGTGACCATGAATTGCCTTTTGATATGGGAGTCGTCGAAGCCATGGCTACGGGCGATGGCCGCCGCCTGCACTTCTTTCATTAGGAGGTAGGCCCGATCGTTCAATGAGGGATTGGCGAGAATGAGGTCGGTCGTGATGCTGCCTCCGGCGATGGAGAGACCATTGAAAGGTATATTCCAACAGAGCTTTTTCCAGAGTACGGATTCAAGCGAGGTCTCGGCCTGGCAATCCACTCCGGCTCCGATAAAGGTGGCGACGCAGGTTTCGACGGCTGCATTGATTGAGCCGGAGGCGGCGGCCATTCGGACGTAGCCAGCGAGTGTCGTGTCGATCACGGCTGGGGCGATACGATTGATGCAAACGAAGCAAAGTCCGGCGACGATGCGCTCGTTCGTGTGTAAACATGCCAAAGCTTCGACGTTCCCCATGCCATTCTGGAGGGTCACCACGATTGTGGTGGGACCGAGTAATGGCGAGACTAGCGCGGGAAGGGCGCGGTTGGAGGTTGATTTAATCGTGACGACGACAAGATCGCACGGGCCGATAGTCCCTGCATCGGGCGTTGCCGACGCGATGCGGACGACGCGTTCCGTGCCTTTATTCTTAATCGTCAGGCCATGAGCGCGGATGACTTCAAAGTCGCTCCGGGCGAGGCAGTGGACTTCGTGCCCAGCTTCGGCAAGCAAGGCGGCGTACCATCCTCCAATGGCCCCAGTGCCGACGATTGCAATCTTCATGGGCGACCCTGGGGACGACGAACCGAGGTGTGACGGGCTTCCGCTAGTTTCGCCGGGTAATCGAGGGTGAAATGGAGGCCACGGCTCTCGCGGCGTTGCAACGCGCAGTCGATGATAAGTTCGGCGACCTGGATCAGGTTACGCAGTTCAAGGAGCCGTGGCTCGACGCGGAAGTTCCAGTAGTACTCACGCACTTCGTCAGACAGGGTGCCGATGCGCGTGCGCGCACGTTGGAGGCGCTTGGTCGAACGGACGATACCGACATAATCCCACATCGTGCGGCGAAGCTCGTCCCAGTTATGCGTCAGTACCACCCGTTCGTCCGGATCGCCGGCTGAACCGTCAATCCATGCGGGTAAGGTCGTAGCATTGTCTTTCTTGGCCAGGATTACGTCGTGGGCGGCGGCAGCGCCATCATGGGCCAAGACGACCGCTTCGAGCAGGGAATTGGAGGCCAGCCGGTTGGCGCCGTGCAGTCCGGTGCAGGCGGCTTCACCGACGGCGAAAAGACCGGCGAGGGAAGTCTGACCGCGAAGGTCCGTGGCGACCCCGCCGCAGAGGTAGTGTGCGGCTGGAACCACGGGAGCCGGTTCTTTGGTGAGATCGAAACCAGCCTTGAGGCAGGTGGCGTAGATATGTGGGAAGCGCTCCGCGAAGTGCCCCTTGGCGACCTGGGTGGCGTCGAGGAGGACATGAGGGGCGCCGTCGCGTTTCATTACCGAGTCGATGGCACGGGCGACGATGTCACGCGGTGCGAGGTCACCGAGGGGATGGAAGTCCTTCATGAATGCCCGCATCGAGACATCGCGCAGGATAGCGCCCTCGCCGCGGACGGCTTCGGAAATCAGGGCGCGGCTTCCGTCCGGAGCTTTGAGCGCCGTCGGATGGAACTGGACCATCTCCATGTCGCGTACTTCGGCACCCGCACGATAGGCCATCGCAATACCATCGCCAGTAGCGATGTCTGGGTTCGTGGTGAACTGGTAGACCTGACCGGTCCCACCAGTGGCTAGGACCACGGCGTTGGCGGAAAGCGTTTCTACGCGCCCGGCATTAGTGTTGAGTACATGGAGGCCGAGGACGCGATCTTCGGGCGAACCGATCGGGCAGGTTCCGAGTTTGGCGCGAGTGATGAGGTCGATGGCAAGGTGGTGTTCGAGCATCACGACCTTGGGCGACCGGGCGATGGCACGCAGCAGGGCGGATTCGATCGCACGTCCAGTCATATCGCGAGCATGCAGGATGCGCCGCTTGGAATGTCCACCTTCGCGACCGAGGTCAGGCTTACCATCCGTGCCATTCTCGAATTCCACCCCCCATGCAATCAGCTCGTCGACGCGGGCTGGACCGGACTCGATGATATGGGTCACGGCGTCGAGGTCGCATAGCCCGTCTCCCGCAATGAGGGTATCCTTCACGTGGCTATGGAAATCGTCGGTTTGATCAGTCACGCAGGCGATGCCACCTTGGGCCCAGTTCGTATTGGATTCCGAGCTGGTCTTCTTGGTGACGATGGCGACGGCATGGCCGCGCTGGGCGAGATTAAGTGCAAAACTCAGCCCGCCGATGCCGCTACCGACGATGATTGCCTCGAAATGGGACGCCATTGAAGGGTAGAACCTAGGCTTAGTGTCGATGTGAACAAGCGGATTTGACTGCCTTCCCCCCGCCCCCTACGCCTGTTTTGTGGAATTATTCGTGATATTGGCCTGCTGGGCGACCATCGGTGTTTTCGAGTTATCGGAAATGGCGCTGGTCTCCTCTAATCGTCGTCGCCTGACCCGTCTGGCAGAAGACGGCAGTAAGGGCGCGAAGGCCGCCTTGGAGCTCCTGGCCAACCCCTCGAAGTTCCTCTCGACCGTCCAGGTCGGACTGACATTCGGTAGCATTATTGCCGCAACCTTCGGTGGTGCCCCCTTAGCGGCTCATATTAAGCCTTACCTGGAGGCCAGCAACTGGACGTGGCTGCACGACAACGCCGACGTCATCTCCCGCACCGGCGTTTCTTTCGTGATTGGTTCGTTGACCATCGTCCTGGCCGAAATCGTGCCCAAGCGGCTCGGGCTCTCAAATCCAGAAGGCTTGGCGGTATTACTGTCCCGGCCGATGATCGCGGTCTCGTTCCTCGCCTCGCCACTGGTTAGCACGTTGGGTTTCTTTGCCGACATCATCCTGCGTCTCTTCGGCCGTAAGCGTACGCCCGAAGATACGATGTCCGAAGACGAGCTCCGCATGATGGTTGACCAAGGCATGGCCTCCGGCGTGCTTCACGCGGCGGAGCATCGCATGGTGCATGGCGCCTTGTCCTTGGACCTAGTTACCGCGGAACGTCTCATGACGCCGAGCAATCGCGTTGTCTGGCTAAACCTCGAGGATTCCGACGAGGTCAACTGGCGTAAGGTGGTCGCCTCCGGCCATACTTGGTTCCCAGTCTACCGAGGATCACCTGACCGCCCTCTGGGGGTCGTCTCGGTGAAACGTCTCTGGGCTAATCTGTCTCTTGTCGGTACGGCCTCGATTAAGGACCTGCTGACCGAGCCTCCGATCGTGTCGACCCACTGCACGGGCACGCAGTTGCTGGAGATGTTCCGCAAGGATAAGATCCACATCGCCCTGGTCACCGACGAGTTCGGCCGGGTCCGCGGTGTCGTCTCCTTGAACGATGTCCTTGAATCCGTCGTCGGGGAGCTCCCGAACGAAGGTTCGCCCATCGCCCAGCCGAAGCTGGTACGACGTCGCGAAGACGGCAGTTGGATCGTTGATGCGGTCGTCTCGTTGGACGATTTCCGGGAAGCCACCGGCATCATCGGACGATTCCCCGGCGAAGGCTCCGGCCGATTTACGGCTATCTCGGGCTTTATTATGCGCACCCTTGGGCGTATTCCGGTCGAAGGGGATCGCGTCGAGGCCTTGGGCCACGTGTTCGAGGTCGTCGACATGGACGGTCACCGACTGGACAAAATCCTGGTGATGCCTAAGGCCGTCCCGCCGATCGTCGCTTAAAGGCGCACGGGTAGGCCGGCGGCACGCAGGTGCTCCTTGGCTTGACGGACGGTATAGGTGCCGAAGTGGAAGATGCTGGCCGCGAGGACGGCGCTAGCGCCGCCTTGCTTGAGGACGTCAGCCATGTGGTCGAGGTTGCCTGCGCCGCCAGAGGCGATGACGGGGACCTCCACGGCGGAAGAGACGGCCAGATTGAGCGGGATATCGTAACCGGCAGCGGTACCATCGCGATCCATACTAGTTAGAAGGATTTCGCCGGCGCCAAGGGAGTGTGCTTTGCGGGCCCATTCAATGGCGTCGAGTCCGGTCGGATTACGGCCGCCATGCGTGAAGACCTCCCATTTGCCAGGTCCGACGTTCTTAGCGTCGATGGCGACCACGATGCATTGGCTGCCGAATTTACGTGCAGCCTCGAGGACAAGGTTCGGGTCCTTGATGGCGGAGGTATTGAGCGAGACCTTGTCGGCGCCGGCGTTGAGCATCGTGCGAATGTCTTCGACGGAACGAAGGCCGCCGCCGACGGTGAGCGGCATGAAGACTTGGTCGGCGGTGCGTTCAACGACGTCGACCATGGTTCGTCGTTCGTCGCTGGACGCAGTGATATCGAGGAAGACCAGTTCGTCGGCTCCTTGCTTCTCATAGGCCGCGGCGACGGCGACAGGGTCGCCGGCATCACGTAGTTCCTCGAACTTGACGCCCTTGACCACGCGTCCGCCATGGACGTCGAGGCAAGGAATGATGCGGACGGAAAGCATGAGCGGACTTCAGAGGTAGGGACGGCGGGACCAGAGGTTAAGCCTAAACTATTCGAGTATGATCGTCGCCGGTCCGTCGTTCACGAGTTCAATCCGCATGTCTGCCCCGAAGACTCCGGTCGGCACGGGCTGTCCAAGCAGGTTGGAAAGCTCTTGGACGAAGAGGTCGAACAGTGGTTTGGCGACTTCCGGCTTGGCGGCCGCATTGAAGGAAGGTCGATTTCCTTTGGTAAAGTCCGCCAGCAAGGTGAATTGACTGACCGCGAGGGCCTGACCGTTGGAGTCACGGAGACTGACCCCCATCTTGCCTTGGGCGTCGGACATCAGTCGAGCTTTAGAGATGTCCGTGGCTAACCTCCGCACGGTAGCTTCGTCATCGCCGGCGCCCAAGCCGACGAACAGGAGATAGCCTGGACCGATCTTACCAGTGGTGCTTCCGTCTACGGACACGGAGGCTGAGAGTACGCGCTGAAGTACCACCTTCATCCTCAGATGAGCGCCTCAAGGATGGTCCGGAGCTTCATCTCGGTTTCCGTCGCTTCGGCCTCTGGATTCGAGCCGGCGACGATGCCGGCGCCGGCGAAGGCGCGGGCTTCCGAACCTTTGAGTCGGGCACAGCGAAGAGCGACGAAGAGTTTCCCAGAGGCACCATCCGAACGAACCCAGCCGACCGCACCGGTGTAGAGGCCGCGCTGGTGAGGTTCGAATCCGGGGATGAAGGGAAGGGCCAGCGCACGCGGCTTACCGCCAACGGCCGGAGTCGGGTGAAGTTCGCCGGCGACCTCCAAGAAGCGGCGGTCGGCAGGCATCGTCCCTTCGATGGGTGTCCGCAGGTGCATTACGTTGCCGAGACGAAGGAGTTCGGCGTTACGCGAGGTCGCTGCAAGGACGCCGACCATACGGAGACGTCGCAGAATCGAGGCGGTAACGGCGCTGTGTTCGCGGAGATCCTTTTCGCTGGTGAGTAACGCCTCAGCTAGGCTGGCGTCTTCGGATGCGGATTCTCCACGACGGGTCGTGCCGGCCACAGATTCGGAACGGACGGCGCCATCGAATAGCGAGAGGAGCGTCTCTGGGGTAGCGCCGACGAGTGCACCCTCGGCCTCGTCGACGAGGAACGTATGGCAAGGCGGATTGCCGCGACGCAGGCGGTGCAATGTCGCATAAATGCTGAAGGGCTCGGCCCGCCGCCAATCGAAGGCACGCGAAAGCACAATCTTCTCAAAAGAACCTTCCTTGATCAGTTCGGTGGCTCGGATGACCGCGGACGGGAACCAGGAGCCGCCTACTTCCGAAAGAACGGTTGGAACCGGGGCCCGAGGTGGGCTGGGGTTGGATCGATAGGTGAACTTACGGAAGCTTTCCGCCCTGATGGCCAAGCGGGCGGCGCAGCCAGTTGCGGCAGGTTCGCAGAGGGTGACGGTTGTCAGGCCGTCTTCGCTGACGACCTGCCAGCCAGGAAGGAAGAGTTTGGCCTCCGCGCCATCATTCTCATTCCCTGGGTAGAAGGGGAACGTTGCGATGACCCGTGGACGCGGGCCGACGCAGGTCAGGCTGGCGTCGAGTTGACGAAGCCAGCGGTCAGCATCGACAAAGCGTTGCTCGCCGCGTCCGGACCATTGACGAAGCGGAGAGCCGGCTGCATGAGAACGCTTGCGGGAAGGGTTCTCAAAGTAGCCACGGGGTGCCGGTTCATCCAGGGTTTCCAGAACGGCAAGCGGATCGAGTTCGGGTGTGGGAAAGGTGTAACAGACAATCCCCTCACCTGCGGCGCGTTTTTCCGCGTCAGCTAGTAAAGCAACTTCGTCGATGGTCTTGACGGAATCCACGGCGGTGAAGGTAAGGTCTCCGCGCGAAATGTCCAATCAGGCCGAAGGAGTTTCAGTCGGAGTCTCGATTGGGGGAAAAAGGATGCACTTTTCGGCGACCTTTGAGCCCGTGCAGACGGTAGACCAGGTCAGCTGTCCTTCGAAATGGGTGGCGACGGGGCGACCGATATTGGTCAGGAGCTTGTCACAGGTCGCGGGCATCACCGGGGTAAGGATTGTCCCGACGAGTCGCAGGCCTTCCGCGACGTGCGCGAGGCAGGAATCGAGGCGTGCTCGATCGGCGGCCTCAGCGGATTTGGCAAGTTTCCAGGGCGCCCGCGCCTCGATGTAGGCGTTCATGGCGCTGATGAAGACCCAGAGGGCTTCCAGGGCATGGCTGACCTGGTACTCAGCGAACGCTTCGTCGTATTTCTTGATTGAATCACTCCAGAGCTGACGGAGGTTCTTTTCGAGTTCTTCGTCGGCCGCGGCGGCCGGGATTGCGCCCGCATAACTGCGGCCAACCATATTGAGGAGTCGGTTGACGAGATTGCCGAGATTGTTGCCGAGGTCTGCCTTGTAGCGGTTCTCGAAGGTGGTCGACGAGAAGTCGGCGTCTTGGCCGACGACCATCTCGCGGCAGAGGTAGTAACGGAACGCATCGGCACCATGGGAGGCGGCGAAGCCAAGTGTGTTGGTGGCGTTACCGGAGCTCTTGGAGGCTTTCTGGTTATTGACGGTCCACCAGCCATGGACGAGCAACTGCCGTGGGGGCTCAATGCCGAGAGCCTTGAGCATGCAGGGCCAGTAGACGGCGTGGGGCGGTGACAGGATGTCCTTACCGATGACATGGACGTCGGCGGGCCAGAGTCCCTTGTCGGCCACGGCGGAGTAGTAGTTGGTCAGCGCGTCGAACCAGACGTAGGTGACGAAAGCGGTATCGAAAGGGAGCTCGATGCCCCAGGTCAATCGGGACTTCGGACGCGAGATACAGAGGTCATTCATCGGCTCCTTCAGGAACTCAAGGACTTGGTTTTGCCGGAAACGCGGTGTGATGAAGTCGGGGTGCGACTTGATGTGTTCGACAAGCCAAGGTTGGAACTGGGAAAGCTTGAAGTAATAGTTCTCCTCGGTTGATTGCGTGACCTCGCCGTAGATCTCAGGCCAGGATCCGTCCGGGGCGCGATCCTTGTCAGTGAGGAACTGTTCCTGGCGCGTGGAGTACCAGTCGGTCTTCTGTCCCTTGTAGATCAGCCCTTGATCGAAGAGTTTCTGCAGGAACTGCTGTACAACCTTTTTATGGCGCGGTTCGGTCGTGCGGATATAATCGTCGTGCGAGATATTAAGGTCGCCGAGCATGCCCTTAAAGACTGCAGCGATCTCGTCGACGAGGACCTGGGGTGCAACGCCACGCTTGAGGGCGGTCTGCTGGACCTTCTGGCCGTGCTCATCGAGGCCGGTGAGGAAGTGTACTTTGCGGCCGCTCATGCGCATGTGGCGCGAGATTACGTCAGAGAGGACTTTCTCATAGGCGTGGCCAAGGTGCGGCGAGCCATTGGCGTAGTCGATGGCCGTGGTGATGTAGAACGGACTGGGCATGAAAAGGTACCCTAGGGAATAGGGCACCGAAAGGGGCGAGGACAACCCCGAAGGCTGGGTGGACCGGGAAACCGACCTTAGACCGCGTCCCCGGCCCGCACGACGTGGGGCTGGTAGGCGATTTCAAAGGCGTAGGTCATGCCGGCGCGCAGGGGCATGGACTTATCACGCTGGAGGGTCTGGTAGAAGTGGACCTTACCCCAGCATGTGCGGTGCTTGGGGTTGTCGCTCACGACCTTCGTCTCGGCCCAAGTGCAATGGAAGTCATCCTTGATGACTTCGCAGCGATGCGACTCGGCACCGAGCACCAAGGCGTTGCCGGGAGTCATGCGCGAATGCGTGGCAGCAATCGGGAGCACGAGGCGGAAATCCTCGAGCATGACAGCGGACTTCGCGGTCAGGGTGAACCGGGCGACGATACGGCCGCCGTTGAATTCCCAGTCGACTTTCAACGAGGCAATATTGGACGAAAGCTTTTCGTCGCGGTCGATCAGGTCAGGCTGGTCGTAGCGGAAGTGATAGGTCCCCGCCTTGGAACCCATGGCGACTTGTGCGTTCTTGCCGTAAAAGGATGGCGTGTAGACCTTGCCGGCGATGGTGAACTCCGGAATGAACGGGCTGGTCTGCTGATTAGACGGCCAGTCGAAAACGCCAGGCATGTGCGGGAAAGCCAACGAGTCCGAGAAACGATGGGAGCCAGACGACACCAGCGGCAGAATGATGTGCAGGCCAGAGGCAGGATCCTGATACGAGAGCAGGCCCTGTTCTTTACGAGGGGACTTATCGAAAGAGAAGAAACGGCAGACCGGTAGGCGGCTGGCAGGTTTGACGACTTCGAGGTCGCCGCCGATGGTCTTGGCGAGGCGCGACCACTGGGAAAGGTAACGTGCCGCGTCGAAGTTGGCCATGCGGGTCGTATGGCCCGGGATGGTGTCACGTTCGGCGTCGCGGACGATAATCAGGCCGTGTTCGGCGTCGAAGAAGGTCGTGAAGAAATTGGCGTAAAGACGACGGACGAGGTCACGAGCCAAGGCTTCCTTGTCGACTGGTACCCAGCGATCGCGCAGCGCCTGGAGGAGGAGGGTGATGCAGTGCATCTGGCCGTAGGCGCCGATACCACGACCATAGGACCAGCCTAGGCCGTCTTCGCGGACGGTGTCCATAATCACACGGATGTACTTCTCGGCTAGCGAGCGGAGCTTCGGTAGCTTGGAGTCGCGGAGCTGGATGTTGGCGTGCAGCTGGAGCGACTGGCGGATGAAGATCAGGGAGACGACGCCGTAAAGGTCGAAAGTTCCGCCGAAGTTATCGATGTTCGCGGCCTTGCTGGCATCGTCATGGAATCCGCCGGTGGAAGCCGCGGCGATGCGGTCCATGAAGCGATCGACCAGCGGGCCAGTTTCGTCTTTCTTGGTCAAGCCGAAGGAGAAACGGCAGACTGCCTTGGCGATGTCGAAAGCCTGGACGTGGTCATGATGGTCGTTCTCGATGGCGAGACGCTCGTCGATGAGCGCGCGGGTGGCTTCGTCGAGGATTTCCCAGACGGGGTTGCGTTCGCGGGTCGGGCCGAAGGCGAGGAGCCCGAGACAGGCGAAGGCCATGCCGTTATCGGAGCCTTTGCTGACGCGGACCTGGGCGGTGATCGTCCGGGCGACAATCTCAGCGATGTTCTGGCGGTCGAGGTGCAGCTCGCCAGTCGCACGGAAGTATTCCCCGAAGGCGAGGGCGGCGTGGCCGGGTTCATCAGCCCGTGAAACTTCCCCGGCGACCGGCACGACAGTGCCATCGGCTGAAAGGGAATTGAAGTTGAGTTTGAGGAGGGCCTTGGTCTGGTCCAGGCACTGGCTCGCGAAATTCTGCATGCGAAAGGTTGGGATTGGGGCAGGGCTCCCCCCCAGTCAATGCATCTCGTTAAAAATTCGTTATTTCGGCCTGTCTCATCAAGCCCATAAGGCCGGGGAGAGCCTGTCTTTAGGGCTCGAAAACGACTTCGACGGGGCAGCCAGAAAGCCTCGATAAGAGCCTCCCGTGGGCCTGCAGGGGCCACCAGCGGTAGAGGTGGATGTCGATGGGCTTCCACAGGCCCACCCACCCGCAGATGGTCAAGCCTTCACGGATGAAGTCACCCAGCCGCTGCCCAGGGGTGATGAGATCTCGAAGCACCAAGGTCGCACCGAGGAACAGGAGCCCAATGACGAGCGCAGTCCGGCCTTCGCGGAACAGTTCGCCGAGGTCGCGGCGGGCGATGCGGGCACGATACCCAAAGTAATGTTGCAGTGACTCCTGGACGAGCCGGGCGGCTTCGGCATCGGCGGGCTGCCGAAGCACAACCCGGATGCGTAGGTCGGAATCTTTCTCATGCTCTCGGGCCCAACTCAGAATAAATTCCTCGGCGTCATGGTCCAAGTCGCGTTCATGAAACGGCGACGGATCCATGGTGTTGAACAGCTGACCAACGTTGTTAAGTCTGAGTTCAATCAGGCCAGGAGTTGTGGTGGTCATGTTTAGAGGGGGAGGGGCTGGCCAAGGGCGGACTCGAAGAAACGCACGCGCTTCTCCCGCATTTCGTTGGCTTCCCCCGCTCCGTGATTGGCGCCCGGAACGACATGGAACTCGAACTGATCCTTCTTGCCAGCCGCGAGTAATGCGTCGCGGAAATCATAACTACACTTTACGTCGACGTTGGTGTCGGCTTCGCCGACGGACAGGAAGAGCCGTCCACGCAGGTTACCTGCGTAACGTGCGCAGGAGTTCTCTTCATACCAAGGGCCGACGGGGTAGCCGAGCCATTGTTCATTCCACCAAAGCTTATCAATACGGTTGTCGTAGCAGCCGCAGTCGGCGGCGCCGGCCTTATAAAAGTCACCGTGAAGGAGGACGGCATGGGCGGTATTCTGGCCGCCAGCCGACCCGCCGAAGATACCGACTCGGCTGAGGTCCATGTTAGGTTCAATTTTGGCGAGGGAACGCATCCACGCGATACGGTCAGGGAAGCCGCCGTCCTTGAGGTTACGCCAGCTAGCTTGGTGGAATTCTTTACCACGGTTGTTGGTCCCTCGGCCGTCCAACTGCACGACGTAGAAACCTCGCAAGGAGAGTTCGCGGTGATTGCGATTCCACCAGTTAAAGGATCGGGGTGCGAAGGAGCCATGCGGTCCGGCGTAGATGTTCTCGATGACGGGATACTTCTTCTTTGGGTCGAAGGGGTGTGGGCGCGTCACGACGCCCCAGATGTCAAACTTGCCTTCGCGGTCTTTGGCCACGAACGGAGTGGTTGGCGTCCAGCCTGCTTTCTTTAGAGGCCCGAGGTCACCCTCGCCTAATTTGGCGATGACACGCCCATTGATGCCGCTGCGCAAGGTATAGGTCGGCGGTTGGTCGACCGTTGAGGCGGCATCGATGAGGGTGCGACGATCGGGTGAGAATGTCGCCTCATGATGACCATTCGAAGGGGTGAGGTCGATGATGCCCTGCCCGTCGAGGCCGATTCTGCAGAAATGCTGATGATACGGATTTTCGCCGGGATTACGACCGAGGGCGATGAAGGTAACTGTGCCAGCTTTCTCGTCGACTTTAAGGACTTCCTTCATGACCCAACGACCTGAAGTGATGGCAGTGACTGTCTTACCGTTCAGGAGGTCGACGCCATAGAGGTGGAGCCAGCCGCTGCGCTCCGAAAGCCAAAGGGTACGGGCCTCGCTGAGGTCGTATCGATAGCGGGTGGCGAAGGAATAGACGAACTTCGGATCTTCTTCAGAGAGGAGTCGTCGCCAGAACTTACGAGAGGTGTCGTATTCGATGACGCCATGCCCAGTGAAACCGCGGTGGATAAATTCCGTGAGGAGTCGGCGTGAATCGCCTGACCAATCCAGTCGCTCGGTGCTGTAGCTCTGCGGCAGGACTTCCGCAGGTGGTCGACTCCCAGATTTACTTTCGATGGAAAAGATCCAAGGGGTGCGCTCAGTCCGGTCATCGCCAGGTTTGTCGTAGTTAATCAGTTTCTTCGTCTGTTTAAGTGTGTCGGTGACGCTGTACTGACGAACGGGCACAGTACGCTCCCGCCAGAGTGCGAAGTGTCGACCATCCGGGGACCAAGAGATTGGCCCGACCCAACCATCCTTTCCGGCGACACCATCCTGGGTGAGTTTGGTTTCGGTGTCGGACTTCTTTCGCTCAATCAGCACCACGTTACCCGTACGCAGCTCGACCCTAAAGTCGCCAGTAGGCGAATCAGCCCCCGTTTTGGAAAAAGAGAGGCGTTTGGATTCGCCGGGACCTCTCCCGGTGCGCTCGGGGGTTGCCGCTTCCATCTTCTTTCCTACCGCCACTGCCGTCAGTCGTTGGTTGGTCTCAAGAATCCATGCCGCGTCTTCGGCCTCTAGGCGGAGGCGCCCATCGTCGAGCGCAATCACGTGGGTGAAAGGCCACTTACGAGGCGTGACGGTACGTTTTGTAAGGACCGAAAGAACCGCCGCTACCTTCGGATGATCAAAGGCAGGTTTAGTCTCGCCGGTGGCACAATCGACCAGTCTCCAAGAAATGGCCGGGCCTTCTTTCCAGGAATAGACCAAGAGCCTTCCAGACTCTGACCAGCGGACGTTCTCGGGTCGGCTTAGTTGGGCGGGCCAATACCAAGCGTCATACTGTTTCTGCCATTCAGCAGCGAGGTTAGCCTGGGCTAAGGCGAACAGGGGCGCCAACAGTAGGAGGCGAAGCAGCATACACGAGTTGATGGCCGGTCTCGGGCAGACTCAACCTCGCAAACTTCATTTCTTCGATTTCTCTGGTTTGGCTTTGGTGGCTTTGGGCTTCAGACCAGAGAGATAGGCCACCACATCTCGGATTTCCGTGGGCGTCAGGATGCCGAGCATCGGCGGCATGATGGAGACAGGGGGCGTACGCGAGCTAATGGCCGCGACGGCGACTTTCTGTGTTTTGCCGTCTGGTAGCCTTAAATCGAGGGACTTTACGCCTTCCTTCAGGACGCTACCTGCCAGGATCGTCCCGTCCTTGAGGACGACGGTCTCGATGCCATAGCCAGTCACGATTTTAGCGGAGGGTTCGACCAGTGATTCGACGATTTCGTCCTTCGTGCGTTGGGCGCCGATGGTGCGGAGTATCGGACCCACTTCGCTGCCTTCGTCAGAATCGACGCGATGGCAGCCGATACAGTTGGCACCAAGATGCCCGTTGATGACGGCCTTACCCCTGAGTACATCGCCCCCCTCGGTGAGGAGCTCGTAGGGAATCTCCGCGGTGGCCATCTTGAGTCCACCCTTGGTCCCATTGGCGAGGTACTTCTGTAGGTTCTGGGTGAGTTCGGTGGAGTCAGCTTCCTTCGCTAGGAGGAAGACCTCAAGTTTGAGTCCGGCGTCCAATTTGCGGGCGTTGAGGCGTTCGACTAGTTCGCGCAGGAGCTTGGTTGAGGCGGCGTCGGTGCGACCGCGCAGCGCCATCACCACGGCCTGCTTTTCGGGCATCTTGGCGACTTTGGAATCAATCACCGCACGTGCCACCTCGAGGGCGATGCCGGTGTCGCGGCTGAAAATCTGGTGGAACGCTTCGATACGGACCGACGATGGATTACCTTCGCCGGCCGCAGCGCGAAGCGTGCGCAAAACGGTTTCGTGGTCGGTCGTCTTTCGGCCTAGGAGTCGGAGAGTCTGAAGGCGCACACTGGGGGCCGCCTTGAGGTCTTCGGCGAGTGCCAGCAGGACGGGGAATGGCAAGTTTAACTCATATTTAACCATCAACTCCAAGACCGCAGTGCGTTCGGAGGGGTGGACGATGGCGAGGAATTCGTCTTGGCGTCTCTGTAGGCTCTGCCTGATGGCTTCCGTGTCTCGAGGAGCGTACGGCTTGGCGGTGCCATCGATGAGATCAAGGATGGGCGGACGATCAAAGAAGAGCAGAGCCTTCAAGGCTTCGGCGCGAAAGGGGGCCGCGGCAGGTTGCTGTAAGGTCCAGCTCACCAGTCGTTCGAGCGACGCGGCGTCACCTTGGCGAAGGTTGGCGTTAAGGGCTCGGCGTGCGGCCTGCTTAGGTAGCTTCGGGTTTAAGAAGGCCTGGGCGAGAGCTTCTTGGGCGGCTAAGACGCCTTCATCATCGTGGATACCTCGGGCGGCTTCATTGACGACGTCTGGATTGGGGTGGTCGAGTAGCTTGCCTAGCAAGGGGGACTGTTGACGTGCGAGTGCGAGGGTCGCGAACGTGGCCTTGGCGCCGCTCTCACGTAACGCCAGAGCCAGAAGTTCCGCAGAAGTCTGAGTGCCCGCTAGACCGCTGACGAGACCATGTCGTAGCCAAGGTCGGCGGAGGTCCGCTTCAACATCACGCCAGAAGGCGCTAGCCTCCGTTTTGCCACCTAATTTACCTAGCGTGATACCCGCCTGGGTGCGGACCCGCAGGTCCTCATGGCCGAGCTGCTCGGTGGCCTTGGCGACTAAGCCATCGGTCGGCCGTGCTTCACTGAGCACTTTAAGGGCCTGCACGCGAATCTCTCCGTCATGGTCGTCCAGCAGGGTTAAGCACGGCGCGGCATCCTGAATCTTACCGAGGCGTAATCCCATCCCGTAACCCCAGATGGCATGAATCCGGGCGAAGCGGGGAGCATCTGTTTTTTTCGCCAAAGTGAGTAGATCATCCCAAGCACTCAGTCGGTGAAGACGAATCGAGGCGTTCACCCGAACGCGTTGGTCTCGGTGACTGAGGAGGCTGAGAAGTTCCTCCTTGGGGACCGCGACCGAAAAAGGTTTCGCAAGGATTCCTTCGGAGGACTTATCCACGTTCGGGGCTACATCGAATCGCCAAATTGCGCCTTTTCCGTCCAGCGGGTAACCACCGATCCAGTCGGCGAGGTAAGCTTTACCGTCGATCCCCCAGGCCATGCCAATACCCATGATACCGGTGCTGACAGTTCGGAGATTCGTCTGTCGGAAGGAATCCCGCTCCGACTCTAAGGTGAAGGCGTCCATCTTGCCTTTGGGGAACTGATTGAGAAAGAAGTGGCCGCGCTGTTCTCCATCGATGGCATGACCAGGTTCGTACAGGAAACCGGCGGGACCATCGGAGTAATTGGCGATGGGCGGGATGATGGCCAGAGGTTGGTCTGGCTGACCTTTCGGCATCCATAGGTTCTCTTTCATCCAGCGGCTCTCGGTCTTCTGATATTGATGTTGGTTGCGCCATCCTGAGTCGGAGCCTTCTAGTAAATAGACAAGGCGCTCCCGCTCCTTGGGTTGGTCGGCATCGTTGTCGACGCCGATGACGTTGCCCAGATCATCGAAGGCAATCTCTTGGATATTCCGCACGCCGTGGGCGAAGACCTCGAAGTTTGTGCCATCGGGTTCGCAGCGGACGACGGCACCTTGGTGGGGGTAGGAGAAGCGCTTCCGTTCCTTGCTGGTGACGTTCAGCCCTTTATCTCCGATGCTCCAATAGATGCGCCCATCAGGTCCGAGTCGGAGTCCGTGCATGTCATGACCAGCATAGGCGATGTGAACGCCGAAGCCGGTGGCGACGAGTTCCTTGAGGTCGGCCACGCCATCACCGTCGGTGTCCTTCAGGCGCCAGACATCAGGGATTGCGGTCAGGTAGACCCATCCGTCGAAGTAAAGCACGCCGGCGGCGATACCAGAAATAGGGGAGTTGAAGCCTTCGGCGAAGACAGTGATTCTGTCGGCGATACCGTCATGATCAGTGTCGGAGAGCTTGTAGATACGTTCTTTGTGGAAGGTGAGGTCCTGCCAGTCGATCGAACCGTCCTTATTGTGATCCTTGAGGCCTCCCCGTGCTTGTTTCATTACCCCAGGCGCCAGCATGCGTTGGTAGAAGGCCAGTTTTTCTTCGATTGAGGTCAGAGCGACGTCATCGGTTGTCCACGTGGCGTGTTCGCGGATATCGAGGTCTCCAGCTTTGCGCCGGGTCGTCGATGAGACGTAAACGTTGCCCGCTTCATCCACGGTGCAGGCGGTGGGGTCGGGGACGTTAATCTCGCCCGACCACTTGAACGGCTTCACCTCGGCGCCGAGTACGGCGATTGAAGCGACGAACAACGCGAAAGCGGAAGCGAGGGGCATCGACTTAACCGATGAGCAACAGATGGAGTTCCTTTGGTCCGTGGGCACCGATGCGCTTCAATACCTTGGCCGTCGCCAAGCCGACCTTGGGGGTCAACTGGTCGACGAAGCAAGGGACGAAGAGAGAGACGAGCACGGGATCAGCGCAGGAACGCTTCGTGGAGGCCGCCGTCGACGGTGATGACCTGTCCGGTCGTCTTGCTGAGGCGGTTGGTCACGAGTAGGAAGTAGGCTTCAGCCTGGTCGGCGGGGGTGATGGGGTTCTTCGTCAGGGTGCGATCGGCGTAGAAGCGGGAGAGCTTCGTGGTCAGTGAATCGGTCGCCTCATCATCGGTGTAGGGAATATTGTACTTCGCAAGTGACGCGATCACTCGGTCGCGTGGGAACATCGCCGAACCCTGCACAACGGTGGCTGGGGCCACGCCGTTGACGCGGATAAGGGGGGAAAGCTCCATGGCCATCTCGCGGACGAGGTGGTTGGCGGCAGCCTTGGAGGTATCGTAGGCGACGGAACCCTTCTTAGCCACGGCGGCGTTGGCGCTGGTGGTCAGCACGAGGTTGCCGCGGAGACCCTGTTCCTTCCAGGTCTTGAAGGCTTCGTCGGCGACGAGGTAGCTGCCGGTGACGTTGAGGGCGAAGGTGAGGGCCCACTTGTCGTCCGGGATGTGGCCAGTGGTGTCCGGAGAGACGAAGATCCCGGCGGTGACGCAGATGGAGTCGAAGCCGCCGTAGGCGAGCGCGACCTGGTCGAGCATCTTGCGGATTGAGGAGCGATCCATGATGTCACCCGAGAGACCGATAGCCGGACCGCAGTTGGAGAGACCCGTGCCAGCGACGCCGATGCCAGAGCCGAGCTTGTCGGTGATTTCCTTGGCGGTGCCTTGGGCCGCTTCGACGTTCTTGTCGACGCACACGATATGGGCGCCTTCCTTGACGAGGCGATGGGCGGTCTCCTTGCCGATGCCGGAACCAGCGCCGACGACGATGATGACCTGTCGGGCGAGTTCCTTCTCGGCCGGCATGCGCTTCAGCTTCGCTTCCTCGAGCAGCCAGTACTCGATGTCGAAGGCTTCCTGCTGAGGCAGGGCGATGTACTGGTCGATGGCTTCGGCGCCGCGCATGACTTCGACGGCGCAGTTGTAGAACTCGGCCGTGACGCGGGATTCGGACTTATCCTTGCCCCAAGCAATCATGCCGAGGCCGGGGATGAGAACGACCGTCGGGTTAGGGTCGCGCATCGCCGGGGAGTTCGGGCGCTTGCAGGCATTATAATAAGAGGCGTAGTCCTTGCGGTATTGTTCGAGCGCGGCGGCCAGCTTGGTCTGCAGTGCGACGGCGTCTTCGGTCTGAGGATTCCAGTTCACGTAGAGCGGCTTGATCTTCGTGCGGAGGAAGTGGTCAGGGCAGGAGGTACCGAGCTCAGCGAGGCGAGGGGCGTCCTTCGAGTTCACGAAGCGAAGGATCTTCTCGTCGTCCTGGACGGTGCCGATGAAGCGCTTCTCCTTCGAGACCTGGCCACGGAGCCAAGGCAAGATGGCGGCGAAGGCCGCATGGCGTTTATCCGTGTCGAGGGTCTGATAGAGCGCGCCGCCGAAGGCCTTGGCGTCGCCGCCTTTGGCCTGGTACTTGGCGTCGATATAGGCCGCGGCCTGCTCGATCATCGAGAGGGTCAGTTCATAGCAGACCTTGTCGTCGTCGTCCCAGGAGATGAAGCCATGCTGGCCCATCATGATGGCCTTGATGGCGGGCTGCTGGCGGGAGATGTCCTGCATGGCGAGGCCGAGCTCGAAGCCTGGACGCATCCACTTCAAGTAGGCCATCTTACCGGCGAAGATCTCCTTGGTCAGCGCTTCGCAATTCTTCGAAGCGGCGATCGAGATAATCGCGTTGGGGTGCATGTGGTCGACATGCTTGCCGGGAAGGAAGCTGTGAAGAGGGGTGTCAATCGACGACGCGCGCGGGTTCAGGTTGAAGGTGGCGTGGTTATACATCGCGACCATGTCGTCTTCGGCCTGGGACTTGAGGCCCTTGTCGGTGCGAGCCGCATAGGACTTCTGAAGGCCGACGAGCTTGTCCTGATAAAGGGAGGAGAAGTTCTCGCGGTTGCTGGTGCGGAGGTCGCCGCCGGAACCTTTGACCCAGAGGACTTGGGTGTCGGTACCGGTCAGGGGGTCCTTCTCGATAATCTTGGAGGAGGTATTGCCGCCACCGGTATTCGTGATGCGCTGGTCGGCTCCGAGTTTGTTGGAGCGATAGACCAGACGGCCGACCGGATCGAGCTTCGCAGCTTCGGCATCGTTCCAGAGGTGAGAGACGTACTTGTAGTTGGACATGTTTGTTACGTGGAAAGTGAGAGGTGTGAGTAAGGGGTTTTATGATTTCTTTAAACCATTAAACTTCGCGTGAGCGGCGGCCCATGTGGACGTCGGATTAGGTTTGTAAGTCACTACCTCAAAGGAGTTTCTGACGACCTTACGTAATTCATCCAGGTTCTTGAGCTCCTTCATGGCGATGGCTTGGACGAGAATGTTCCCGGCGGCCGTGGCTTCGACCGGTCCAGCAATCACTGTGCGACCTGTGGCGTCTGCCGTGGCTTGGTTGAGCAGCGCGTTGCGGCAGCCGCCGCCGACGATGTGGAGTCGCTTGAGCTTACGGCCGGTCAGTTTCTCCATGCCGTCCAGCTCGACGCGATAGAGGAGCGCGAGCGACTCGAGCACGCAACGGGCGATCTCGCCGTGTGTCTTCGGTACTGGCTGCTTAGTCTCGCGGCAGAAGGCTTGGACCTTCGCGACCATGTCCCCGCGCTTGGCGAAGCGAACGTCGTCTGGACGGATGAACGAGCGAAGCGATGGAGCTTTGAGCGCAAGCTTCACGATTTCACCGTAGTCGGAGACTTCACCTTTCTCCATCCATTCGCGACGGCATTCCTGCAGCACCCAAAGACCGACGAGATTCTTGAGGAAGCGCGAAGTACCACCGAAACCGACTTCATTGGTATACTTGGCCTTACGGACGGTCTCATTCACGAGCGGCTTGGGGAGTTCGAGTCCGATGAGCGACCAGGTGCCCGAGGATAGGTAAGCCCAATCGTCGCCCTTGGTAGCCGGGACGGCGGCGACGGCGGCGGCGGTGTCGTGGGCACAGGTCGTTACTATCTCTGCCTTGCCGAGTCCGGTTTCCTTGGCGAGATACGGCAGCAACTTGCCCAGCTTCACGCCAGGAGCGACAGGCTTGGGGAAGATGTGCTTCGGGATGCCGAGCTTCTTCAGCACCGGCCAAGCCCAATCGCGCTTACGGGTATCCCAGCACTGACTGCCGGAGATCAGGGTCTCTTCGGCGCGAGCCTTGCCGGTCAGAAGCCAGGTGATGTAGTCGCCGATGAGGAGAAATTTGTCCGCGAACTGGAGCATCTCGGGGCGGTTCTCGGCGTCGTCGAAGAGCTGGTAGAGAGTATTGATTGAGATCGAGGCGATGCCCGTACCTTCGAAGATCTCCTTCTGGGAGAAGCGGCGCATGGCCAGTTCGTAGGATTTGAAGCTGCGTTCGTCGCGATAAGTGAAGGGGAGCGAGAGCAAGGGGCCATCACCTTTGAGCAGGACATAGTCGACGCCCCAAGAGTCACAGGCGATGGACTTGATTGGGCCGAGCTTGGCGCCCTTGGCCAGACCGATACGGATTTCGCGGAAGATGCGGATGATGTCCCAGCGGAGGGTGCCGTTGGCGGTGATGGCACCGTTGGAGAAACGATGGATCTCCTTCATGGTGAATTTCCCGGCCTTAAGCTGGCCGAGGATAACGCGGCCAGATTCGGCTCCGAGGTCGATGGCGAGGTAATTGGACATGGTCAAAGGGGGTAGGGGAGGGGTAAGAAGGTCACATTCCTAGCATCTTCTGGCGATAATGCTCATCCGGGCGTCCCGCGATGCGTTCACACTGGGCGGCGGTCAGGAACACCGGACCGCCGAGGGCGGCGGCACCGACGAAAATCTCAGCGGCTTTCTCGGCCATGAGCAGGGAACCTAGGACAGCCTTGGGGGAGGAACCGACGGCGATAATGCCATGGTTCTGAAGCAGGATAATCTTAGGGTCGCGTCCCGTGCGTTTGACGAACGAGACGACTTCACGACGGATGGCCTGAGAGAGACCAAGGCCAGGTTCGGCGTAAGGCACGAAGACGGACTCGACGCCGCACATCACGATTTCGTCCGGGCACGTGCGTTTCTCGGCGAACTCGCGGGCCCGCGGCGAACAGAGAATCTGGTTCACCGCGATGGCGTGCACATGACCGACGCAGTGGACGTGGGGAAGGGTGAGCAGGTAGGCGTGAAAGAGGGCTTCAATCGAAGGCTTCTTGTCGGCCGGCTCAAATCGTGACGCCAATAAGGCTTGGTCGATCTCAACGTCGGTCGCAGCAGTCGCGTCCAGCAGAGGGAGCAGTCGGTCGAAGGCACAGCGGGTGACATCGGACTCCTTGAGCGATGCGAGGTTGGAACCAGAGGCTTTGACCGCAAATGAATGGTCGTCCAGCCGGACGGAAGTATTGCCTTCGCCCAGGATTGTCATGC
>CAIKWA010000152.1 GCA_903831005.1 uncultured Opitutia bacterium
CGAAACTGAAAACGCTCGCCCACCCCCAGGAAATGCCTCCAATGAGGCTCTCCCCATGAAAACCCTGCACAAGCTCGGGCTCGTCTGCCTACTCGCCCTCCTCGCCCTGCCGCTCGGCGCCGCCGAGAAGATCCGCGTCCTGATCCTCGACGGACGCAATAACCACGACTGGATCCGCACGACCGAGTCCTGCAAGGCCACCCTTGAGGCTACCGGTCGCTTCACCGTGACCGTCGCGACCGCTCCCGCCGCCTTCGCCAAGGCCAAACCAGGTAAGCCCAAGGCCGGCGATGCCGCCGCGAAGAAAGCCTTCGACGCCGCGACCAAGGAATGGAACGCCGAAGAGGCCGCCTTCAAGCAGGCCCACGCCGCCGAATGGGAACAGTGGTCCCCGAAGTTCACCGACCACCAGGTAATCGTAAATAATTACAACGGCCCGGAATGGGGCAGCGCGATGAAGGATGCCTTCACGGAATTCGTCATGAACGGCGGCGGACTCGTCAACGTCCACGCGGCAAATAACGCCTTCACCGGCTGGGACAACTTCAACGAAATGATTTGCTGCGGCTGGCGCGGTGCCACCTTCGGCAAGCGCATCGCGGTTGACGATAAGACCGGCCAGGCTGTCGCCCTCGTCGACGCCGACGAGAAGATTCAGGGTAAGGGCTTCGGCTCCGGCCACGGCTCGAAGCACGTCTTCACCCTCAAGACTCGCGATGCCGCCCACCCGATTATGCAGGGTATCCCGGCCGAATGGCTCCACGCCACCGACGAACTTTACGGCCGTATGCGCGGAAGCGCCGACCATATGCACGTCCTCTCGAGCTCCTACTCCAAGCCCGAGACGGGCGGCACCGACATGCACGAGCCGATGGTCTGGTTCGCCCCATTCAACAAGGGGCGCGTCGTGACCACCTCGATGGGCCACATGTGGACCGGTGACAATAACTTCGACGCCCTGCATTGTGTGGGCTTCCAGACGATTCTCGCCCGCTCCACCGAATGGGCCGCGACCGGCAAGGTCACCCTGCCCATCCCGGAAGGCTTCCCGTCCCTCGATAAGACGAGCGTCATCGAGCCATCCAAGGTCATCTGGAAGAAGTAAGCTTCCCGCTTACGTCGGAACTCGAAGGCCCGCCCTCGCGCGGGCCTTCTGCTTTTCAAGCGAAGCGACGCATCGCCACGCTAACGGTCGCGCAGATCTGCTCAGGCGAAAGGCTGATACTGACGTGCAGGCACTTCTCCGTCGCGAGGTTCGGACGCTCCAATGTGGCAAGCTGACTACCAAGGAGGCCGGGTGGCATGAAATGTCCCTTGCGTGCGTCGAGGCGCGCCTGCAGGAGCTCCTGGCTGCCATCGAGGAAGATAAAGAAGAGGTCGGGGTCGCCTTCGCGCAGGCGATCACGATAGGCTTTCTTCAGGGCGGAACAGGTGACCACCATCGCCTCCCCCTTGGCCTTCCCCCCGGCGAGGCGGGCGGCCATAGCCGCGAGCCAGCCGGCGCGGTCCAGGTCGGTCAGTGGCGTGCCCGCGCTCATCTTCGCGATGTTCTCGGGCGGATGAAAGACGTCGGCCTCAAGCAATATGGCCCCGGTGCGTTGCGCGTAAATCTCCGCGACGGTGCTCTTGCCGCAACCGCAGACGCCCATGAAGACGAGGTTCGGGTGCGCCATGGCCGTTCAGAGATTAATCGTGCGTCCTTCGCGGAACGACTGGTCGGCGGCAGCGACAATGCGCATCGAGTTGACGGCGTCGTCCATATGCGCGGTGAGGTCGAGGTCTTCGCGGATGGCTTTCTCAAAGTAGACCTGCTCGCGTTCGCAAAGACCGTCATGGCCGGGATCGGCGTCGGTCGGGACAATCTCGTCGGGCTTAGTAAACTTACCATCGGCACGGAGTTGAGATGAATGCACCTTGAGCGCCTGAGCCGCGGAGTGCGAATCGACGTCGGCGGAATTACCGGCCTGCGAGGCCTTGCCGGCGACGATGGAGACACAGCCCTTCGGTCCGATCACGTCCTTCACGAAGAAGGCCTCCTCAGACATCATCGGACCCCAGCCGGCTTCATACCAGCCGACGGAGCCGTCGGCGAAGGTCACCTGAAGATGGCCGTAGTTGATTTGGCCCGCAGGCATATCTTCGGTGAGGCGGGCGCCGATACCAGAGACGCGCACGGGGCGGCTACCGGTCATGAGGCACATCACATCGACATAATGGACACCGCAGTCGACGACAGGGCTGCAGGTCTGCAGGAGCGACTTATGCGTCTTCCACATATCACCGTAGCTCTGTTGATTGAGGTTCATGCGCATCACGAGCGGCTTGCCGAGCGTCTGCACGGTCTTGATGAACTGAGTCCAGGCAGGGTGGTGGCGGAGAATGTAGCCAATGACGACCTTACGCTTCACTTCCTTGGCCTTGGCGACGATCTGCTCGGCTTCGGCAACGGTCACGGCAAGGGGCTTCTCGACGAAGACATGGCAGCCGGCTTCGAGCGCATCGACGGCATATTCGGCATGCGTATCTGGGTAACTTGAAATCGAAACCGCATCGGGCTTCGTCGCCTTGAGCGCGGCATGGAAGTCACCGTACTCCGCGTAGCCGCCGCCGAGTTCAGCGTTAAGCTTGGCGCGGGAATCAGCGGAGCGGGTGACGAGGCCGACAATCTGGAAGCCAGGCAGCTTATGGTAAGCGAGGGCGTGCGAACGGCCCATGTGGCCGGCGCCGACGCAAAGGACACGAATGGGGGACTTGCTCATGAGCCGAGCATCACCCTTCCTCCCTCCGCTTCAAGTCGGGAGAAGGCGATGGCGCGAAATTAATCGAGCGATTAGTTCGGTAACGGCTGCCCGACGCCCTTCGCCCGCTGCGCCTCGAGCAAAGCCTTGAGCCGTGCGACGATTTCCGGGTGTTCATTGGCGACGTTACGACGCTCGCCAGGATCGTTCTGCAGGTCAAACAGACGCGGACCGGACTGGTCGCGGCTATCGTTAGTCTGCTCAGATTCGGAGCCGAGCAAATCGACGAGTGGTCCTTTAGCCCTCTTGCCCTTACCGGGAGCGCCGACGCCGGAGATAAACTTCCAGCGCGCGTCGCGAATGGAAAGCACGGCACCCTGCGTGCTGGAGATTAGCGTCTCGCGACCAGCGCCACCAGTGAGGGCCGCGGAGGTATCGACGGAATCCAGCTTGAGGAAATCAGCGGGGTCGCCGCCGGCGACCTTCGTGAAGACGGCCGGTAGATCGACTTGCGACATCAGCGCGTCGGAGACCTTGCCAGCGGGCGTATGGCCAGGCCAGCGCGCCAGGAAGCCCACGCGCGTGCCCCCTTCGAGGATACTATATTTGCCGCCGCGGAAAGGACCGGCGGGATTATGTCCGGCCTGCTTGTTCCGCTCCACGGCCTGATCCTTATAACCGTCATCAAGGACTGGTCCGTTGTCGGAAGAATAGATGATGAGGGTGTTCTCGGCGAGGCCCTGCTTATCGAGTTCAGCCAGGATGCGGCCGACCTGATCGTCGAACGCCACCACCGCGTCGCCACGCGGGCCGAGCGGTGTCTTGCCGGCGTAGCGCGGATGATGGACGCGCGGCACATGGTTCTCATGCGAGGCGTAGTAGAGGAAGAACGGCTTGTCCTTATTAAGCGCAATGAAGCCGCAGGCCTTATCCGCGAAAGTGTCGCCCATCGTCTCGTCGTTCCAGAGCGCCGACTTACCGCCCTTCATCCAGCCAATGCGGCCGACGCCGTTCACGAGCGCCATGTTGTGGCCGTGTGACCAATCCATCTTCAGCTTCGCGCGTTCGGTGTCAGTGGTCAGGTCTGGGTCACCCGGATAGGCCTGCTTGTAACTGACCTCGATAGGGTCCTTAGGATCCAAGCCAACCACGGAGCCGTCCTCGACGAAGACCGTCGGCACACGGTCGCCAGTGGCGGCCATGATGAAGGAGTAAGTAAAGCCGATCTGGTTGGGTGAAGGGTCGATCTTCTGGTTCCAGTTCACGTCGCCCGAGCCGAGTCCGAGGTGCCACTTGCCGACGACGCCGGTCGCATACCCGAGCTTGGCGAGGCTGGCGGCCATCGTCGGACGGCCAGGCTTAATGATCAGCCGAGCGTCGCCGGGCAGCACGCCGGTGCCTTGACGACGCCAGGCGTATTCACCGGTGAGGAGCGAATAGCGCGAAGGCGTGCAGGTGGCAGACGTGCAGTAGCCCGAGGTAAAGCGTGTGCCCTGTGCCGCGAGCCGGTCGAGATTCGGGGTCGGGATGACCTTCGCACCGTAGCAGCCGAGGTCGCCCCAACCGATATCATCGGAATAGAGCAGCACGATGTTCGGCGGACGTTTCTCGGCCGCGAAGGCGGAAAGCACGCAGGACAGGGCAACTAGGGGCAGAAGGCGCATGAACATCTTCTACAGCCAAGGGTGCAGGAAATAAAGCCGTGAGATGGGGTGAGGCACCCCTTGCTTGCCAAACCCGCCCATAACGCCCAATCAGAAGGCGAACATGCGTTTCGCCAAATACCACGCCCTCGGCAACGACTACCTCGTCCTCGAGCCCAAGGACTGCCCTACCCTCTTTTCGCCCGAAGCCATCCGCAAAGTTTGTCATCGTCACTTCGGCCTCGGCTCCGACGGTATCCTCTACGGCCCCATCGAACGCACTGACGGCACTTTCGGACTGCGCATCCTTAATCCTGATGGCTCCGAGGCTGAGAAGTCCGGCAACGGCATCCGTATCTTCTGCCGCCACCTCCTCGAGACGAAGCGCATCCAGGAAGGCCAGGAATTCCGTCTGCACACGATTGGCGGCATCGTCCGCTGCGAAGTCTTCGACGGCGGCAACCGCATCCGCGTCGAGATGGGCAAGGTCTCCTTCCGCGCGCCGGTCATCCCGCACGTCGGCGCAGACCGCGAAGTACTCGGCGAAGAGATCACCGTCCTCGGCCGGACCTTCAAGTACTGGGCCGCGACTGTCGGCAACCCGCACTGCGTGATTCCGGTCGAAGACCTCACGCCTGACCTCGCTAAGACGTACGGGCCGCACCTCGAGGTGCACCCTAATTTTCCGAACCGTACTAATGTCCAGTTCATGCAGATCATCGACCGCAAGAACGTGCGGATTGAGATTTGGGAACGTGGCGCCGGCTATACACTGGCCTCCGGTTCCTCCTCTTCGGCCTCGGCCGCCGTAGCCCGTAAAATGGGCCTCGTTGACCCAGATTTAACGGTTAATATGCCCGGAGGTCAGATTATCATTGGCATCGGCGATGATTATTCCATCGTGATGACAGGCCCGACGACCCCCGTAGGCATCTTCGAGATGCACCCTGGAGTCCCGGTCCAAGACGTCGCCGTCTAGGCGAACCGTCTTCCCACTAGGTTTTTCCTCCTTTGGCGCGTCCTTTCGGACGACGCTTTCCACCGCACACCCTCACCATGGCGCCGCGTCAACCGTTGCCCAATATCTCCGAAGACGATCTCGTCGACCTCGCAGGCGGGGCGACCGTGCTCCTCGCCAAGGAGCTGGTGGCGAAGGGTAAGGTGAAGAAGGCCCTCTGGACGCCCCCCGTCGCCGAAGCCCTCGTCGACGACGGCACGGAGTCCCGCGAAGCCCGCTGGAACCTCCGCTCGGTCACCTTCCAGCGCAACGAGTGCGGCTGCGAAGTCTCTGTCGGCCGAAGAAAACTCTGCGTGCATTCGGTGGCCGCCTACCTCGTGCTCGCCAATAAAGAGGGCTACCTCAAGCCTGAGACAATGGCGCCACCGAAACCGGCCGCGCCACCCGGCAAGCCGGCGACAGCGACCACCACGAAGGAAAAGACGGCTGCTACGAAGAAGGAAAAGTCAAAAGAAGCGGAGACGACCCCGGCAGGACCCCGGCTCAAATCCCTCTCTCTCTCGGAAAAACGCGGCACGCCCATCGAGGTGCGCTTCATCATTCCGCCCAATATCGTCACCGCCGCCGCGCGCGATGAAATCATCTGCCGCCTCGAGCTCCGCGTCGACGGCGCCCAGGTCGCGCCCGAGAACCTCGACCGCAGCAAGGCGTGGACCATCGAGCCGGACACCGTCTTCTTCCTAGCGATTCTCGAGAACCTCTGCCACGGCAAGCTCCAGGGCATCCTCCCCCTCACCCGCCGCCACCTGCGTCAGCTCCTCGCCATCGGCAAGGGCCTCAAGATTTTCCGCATGGCCAATGCGCCCGAAACCCCGCTGGCCTGGGACGGCGACCAGCTCGACAAGGTCCACGAACACCTCGACGAACCGGCCCCAACGCCACAGACCAATGCTGCCGGCGAAGCCCCCGATGACGGCCCCGAAGAGCAAGAAGTCCGCTCTCAGGAACGCGGTCGCGACGACCGCCCCTGGGTTGACGGCTCGATGAAGTGGCTGCGTATCCGCCTGCCACAGCAATCTTCCGGCCCGGTTGCCGAACTCCGCGACATGCTTCAGCGCAGCGGCTTCACCCTCGAGACTACCACCCGAGAATGGTACCTCGCCGGCACAATTCAGGTACTCAACTTCCTGGCCCGGCATCACAAGTTGCTGATGACGGACAATGGTGCCTTCTTCACACACAACCTCTCGCACTCTCTCCGCAACGTCGACCTTGCTAAGGCGAAGTGCGACGCGTCCGAAGAGACCGGCGGTTTCCGCTTCGCCATCGGCATCGACCCCGAAGGCAAGTCCCCGAAGGTCATCCAGGAGGCCCTCTCGAGCGGCCGCATGTTCTTCTACACCGACTTAGGCCCGCGCCTCATCACGCCGGAGCTCATGGAGTCGATCCGCAACGCCCAACGCCGCATCACCGGCGAATCCAAGCGCGACGTCGACTTGGACCTCAACCTGAAGATCGGGTACGCGGACCTCGCCAGCGCCGACGCCATCGCCGAGGAACTGCAGGCCGCCTTCGCGCCGCCCGAGACCTGGAGCAAGCGCTCCTCGGCGATCCGTAACCTCTCGAAGCTGCAGCCCGCGCCCATCCGCGAGGAGCTCAGTAAGATGCTCCGCATCTACCAGCAGGTCGGCGTGGCCTGGCTCTGGCATATCCATAATAATTCCCTCGGCGGCCTCCTGGCCGACGAGATGGGCCTCGGCAAGACCGTGCAGGCCTTGGCCTTCATGGAGGCCCTGCGCCAGCATCGCCCGGAAGACGGCCCCTGCCTCGTCGTCTGTCCCGCTTCGCTCGTCGAGAACTGGCGCCGCGAAGCCCGCCGTTTCACCCCCTCACTCAAAGTCCTCGCCCACCACGGCCAGAACCGCTTCACCGCCCAGGAATACCTACAGCGCTTCGACCTTGTCATCACTTCATACGGCACCCTTTCCCGCGACATCGCGGCGTTTTCGCTTATCACCTGGGGCGCCGCGGTCTGCGACGAGGGCCAGAATATCAAGAACTCCCGCGCTCAGGCCGCTAAAGCGGTCAAGCAGCTCGTCGCCAAGGGACGCTACATCCTGACCGGCACGCCAGTAGAGAACTCGCTCGAGGACCTGCGCTCGCTCTTCGGCTTCCTCATGCCGGGCTACCTCCCCAAGCCAGAGGAACGCATCCAAGCCGAGGAACGTAAGTGGCACGACGATCGACTGCTACAGATGGCCGCGCCTTACATCCTCCGCCGCTCCAAGGTCGCCGTCGCCCCCGAGTTGCCCGCCAAGATCGAGCAGATTGTCTACTGCGACTTCGAGGACAACCAGAAGAAGATCTACGACGAGATTCTCGAATCCACGCGGCAGGAGATTTTTGAGATGGAAATGGGCGGCGCCACGCAGGCCCGCATCCAGATGGCGGCCTTCAACCAACTCCTCCGCCTCCGTCAGATCTGCGCCGACCCACGCATCCTCGATCCGAAGATGGAAGAAGCCGACTCGGCGAAGCTCCAGGCCTTCCTCGAGCTCGTCGAAGAATCCAAGGACGCCGGCCATCGCATGCTCGTCTTCTCTACCTTCGTCACCGCACTGCAACTCCTCAAGACAGCCCTCGAGGACCGGGACATCCCCTACTGCTACCTCGACGGCTCCACCAAGGACCGCCAAGGCGTCTGCGACACTTTCAATTCCACCCCGACCATCCCGGTCATGCTTATGTCACTCAAGGCAGGCGGCACAGGCCTCAACCTGACGGGCGCCGACACGGTCATCCATTTCGACCCTTGGTGGAACCCCGCCGCCGAAGCCCAGGCTACCGACCGCGCCCACCGCATCGGCCAGACCCGGACGGTCACCAGCATCAAGCTCATCGCCGCCGGGACCATCGAAGAACGCGTCATGGAGCTCCAAAAGTCCAAGTCTGAGATGTTGCGTAAGCTCCTGACTGAATCAGACTCCGTCTCGTCTGGCCTCAGCCTCGACGTCATCAAGGACCTCCTCCGCAAGGACTAACCCCATGCTTTCCACCCTCATTCGCCGCAATAAATCCAGGAGCGAGATGTCGTTCTTGGAGCACCTCGACGACCTCCGTATCTCGATGATCCGGGTCGTGACCGTCTTCGCGGTCGGCATGGTCACCGCCCTTATCTTTTATAAGCAGACCCCCGCGCTGCTGAATATGCCGCTCGAGTGGGCCAAACACCCGGAAACCTCTCCGCTTGCGTTCGCCTTGAGCCAACCCGGGGATGGGCTGGTCAACATGGGGGAACTCAAGGAGTTCACCTTCATGGGCGTGTGGAAGGTCCTCATGTACGCCGGCTTCGGCGTCGGGGTAGCCCTCGCCTCCCCGGTCTTCCTCTACGAGACCGCCCGCTTTGTCGGCCCAGCCCTCACCGATCGCGAAAAGAGCGGACTCGTCCCTTTCTGTGGCGCCGCCCTCGTTCTCTTCCTCATGGGTGCGGCGCTCGCGTTCTATTGGCTGAGCCCGATGTCGATCCAGATCTGGCAGCACTTCGCCGAAGGCATGAAGATGGAGGTCACTTGGCAGGCATCGGATTACTACGCTTTCGTGGTCATGATGTGCCTACTGACGGGCCTGACTTTTCAATTCCCCCTCGCGCTGATCGTCCTCATGTGGCTCGAACTCGTCCGGCCCAAGACCCTGCTCAAGTCCTGGCGCGGAATGCTGGTCGGCATCATGCTGCTCGTCGCGCTCATCACCCCAATTGCCGAACCCATCTCGCTCATCGTGATGACCAGCGTGCTGTTCAGCTTCTACCTCGCCGCCGTTGCGGTCGGCACTGTCATCGTCCGACGTAAACGCGTCGCCCGCGGCGATAAGCCCAACCCGGAAGACGACGACCTGCCAGACGACGATGAGGATGACTCCGCCAATGAAGACGACTCCTGGCGGAAGCCCCGGAAACCGGTGACACCTACTGACAGCAGCCCGGCCCCGACCAAGCCCAAGTCCACCCCGCCTCCCGCGGAAGGTGACCTCTCCTCCCTCGATTAATCCCATGATCAAGCGACTGCTCCTCGTCCTCATGGCTTCCGCCCTGTCGACCTCGGCCCAGACGACCTCTTTCGGAGTAAAAGCCACCCCAGTCGGTCAGAAAGGCGTTACGAAAGTCATCGAAGAAGAAGTCGATAATTCGGTGGTGATCTCAACCTTTCGGGAGGCTCCCTCGCCTGCGACCAAGCTCTCCCGGACTTTCCAGCTTTCGAAGCTGAATAAGGTCGGCTTCACCGAAACGACTAAGGAACTGCAGCGGCTCTTTGCGGCCTACACCGTGCAGCGCATCGTCGACGGGTCTCCGGCTGGCTCAAGCAAGGCGACTGGTCATGTCACGACGGTCAACTATGCGCTACTGCAGGACCTCGGCGACAACCGCTTCCTCGCGAAGGCCGCCTGGCCCGCCGCCGACTCCAACGAAATCCTTGCCGCCGGCGTCGATACGATGGCAATTCTCCTCCTCGATAAGCCCGCCAAGGTTGGCGATACTGGCAAACTCACCAGCATGCACGTTGGCACGGTCTCCCTTCTCTTCACAGCCAACTATCCGCCGCTCGTTGGCAAGCGCCTGACATTGCGCCGGGAAGCCTTCCTCGAATGCGCCACGCTCGAAGACTCGCCGGCCGCCCTCCAGAAATTCATCGAATCCGTCAACGCAGGTGCGGAGCTTAGCGTACTGACTTACGAGCAAGCCGCCTGCAAGAAGTGCGCCGGTTTTGGCTTCACCCGCGAACCGCAGAAGGGCCAACTGGATAAGCGTATCGACTGCGTCGATTGCGCGAAGACCGGTAAGCTCAGCGTCGCGAGTGAGACGAAGTTCGTCCCGTAAGCGGACTTAGGTGGTCTTACTGCATCCTGCGCTTGCGCAAGGGCTTTTTCGTCCGCACATTGCGGCGTGTCCTCCCCGCTGCACCTTGGCCTAGAAGCCCATTTCGCGGCGCTCGAGAAATTCCTCGCGGCGCAAGAACTCGCGTTCGAGCCAGAAGTCCGTCCGATGGTGCGCGACGTACTCGCGCACCCAGGTAAACGCCTCCGCCCCCTGCTCGCCTTCGGCTCCGGCGCCGGCGGGCCTCCCCCCGACGCCCTCGTCCGTGGTGCTGGTATCATCGAGCTGGTCCACCTCGCCACACTGGTGCACGACGATGTGCTCGACGGTGCCGATACCCGCCATGGCAGCGATACGCCGAACCGCACCCACGGCGCCCATGCGGCCGTGCTCTTCGGCGACGCCCTCTTCGCCCACGCCCTCGTGCTCGCCGCCGACCACCCAACGCCAGAACTCTGCCGCATCGTGGCCCGCGCGTCCCGCGAGGTTTGCTCCGGCGAAGTCTGCCAGACCTTCTCCCGCGGACACGACGACCTCTCCCTTGAGGATTACTACCGCCACATCCGCCTCAAGACCGCGGAACTCTTCGAAGGAGCCTGTCGCGTCGGCGCGCTGCTCGCCGGCCGACCGGCTGAACATATCGATGCCTGCGCCCTCTTCGGACGGCATCTCGGTGTCGCCTACCAAATCTACGACGACCTCATTGACCTGCTTCAGGAAGACGCCAAAGCGGGCAAGACTCTCGGGACGGACGCCGCCAGTGGCAAACTGACCTTGCCGATGCTCATCGAACGCGGCCGCTCCGGGAAAGGTTTCTTGGCAGCGCTTCGCTCAGGCGGCGACGCCCGCCAGCTGATCTCTGCCGAAACCTGGCGGGAATGCTTCCGTCGGCTCGACGCCGAGATCGCCGCGGCCGAACAGTCGCTCGAACCGATTGCGGGGTCCCCTTCGCCCTACTTCCTGCTTCGCCTCACGGCTTTCCTCCGCGAAGCGGCCGCCCGACTTGCGCCCAAGGCATGAGAATCTTCCGGACGACCGTTGCTGAACGCCTAGCCCTGACTTTCGTGCTCGGCTGCCTCGGCCTCGCGACCGGCCTACTCCTGCTCTGGCGCTCGCTCTGATCAGGGCAAGAACCGCTTCCCGTCGAAGCCGCGTGCCTGCAGGGCCCTGCGCATGTCCTCGAGGTTGATCTTGTCCCCGGGCTTGACGCCAAAATGCCCGAACCATCCGGCCCGCATCTCAATCGCGAAGCGCACCAGATTCGAAGAGGAAGCCGTGGTCTCGGTGTCGCCTGCGGTCATGGTCTTGACCTCGAGCACGGTGCCGTCTCGCGCGATGAACGCAATATCGAGGTCCAACGGAGTATCCTTCATCCAGAAACGCATCTGCAACTCGGATTCATACATGAAGGCCATGCCCTCCTCATCGGTGAGCTTGGTCGTCCCCATAAGGCCGCGGGCCTTCTCTAAGTCGGTGGCTGCGATGCGCAGCTGACCGAGTACTTGGCCCATGCGAACCGGGAAACGCGTCTCGGCACCCAACTCCACCACCGGAGCGGAGGACGGCTGACGACTGTCGCAGGCGACCAGCGCCAGGGCGAGGGACAGAAACAGAGGCCGAATCATGCGTCGCAGTGTTCCTGCGATTGCCTCTCTGGCAAGATTCCCTTGCTTCATCCCATGGAACGCGACCCGCAAGCCCACTGGCTCGAGACCGAGACGGCCTTGCACTACGCCCGCGCGGCGGTCCGTGTCGGGATCTGGGCCTCGGAAAAGGTCCTGCTCGAACGCCATTTCTCCAAGGACCACCGTATCCTCGAACTCGGTTGCGGCGGCGGCCGGGTATCCCTAGGATTGTTACAGTCCGGATACTCCAACGTCATCGCGACGGACTTCTCGCCGATCATGGTGAGCCTCGCGCGAGCGGTGCTGGCCGACCATGAGGAAGCCTGGGAGAAGATCGTTGAGCAGCAAGATGCCACCGCCCTCACCTACCCCGACAAATCCTTCGACCGCGTGATCTTTGCCTTCAACGGCCTGATGTGCTTACCGAGCCGGGACCATCGACTCGCCGCCCTGCGCGCGATCCAGCGCGTGCTGAAACCTGGCGGCATCTTCCTTTTCACAGCTTCCGATCGCGAGAAGGGGGCTAACGCCGCCTTCTGGGCGAAAGAAGAGCAAACCGACGATGAAATTCCCGGCGACCGCTGGCACGAGAGCGACACGTCACCAGTCTTCATCCATAGTAGCACCGAGGCCGAAACCCGCGGCGAGCTGTTCGAAACGGGCTTCACGGTAATTGAGTGTCCACTGAGCACCGAGGTCGCAGCCGATGGCCCGCTGGTCCGCGAGTTCGCCGGCGAGACCCGTTTCTTCGTTGCCAGAAAGTCTTGAGGGAACAGAGCCCGGCGGCTCTTGTCGGGGTAACCATGCCTTTCTGCCGTAAGGTTTTAGTCGCCCTCCTCCTGCCTTTAGCCGCGCAAGCCTTGGAGCTCCACGTTTCCACCCAAGGTGATGACCGGGCCAGCGGCCAAGCCGACGCCCCGTTGGCCTCACTCGAAGGCGCCCGGCTCGCCGTCCGCAAACTCCCCCGCCCGCTCACCGAAGCCGTCCGCGTCGTCTTCGCCGCCGGAACCTATCGCATCACCGAAGCTGTCGCCTTCGATGAGAAGGACTCCGGCGACGCTGGCCAGCTGATCTCCTACGAAGCCGCGGCTGGGGCGAAGGTCGTGATTTCAGGCGGTAAAGAACTACCGCTCTTTGTGACAGGTAAGGACGGACGCTGGAATCTCCAGACGCTCGCCGGCACCGAAACTTTCGAGCAACTCTGGGTCGGCGACCGCCGGGCGACACGCGCACGCACGAGCAACCTCGGCAGCCGCTTCATGCGTAGCGTCGAGAGCGAGGCCCCTATTCCGGGTGGTACGTCAACTCCCGGCTTCACCGAACAAACCATCCGGGTCGACCCGAAGGAGCTCAGTTCATTCAGCGAAGTGAAGCCTTCTGAAGCCCAAGAGGCGCTAGTCACGTTCTACCATAAGTGGGACACCACGCGTAGTCGCGTGGAATCCGCCAACATCGCTTCCGGCACCCTGAAGGTCCGCGGGCCCGCCCAGAAGGCTAACACCGCGTACGATCATCACACCGGAATGGTGATCGAGAACCTGCTTTCGTTACTCGATGAGCCCGGTGAATGGTTCCTCAGCCGCTCCGGCCAGCTGTCTTATCTGCCACGCGTCGGTGAATCCACTGAACATGCCCGGGCAATCTATCCCGTCGTAGAGAAGTTGCTTACGTTCACGGGCAAGCCGGGCGACAAGGTCCGTCACCTCGCCTTCCGTGGATTCGCCTTCCGCCATGCCAAAGGCCTGCCCTCGCTCGCCACCGCCGTCCCTAACCAGGCCGCGGTCCGAATGGTCGACGGCGTGGTGACCCTTGAAAACGCGCAGCAGATCTCCTTCACCGGCTGCGAACTCTCCCACGTCGGTAGCTACGGCTTCTCGCTCGGACGCGGCACCCGCGAAGTGACCATCGAGAAATGCCTGGTCACCGACCTCGGAGCCGGCGGCATCAAGGTCGGGACACTCAACGACGAACCGAAGCCTGAGAATCACGTCAGCCACAATTGGGTGCATAATAACATCATCCGAGACGGCGGCCTGATCTTCCCTTGCGCGGTCGGTGTCTGGATCGGCTCCTCCTCCGACAACGAGGTGACGCACAATGAGATCTCGGACTTCTTCTACTCTGCGGTCTCCGTCGGCTGGCGCTGGGGCTACGCGCCCAGCAACGCCAAGCGCAATAAGGTCGAATGGAATCACCTTCACCACCTCGGTAAAGGCCTCCTAAGCGACATGGGCGGCGTCTACACGCTCGGCCCTTCCGAAGGCACCTCGGTCAGCCACAACCATATCCACCATGTGACCTGCTTCACCTACGGCGGCTGGGGGCTCTACACCGACGAGGGCAGCACCGGCATCACGATGGAAGGCAATGTGACCCACGACACGACCGACGGCGGCTTTCACCAGCATTACGGAAAGGAGAACGTGATTCGGAATAACGTCTTCGCCTTCTCTGAGGAATATCAGATCAAACGCAGCCGGGCCGAAGATCACCTTTCGTTCACGTTCGAGAAGAACATTGTCGTCTTCGACCGCGGCGAACTGCTCGGACCCGGCTGGACCGGCACAACCGCTAACTTCCTGACCAAGAGCAACGTCTACTGGGATGCCTCGGCCCGCCCGGTGACCTTCACGGAAAAGAAGCTCTCATTCGCTGACTGGCAGAAGAAAGGCCAGGACGTCGACTCGGTCATCGCCGACCCCCTCTTCGTCGATCCCGCCCAGCGCGATTTCCGCCTCAAGCCAGGCTCCCCTGCACTCGCGCTTGGCATCAAATCCATCGATGTCTCCGCGATGGGCGTCCTCCGCGACGACCCCGCTTGGAGCCAGCTAGCCCAGACCTTCGAACGTGGTGCCGAGCTCACCCGCCCAGAGCGACCAGAAGCCCCACCCCTGAATATCCGCCAAGGTTTCGAAGGTCGTATCATCGACCAGCAGCGCCCCTTCCCGCACGCCTTCCCCACTTTGACAATCAACCAATCAGCCCCTGGCAAGACGCGCATGAGCCTCGGTGACGCCCTCCGGATGAGCCCAGCCAAGCACGCCGAAGGTAAACAGTCCCTGCTCTTCCAGGACGCCCCCGGCCTGCCGGCGCATTATTACCCGATGCTCTCCTTCAATCCGCATCATCGGACCGGCACTTCGACCGTGAGCTTCGCCCTCTACGTCGAACCGAAGGCAATCTTCATCCACGAGTGGCGCACCAAGGGCAACCCCTACCGCACGGGTCCGGTGCTACACGTCCAGAACGGCCGGCTCACCGGCGTCAAAGGACTCGATATCGCCGTGCCGACGCGGAAGTGGATTCGCTTCGAGCTCTCCGTTGTCATCGGCGAAGCGGTCACGGGACGCTGGAACCTGAAGGTGACACCGGAAGGCGAAGCGACCCAGGAATTCAAGGGCCTACCCTGCCGTCATCCGGACATGAAGACGCTCGATTGGGTCGGCTTCATCAGTAACGCCAACGAGAAGACGGAGTTCTACCTCGACGACCTCGCGATCCTGACCGACGACCCCGCCCACTGATTACTTGGCCGGCTTGGGGTTCTCCTTGAAGAACCGGACGATGAGCTCGGTGGAACCCTTGGCGTATTCGTGGCTGCCCGCATGGATGGCGGTCACGAGCGGCGCCCCTTTGGTCGAGGTATAGATCGTCGCGTCCAGGACACCTTCCTTGGCCCATGGCTTACCCTCTTCGGCGCAGGCGTTGAAACGCTTCACTGCGGCGAACGTGGCTTGCTGCCAGCTAAACTTAACGAGCGGGTCTTTCTCGCCGGCGACATGAATCACGGGCATCGACGAAGTGACCTTGGTGTCGCCCCGCAGGCTGCCCGCGACGGCCCCGATGGCGGCGATGACCTCTGGGCGGGCCTGCCAGAGCAGGTAGCTAAAGGCGGCGCCGTTGGAGTGGCCCATGGAGTAGATGCGTCGCTCATCGACGGCATGCTGCTTCTTGAGGTCAGCCAGGATAGTATCGAAGAGCTTGATATCACGGCCACCCTCGCTGTCGACGGAGGTCTGCCAGCCGGGCATGCGGCCTTCCTTATCGACGAGCGGAGAGACGGTCGGCAGCCCCTGCGGAAAGACGAGAATCGAACCAGTATCAATCTCGGCGTAACCCCATCGGCCGGCGGAGTGGGTGGAGCGGCCGCCATGGCCATGCCAGCCGAAGACCACGGCCAGCGAGCCGCTCACACCGGTCGGCACGCGCACCAGCGCGGTGCGCTTTACGCCGTCAACCGTCCAGATTTTTTCGACAAACCCTTCGGGCGCCCTGGCCGACAGCAGTTCGCGGATCTTGCCTTGGGCCGACAACGAAGCGGCGCAGACCAAGGAGAGGCAAAGGAGAAGGAAAAGGTGCATAAATAAAAAGGGCTCCCCGATATAACACCCGGGAGCCCTCAGAAGTTTCCTCAGGGGTGCTTATTCGCGACGACCCGCGAAGAGACGGATGACGTAGAAGAGCAGCGTGACGAAGGACGAGAACAGGACGAAGGCCGCCGCGACATGCTGGTCGGTCTCCATGGTGTTCTTAATCTCGTTGGTCTGGTAAAGAATCACCGTGGCCATCAGAATGATCATCGCGATGGAGAACCAGGTGCCGAGCGTCCAGCCGGCGAAGAGCGAGACGATGACGATGCCGAGGGCGCAGATGCTGCCGATGACGATGGCAACCTTGAGGAAGGAGAAGTCGAGGTTCGTCATGAACACCACCGCCGTCAGGGCAATGACGAGGGCACCGGTGGCCATGCAGGCCGGGACGAGGATTTCGCCTGGGTTACCCTTGGTGACGATGGCGGTGTAGTAGATAAGCGGGACGAAGATCAGGGCCTGCAGGAGGACATAGATGCCCAGACCGGCGTATTGCGCGGCGCGGGAGGCGCGGTTGAAGGCCAAGGACTGGGCGGCGGTGGTGCCGAGCCAGAAGAGGACCATGACGCCGAGGATACCCCAGGAGCCTACACCGGCGATAGCGCGCATGAATGTCTCGGCAATGCCGCTCATGAAGAACCCGTAGAGGGCGAGGGCGAAGGCGGCGAACGAAGCGGCCACGAGGCCGTAGGTGCGACGGAAGAAGGCGGCGCGGTCAGAGGCCGGGGCGTCAGCGACGATGAAGGGATTGGATTCCATACCCTCCATCTTAGCCCTTTCCCCCGGCAGTCAAGTACACCCCACGCTCTTCAGTTACGAAACCGTACCGAGATTATCCTGTAACGCCTCCCCAGATGCGCTGCAGGATGTTCTTCCGCTACGCGCTGGACGATTAATTCGCAGATGCAACGTCCGCTTGGACCCATAGCTTGCCCAATGACCTTAAAAGTATCCCCACGGACTGTCAGCACAGGTGCCCACGCCTCAAGGAGATCTCCCGCGCTCAGATGGACCGGCAAAGTCGGCGAAGTCGTCGCAAACGGCGCATTGATTCGAGCGGAAACTAAAGCCTGCTCCAATAGTCCGGATCTCCCGAAGGTTTGTAGGGATGCATAAGGCCAACCATGGGCCGGCTGGAGTTCGACGATTCTGCGGGCTAGTTCGGCCAGCCGGGGCTCCTCCAGTTTACGCACACACTGTTGGCTAGCTAGACCTAGGAAAGCCGTCGGCGGGAGCAGCTCCGCACCGCCATCGCTGAGATCAATCGCAGATAAGGCACCCCACTTAGTCAAAGGCGCACCCGATGGCCTGGAGAAGAACAGTGCCCCTCGAAGTGGCGACGGTTCGAACGGACCGCCCGCATCGGAAGACCATACTCCCATCGAATCACGCAGAAAGGCCTCCCACGCCGCTGGATCGCGTGAATTGACATTGAACGGCCCAACCACCTGAAGTCCGCTCGCCGCCTGAGCGGAGTCAGCGGAGACGGATGGCTCAGCCGCAACGAGGAAAGGATCATGCGATATTACGCCGGCTTCCTTTACGGCGAGCGCCGCTCCGAAGAAGGATGAATCCAAGGACTCCAACCAAGCTTTGGTGCCGCCAGCCTCTAGATGCCGCAATGTCCCCACCGAGATACGCGGCCAGCCGGGGACGTCCTTCAACCTCACTGAAGCGAACGCGCCGACTTGGGCGGCATCATGACGATTGGCCCGTAGATCCCAAAGCGGACCAGCCAAAGGTGAGGCGTCATGATCGAGTACGTCCAAAGCCGATAGGACGGGATGATCAATCGCCCATTCGGCCGCATCAGCCGGATTCGCCAAATCCCAGCGGGCCTTCGCATGAATCTGAGATGCCACGGACCAAAGCTCCTGCGGCTCCCGCGGACGCAGCCGGATCCGCAGACACGCCCGGCGTTCCTCGATGACGTAACCGGAACTATCCTCGCGGGAATAATCCTCGCCCGTGGTACGAATCAGGAAATCTGGGAAGACAATACCCTCGAAGGCGATGAGCGGTGTAGCGGGATAAGCCGCGATGGCCTCATCCCGCGCCGGCTCGCCCGCGTAAGGCCGGAGGCGCAGACCGACCTTACCCCGGAAGCGAACGGCGATTTCGATGCGATCCGTCGGCAGGAAAACCGTCGCGTCAGGTCGCCGCCAACCAGCACCATGATTCGTCCGATCCAGCTTCCAGGTTATCTTCGACAAGACGCGTGCTAACCCCTGGGGCTGGATCTCGGGCGAAGGACTCACCGAGGCGTAGACCTCTCCCGGAAGTAACCCGCGCGCATTCATACCATGATTTGAAGCGTCGGTCACCTCAGACCAAAACCATAGCCCACGCTCACGGAGACCTTGCCGGATGACGCCAAAATCTTCCTGCGGGCAGTCATCCAGATCCACGACGAAGGAACTCTGGGCGTCGAGGTTCGTCACGGTGACCTCAGGTGAGCCGACGACCTCGACCAAGAACATCTTACCCTGGGAGCCAGCGAGGAGCGGTACCGTCAGCGGATTCCAGAGCACGACGGAACCGTGAAACCGAAGTCGATGCCGACCATCGTTCCGCGAATTGAAGAACCCCAGACTCAACCTAAGATCCGTCAACACGGGCGTGAGGTCTAGTGAGCGCACCTCATCATGGACCCGGCGTAACGGATATCCCTTGGCAGGAATCTGCCCGAACGCGGGAGTTCCCATCGCTTCGGCGAGGAGATCACCAACGCTCGCCCGCAAAGTTACGCCATCAGAAAGGTTACGCCGCCAGCCGCCGCGGACAGAGTCAGTCAGAAGCCCGCGAACCTGCCACGATGTGCCGGCCGCAGCAGCTGGAACAAAGAAATCCTGACCCGCGACCTCCATCGCCACCCGTTGCGCTATGCTGACACCTTCCGGCAACGCATGCGGCAGCTTGGCCCGGCCAGCGGAAGTGCGAGACCATGCTGAGGATTGTAGCCAAGCGATGTGCTTGGCGGACGCATCGTGCGCCAAGGACAAATCCTGAACCTCCCAATTGCAACGGATTGATCCGTCGACATGCTCACCTCGCATCACCTGGAGACCGGACTTATTGACGATGCTCAGGGCCGAGCCATCTGGCACGAAACTGTGTGCGACGTCCGGGCCTGAGCGGACGGCGAGCTCCGCAAGGCCGATTAATGCTCCATTTTCTGCAGCCTGACGAAGACTACGCATCGTGCCGATAACCTGAGCCTGTCTTGCTTCCAGTGTCACTAAAGACGCCAGACAGACCGCCGTCATAACGAGGGTCGCCATGAGCATCAGCGTGACCAGCAGGGCTAATCCTTTGCTCTTATTCATTGATGAGGGATAAGCCCTACTGTCTTTCCATTGATAATATTCGCGCAAACCCGGAGATATCCCATGCAACGCTCCCATGAAGACATCACTCCGTAAAATCCGTGTCACGCGTCTGGCCGCCGGCCTGACGGAAGCGACACTCCAGAAGCAACCCGCCAGACCTTCCACGGCTGAAGGCAAGAAGCGCGTGCTGGTGATTGAAGACCAGTCCGCGGTCTGCGATCTGGTCGCGGAGTTGATCCAGGCGCACCCGCGCTGCGAGCTCGCCGGAAAGGGCTCCGACGGCGGAAGCGCCATCGAACTGGCGTTGCAGCTCCGCCCGGACATCCTGGTGCTCGACGTGATCATGCCCGGCATCGGCGGCATCGAGGTCCTGCGCCGCCTCGGCGGGAGCCTACCCGGGATGAAGGTACTCATCTTCTCCGGCAAGCAGGAGCCGCATATCGTTCGCGCGCTCATGCAGTCCGGCATCCATGGCTTCGTGAACAAGAACGGGCCGCTCTCGGAGCTGCGCAAGGCCCTCGAGGCCGTCGCCCTCGGCAACACCTGGTTCAACGAGGACTTCAGCCGCACGGTCCGCCTTGCCCTCGCCTCCCCCTCCCACCTCGTCGAAGGCGTCATCGATCAGCTGACCCCCCGGGAACGCGAGATCGCAGTGCTCATCGCCAAAAGCCACAGTAGCAAGGAGGTCGCCCACCAGCTCAACATCAGCATCAAGACGGCCGAGAACCACCGGGCTAACCTGATGCGCAAACTCGGCGTCCGGGATGTGGCCGGGCTAGTCCGCTTCGTGGTCCGTCAGGGCCTGGTCGACCCCACGGCGGAATAAGATTGTTACCAACGGACGCGCTTTTGCGTTCGCCTGCGGCGGGAAGGAGGACAGAATCGTCAGTACTCCCCCCATGAAGATAACTTCCCGGAAGGCGAAATCGGTCGTGGTCGTGGAAGACCAGACCGCCATCTGCGAACTGATCATTGAGATGCTCGAAGCTCGCGGCGCCTACCGCGTGCTGGGCTCGACGGCCGACGGCAACGAAGGCCTCGCCCTCGCGAAACAGCTCAAGCCTGATATCCTCATCCTCGACATCCTCCTCCCGGGCATCAGCGGACTGGAAGTCCTCCGCCAGCTCCACGAGACCCAACCGGAGCTCAAGGTCCTGGTCTTCTCTGCGAAGTCCGAGAAGCAGCTCGCCCGCGGTCTCCTCAAGGTCGGCGTCCGCGGCTATGTCCCGAAGAGCGCCCGCCTCTCCGAACTACGCCAGGCGGTCGATGCCGTCGCTGCCGGCGATACCTGGTTCAGCGAAGCCTTCCAAAAGGCCATGGCCGATGCCCTCACAGCGCCGGAAAGCGAGGTCGACGCTAAGGGCACGACGCTCACGGAACGCGAGAAGGAGATCGCAATCCTGCTGGCCAAGAGTTTCTCGAGCAAGGAAGTGGCCGTGAAACTCGACATCAGCGCCAAGACGGTCGAGAACCACCGCACGAACCTGATGCGCAAACTCGGCGTCCACGACGTCGCCGGCGTCATCCGCTTCGTCGTCCGCCAAGGTTTCTACGACCCTTCGGACGGCTGAACTGGTCAGTAGTGGTAGCGGGCCTGGAGGACGTAGATGACGCCCTTCTCGACCCGGTAGACCAGACGATGCTCGAGCGTGATCCGCCGAGACCACCAGCCCGAGAGGTCACCCTTCAAGGGCTCAGGTTTGCCCACGCCCTTGAAGGGCGTCTTGGCGATGTCAGCCAAGAGGCGCTCGATTCTTTCATAGGTGCGCGGCTCCTCCTGCTGCCAGTGCGCCCGATCCTCGAGCGCCCCTGCTGACCAACGGACCTCAACCACGGGGAGCCTTCTTGAATTTACCGGCCTTGAATTCGGCCAGGCCCTTGCGGAGACGATCGGCATTACGCGGCGAGGAGAGCAGATGGAAGGTCTCGGCCATCGCGGCGTATTCGGCGGCGTCGACCAAAACGACGGACGCGGCGCCATTCCGGGTAATGGCCACGGGCTCGCGATCGGCATTGGCCGCCTCCATGAGGCTGGCGAGCTGATTGCGGGCGTCGGTGTAGGAAACGGTCTTCATGGGGTCAGTCTGCCGCCTGTACAGAATTCTGTCAAGCAGGTCAGGCGATGTCTTATCGGGCGAAATTAAGCGCATACCTCATCCTACCCTTTCGCCCCTGCAGAATGAAATGAGGGTGAATCATTAGGCCTGACTGGAGCCTCCGCCCCCGGCTTGCGTCCGGGACCGTTACGCCTTCCAGTGAGGGCCACCCTTCCATGACCACCACTGCCCAGGCCTACGGTTCCGCCTCCCCTTCTTCGAAACTCGCCCCACTGCAGATTGCCCGCCGCGAGCCGGGCCCGACCGATGTCCAGATGGAGATCCTCTTCTGCGGCGTCTGCCACTCCGACGTCCATACGGCCCGCGGCGAATGGCCGGGCACGAACTACGCCTGCGTCCCGGGCCATGAGATTGTCGGCCGCGTGACAGCCGTTGGCGCCAAGGTGACGAAGCTCAAGGTCGGCGACATCGGCGCCACGGGCTGCCTGGTCGACTCCTGCCGCACCTGCCCGAGCTGCCAGAAGGGCCTCGAGCAGTTCTGCCTCACCGGCGCGACCTTCACCTACAATAGCCCCGACAAGCACCTCGGCGGTCATACCTTGGGCGGCTACTCGTCCAGCATCGTCGTCGACGAAGCGTTCACCCTACGCGTCCCGCAGGGCATGGACCTCGCCGCCACCGCGCCGCTGCTCTGCGCCGGCATCACGACCTATTCCCCGCTCCGCCACTGGAAGGTCGGCCCCGGCCAGAAGGTCGGTATCGTCGGCCTCGGCGGCCTCGGCCACATGGGCGTGAAAATTGCCCGTGCCTTCGGCGCCCACGTCGTGCTCTTCACGACCTCCCCGTCCAAGGTCGCCGATGGCCTCCGTCTCGGCGCTCACGAGGTCGTCGTCTCCACCGACGCCACCGCGATGGCCAAGCACGCCTGCTCGCTCGATTTCATCCTGGACTGCGTTTCCGCCCAGCACGACCTCAGCGCCTACCTCTCGCTCCTACGCCTTGACGGCACCCTCTGCCTCGTCGGCGTGCCCGAGCAGCCGCTCGCGGTCCACGCCTTCAGCGTGATCATGCCGCGCCGCAACTTCAGCGGCTCCTGCATCGGCGGCATCGCCGAGACCCAGGAGATGCTCGAGTTCTGCGCGAAGCACGGTATCGTCTCGGACATCGAACTGATCCCAATCCAGAAGATCAACGAAGCCTGGGACCGCATGATCAAGCAGGACGTGCGCTACCGCTTCGTGATCGACATGGCTTCGCTGAAGTAAGCCTGATCGAATTACTTCGCTTCGTCCTTGATTGCGGCCGATGCGGCATCCGCAGGAGTCTTGGCCAACATCTGGTAGAGCGGGCTAGATTCCGGAATAGAGAGCTCCTGGCGGATGTTACGGAAGAATTCCTGAAGCCGCTTGGTCTTAGCGAGCAGGATTGGGTCCGTCGGCAGTACACTGTAGAAGACCTGGTCAGCTACCATCATACGTGCATACAGCGTCGCGCGATCGTCCGTGGCGATGTTCATGCCGTAAGGCTCGGCAAATCCCTTCCGCCCTTTATTATCCTTCGTATGTGTGGGCTGTCCTTCGGCGCCGACCGAGTTCGGACCAATCTTATACCTGAAGCCGAGCTCATTGAGCGCGTCCCAATTCGCCCCGAACAGCGGGCCGCCCGCGGTCGTGAACTGGCGTTCCATCGCGTGAAATACCTCATGATGAGTGGTACGGCTGAAGAAGGCACGGGAGCTGGCGTCCTCCGGCTTGAATGAGTTCAACCCGTAGGCGACCGCCGGCTTGGGGATCCAGCTGAAGCTCTGACCGGCCAGCTTCACGTCGCGGAAGGTAAACTCGTCCAGGATGTAGATATTGCCGAAACCCAGCCGGGAGACGATTGCATCCGGATACATGTCTAACTCCTGGCGTAGCATGCGTACGAAGGCCTTGAATTGAACGATTTTCTTGTCGGTGAAATACGAATAAACCAAGCGCACCTTGGCGGGCATCGGCGGCGCAGGCGAACCGGGCGCCCACAGCACGGTGATGCCCCACTTCTTTTCGATGAGACGCAGGTCGGCCTGAATTTCCGGGTCTTTCTTGATCTGGTCGACGCTGCCTAGATTGGTGAGGTCGTTCGTGCAGACAATCCGCTGAGACTCGGGGATAATGGTGAGCTGGTCGAAGAACGCCTGATTGAAGCCCTTGTCCTGAGCGGCCAGGAAGTCCTTCATGACGGCGAGCTTCTGGGCGATCGAAGGGTCGGCCTTGGCTTCGGCGATCAGATCAAGGTGTTCGAATGGGTCCCACAAAAGACCGAACATAGCGGCCCGCGAGTCGGCACCAGCTAAGCGCTTCCCGATGGGGGAGGTGGACACGTGGGCGGGCTTGGTCAGTTTTTTCCAGGCGTCGAACGAGATGGGATCGGCCGGAGCCTTATGATCCTGGAGCAGGAAGCCAATCAGGGCCTGATGGATATGGCGCCCCTTGGAAAACTCCTGCACGGCAGTGAGCTTGGCGGGGACGGTCAGTGC
>CAIKWA010000153.1 GCA_903831005.1 uncultured Opitutia bacterium
ACACCCATCATGACCGACGCCAACCACTGCCGCCAACACTCCGCCATCGTCGTAGACGGCCCCGACCGCGCCCCCAGCCGAGCCATGCTCCGGGCCGTGGGCTTCACCGACGCCGACTTCGCCAAGCCCGTCGTGGGCGTCGCCTCGACCTGGTCGATGGTCACCCCCTGCAACATGCACATCAACCGGCTGGCCGACGAAGCCGTCAAGGGGGCTGACGCGGCCGGCGGTAAGGCGGTTATCTTTTGCACCATCACCGTCTCGGACGGTATCTCGATGGGCACCCCGGGTATGCGCTACTCGCTCGTCTCGCGCGAAATCATCGCGGACTCCATCGAGGCGGTGACTGGCGCCGAAGGCTTCGACGGCCTCGTGGCCATCGGCGGCTGCGACAAGAATATGCCTGGCTGCGCCATCGCCATGGCGCGCCTCAACCGCCCTTCCGTCTTTGTGTACGGCGGCACCATCGTCCCGGGACTGCACCGTGGCCAGTCGGCCGACATCGTCACGGTCTTCGAAGCCGTCGGTAAGCACGCCGGCAAGCAGATCGGCGAGAGCGAACTCAAGGAAATCGAAGTCTGCTCCATCCCTGGCGAAGGCTCGTGCGGCGGTATGTATACCGCTAACACCATGGCCTCGGCGATTGAAGCACTCGGACTCAGCCTGCCAGACAGCTCCGCGCAGCTCGCGAATTCCAAAGCCAAGCTCGAGGACTGCGAGCGTGCCGGCAAGGCCGTGCTCGAACTAATCAAAAAGAATATCCGCCCTTCGGACATTCTTTCCAAGGACGCCTTCGAGAACGCCATCACCGTCGTCATCGCCCTCGGCGGTTCGACGAACGCTGTGCTTCACCTCATCGCGATGGCCCATTCCGCGGGCATCAAGCTCACCCTCGAGGACTTCGAGCGCGTCGGCCGACGCGTACCCGTGCTCGCCGACCTCAAGCCGAGCGGCAAGTACAACATGGCGCACTTCGTCCGCATCGGCGGCCTCCAGCCGCTACTCAAGATGCTCCTCGATAAGGGCCTCCTGCACGGGCACTGCATGACCGTCACCGGCAAGACCGTCGCCGAGAACCTCGCCAACGTCGGCAGTTACGCCGCCGACCAAGACGTCGTCCGTCCCTTCTCCAACCCGATCAAGGCCGACAGCCACCTACGTATCCTGCGCGGTAACCTCGCCCCCGAAGGCTCCGTCGCCAAGATCTCCGGCAAGGAAGGCAACGCCTTCACCGGTAAGGCCATCGTCTACGAATCCGAAGAAGCTTCGCTCCGCGGTATTCTCGACAGCGAGGTCAAGGACGGCCACGTGATCGTCATCCGCAACGAAGGCCCCAAGGGTGGCCCTGGCATGCGCGAGATGCTCGGACCCACGAGCGCCGTCATGGGCAAGGGCCTCGGCAAGACTGTCGCCCTCATCACCGACGGTCGTTTCTCTGGAGGCTCCCACGGCTTCGTGGTTGGCCACATCACGCCGGAGGCTGCCGTCGGCGGTGTGCTCGCGGTCGTGAAGAACGGCGATACCATCACCATCGATTCGCAGAAGAATGAGATCAATCTGGACGTACCGGCCGCAGAGATTGCGGACCGCCTGAAGTCCTGGAAGGCCGAGCCCTGCAAGGAGAAGCGCGGTACTTTGGCCAAATACGCCAAGCTCGTGTCCTCGGCCTCCGAAGGCGCCATCACCGACGGCGACTAAGTTCTTCACCTGAGCGGAAATGAAAGGGCGGACGCCTCGGCGGTCCGCCCTTTTTGTTGCCAAGCGGGGTTGTGGCGGGAAAAACTGTCCTACCGTGGCCAACTCCTTCGATCTCTTCCGGAAGCAGCTCCAGAACTTCCCCGAACTCGGCATCTCGCTCGACTTCAGTCGCGCGCCCGCGCCAGCTGGTTTCGCCGAGAAGATGGCCCCGGCCATGGCCCAAGCGTTCGCCGACATGGCCGCGCTCGAAAAAGGTGCCGTCGCCAATCCGGACGAGAAGCGCATGGTCGGTCACTATTGGCTCCGCACTCCCGAGCTCGCGCCCGACGCAAAGATTACCGCCGAAGTGAAGGCCGCCATCGACGCCATCGCTCACTTCGCCACACAGGTCCATGTGGGCCAAGTTAAAGGCTCCGCCGGCAAGTTCACTGATCTCCTCTGCATCGGCATCGGCGGCTCGGCCCTCGGTCCGCAGTTCGTCGCCGACGCGCTCGGCGGCAAGGCCGACAAACTCCGCGTCCATTTCATCGACAACACCGATCCTGACGGCATCGACCGCGTATTCGATACGTTGGGTCCGCGCCTCGGTACGACGCTCGCGATCGTGACCTCGAAGTCCGGCAGCACGCCGGAGCCGCGCAACGGCCAACTCGAAGCCGCGCTCCGCTGGCAAGAGGCCGGCCTCTCGTTCGCCGCCCACGCTGTCGCCGTCACCGGTGAAGGCAGTCAGCTCGACAAGGTCGCCGTCGCCGAGAAGTGGCTCGCCCGCTTCCCGATGTGGGATTGGGTCGGCGGCCGCACCAGCGAAATCGGCCCGGTTGGACTTCTGCCGGCCGCGCTTCAGGGCATTGAGATCCGCGGACTCCTCGAAGGTGCCCGCGCAATGGATGCGCTCACGCGACTCCCGGACGCCGCGAAGAATCCCGCCGCCGCGCTCGCGCTGGCCTGGCACCATCTCACCGAAGGTCGCGGTGCTAAGGCCATGGTCGTGCTTCCCTACAAGGACCGCCTCCTGCTCTTTTCTCGCTACCTCCAGCAGCTCGTGATGGAGTCGCTCGGCAAGGAACTCGACCTCCAAGGTCGCAAAGTCCTGCAGGGACTGACCGTCTACGGCAACAAAGGCTCAACCGACCAGCACGCCTATGTGCAGCAGCTCCGCGATGGTGTGAATAACTTTTTCGCCGTCTTCATCGAGGTCCTTAAGGATCGCGAAGGCAACTCCCTTGAAGTGGAGCCCGGGGTGACCTCAGGCGATTACCTGCAGGCCTTCCTCTTAGGCACGCGCGAAGCCCTCTCAGACAGTGGCCGGGCCAACATCACCATCACCATCAATCAGGTGGACGCCCGTTCCGTGGGCATGCTAATCGCACTCTTCGAGCGAGCCGTCGGCCTGTATGCCAACCTCCTCGGCATCAACGCCTACCACCAACCTGGTGTCGAAGCCGGCAAGAAGGCTGCCTCCGAGACTCTCAAGGTTCGCTCCGCCGCCATTGCCGCCTTGGCTAAGTCCAAGGGCAAATGGCTCTCGGTCTCGCAGGTTTGTGGGGAAATTGCACTTGAGGGTAAGGAGGAATTGGTGTTTAAAGTACTCCTGCACGTTTCGTCCAACCCCGGCACGATTTCCCGTCAGGAATCCCCTGACCCCGGGAAGACTCTTTTCAGCCATTCCTAACCCCACTTCCCCTACCCCATGAACAAGAAGCTTAATGCCTTCCTTCGCATCCTGACCATCGCTGCCGCCCTCGCCGCGGTGGCGTTTGCCTTTCTATTGAAAGGCAAGATGGACGTCGCCCTTACCAAGACCAAATGGGCCCAGACTGACCTCGAAGTCAACCCGACGAAGGTGGTGCAGGACTACGATGCCCGCATGACCTCTCTCTCCACCCTCCCCGTCCTCCTCGACGCGAAGCGCAAGTCCATCACTGAACTCGAACTCGCCAAGAAGGACCTCCAGGCCGACGTCGCCGACAAGAAGACCAAGATCGAAGGCCTCACCGCCACGAACGCCACGCTTGAAGGCGAGCGAGCCGAACTGACGCGTAAGCGCGACGAACTCGCCGCCCAGCTGACCGACTCCAACAGCAAGAAGGATGGCGCCGTCGCCGAACTCGCCACCGCCAAGGAAGAACTCGTCAAGGCCACCGAAAAAGCCGCTGGCATGTTCACCAAGGAACAGGTCGCCGAAAGCGAAACCAAGGCCACCAAGGCTGAGGAAAAATCCGAGTTGATTCGCGCCAAGTATGCGGCCCTCCATGGCAAGGTTTCCCTGGCGATGGACAACAACCCCGCCCCTTTCGGCTTCCCTCGCGACCCTCTCGGCGAAGCCCCCAAGCCTGGGGACGCTCCAGTCGCTAACGTCGCTGCTGCCGTCGAAGCCGCCACGGACACCATCCTGACCAACATCCTCGCGCTCGACGAGAAATCCGGTATCGTCGCCTTCTCCGTGGGTGAAGCTAATGGCATCAAGGAAAAGGCCGTTTTCGATGTGAAGATTGCTGGTAAGAGGGTCGGCAAGGTCCAAATCTCCTCCGTCAAGGGCGCCCTGTCCTACGGACTGCTTCAGCCCGATAAGGAACTTGATCTCGGAGCTATCTCCAAGGCCGGCGCAGTGTCCCTCTCGCCGTCCACCAAACTCGCTAGCAACTAATGTCCCGCCGTCCGCTCATCGCCCTCGCGCTACTCGCCTGCCTCTTCGGCCTGGCGGGCTGCGAGACTGTCGAAAAGCCGGCTGACTCCATGTTGCCTCAGTCCCAGCCCGCCAGCTGGCAGGGCGGCCTCCCGGGCGTCACGACGCCGGGCTCCGGCTATCGCCGCTAATGTCGGCCGCTGACGCAGGTGCCCCCGGCCGTCCGCATGGACCGGCCGGAAGGCTCTGGGTCGTAGCCACCCCGCTGGGCAACCTCGGCGACATCACCGCACGCGCCCGCGAAGCCATCGCCGAGTGCGACTTGGTCGCCTGCGAAGACACCCGCGTGACTGGCGGACTACTTCGACACCTCGCGATCTCTAAGCCGATGCTGGCCTACCACGAGCATAACGAAAAGGACGCCGCCTTGCTCATCGCAGACAAAGTGGCCGGTGGCGCCAAAATCGCCCTGATCACCGACGCAGGTACCCCCGGTATCAGCGACCCGGGCTTCCGCGTCACACGCGAATGCCGACGACGCGGACTGACCGTTACGCCCTTACCTGGACCCTGCGCAATCGTCGCCCTGCTTTCCGCGTCCGGCCTCCCGACCAACGCCTTCCGGTTTGTAGGTTTCCTCGCCCCGAAGTCAGCCGCTCGCCGCCGGTTCCTCGAAGGCCTCAAGGAAGCCGATGAGACCCTGGTCCTGCACGAATCCTGCCACCGCATCAGCGACTTCCTGGACGAGATGCTCGAGATTCTCGGCCCCGAAAGAGTCGTCTGCGTCGGGCGCGAGCTCACCAAGCTGCACGAGACAATCCGTACGGCGCCCCTCTCTGAACTCGTGCCAGCGCTGAAGGCTGGCTCGCTCAAAGGCGAGTTCACCGTGGCGATTGCACCGGCTGGCTTCGTGCTCTGACCATCATCGCGGGTTGACCCGGCCACCCTCCCAGTCGCATCCTCTCCTCAATGGCGGGTTTCGACGACAGTCTGGTCCGCGAGTATTTCGAGATGAACGGCTTCTTCGTGCGGCAATCCCGCAAGTACGCCGTCCAATCCCGCAGGAAACGCGCCGATGAAGAAGGCGACCTGTTGGTGATCAATCCATCGCCACGCCGCGGAGGTGAAGCCCCTTTTCAACTCTTCAGTTCGGACCTGCCTGGACTGGCCACCGCCGTCGTCGCGGTGAAAGCCTGGCACACGACCAAGGCCATTACGCCGACGATGATCAAGAAAGGTGACTTGCTGGAGTTCGTCCGCAAGGAGGCTGTCGAAGCGGCCAAGGAGGCCTTCGCCGACCTTCAGCCGGGCGAAGGTCAACCCCTCGCTAAGATTCTCGTGCTACCGGGCATCCCGACCTCTGAACCGCAGCGCTCCGAAAGTATCACCTTGCTGCGCGAAAGCGGAGTCGACCATGTGCTCACCTTCCGGACGATTCTCGAAAACCTGGTGCAGGCCGTCGAGTCGAACCAGAGTTACGCGAAATCCGATACCTTGCAGTTGCTCCGCCTGCTCCGGGTCTACGATATGGTGAAGGCCGCCCAGCTGGAGCTGTTCGGCTCAGCCTCCCCTCCTAAGTGATCCATCCTTCCGCCCAGGTTCATCCGTCTGCCCGACTCGCCCCCGACGTCGTCGTCGGACCTTTCGCGATCATCGAAGCTGACGCCGCGCTCGGCCCCGGCTGCCAACTAGCGGCCCACGCCATTATCAAGACCCGCACCCAACTCGGCGCCGGCGTGCGCGTCGATCACTTCGCCGTCGTCGGCGGCGACCCACAGGACCTTTCCTTCGACGTGACCATAGAATCCGGCACGCGCATCGGCGATCGCACGGTGATTCGCGAACACGTCACAATCCATCGCGCGACCAAAGTCGGCGAACAAACCATCATCGGTGCGGAATGCCTCTTGATGGCGGGCAGTCACGTCGCCCACGATTGCGCGCTGGGCGATCAGGTCATCCTCGCCAACGGCTGTATGCTCGGCGGACATGTTCTGGTTGGAGACAAGGCCTTCATCAGCGGTGGCGTGGCCGTGCACCAGTTCTGCCGGATTGGCGGAGGCGCCCTCGTCTCCGGTAACGCCGTCATCACCGAGGATGTCCCACCGAGCGCGCTGGCCCACGGACGCAATCTCATCGCCGGACTGAACCTGATCGGCCTCCGCCGCCGCGCCGTGCCGGCACCCGCCGTCGCCGAAATCAAGCAGGCCTACCATGCGGTCTACGCCACGCACGGCGCCTGCGCGACGCTCGCGCAGAAGGCCCTCGAAGAAGGCGACTACCAGACCGCGGAAGCGCGCGACTTCCTGAACTTCTTCCTCGGCGGCAAGCGCGGCCGTTTCGTCTCACCCGAATGAACCCCCTGCCCATCGCCGTCACCTGCGGAGATCCGGCCGGAGTCGGCCCGGAACTCATTGCCAGCTGGCTTAAAGCGTATCCCAAATCAGCGGACACTGTCGTACCCATCGGCCCAGCCGATTGGATCGCGCAACTCGGCCAAGGCATTGCCGTCGGGCCGAAAGATTTCGTCACCCGTCCGGGTAAGCCCGACGAAGCCGGCCAGCTCATCACGATCGAAGCGATGGAAATGGCGGCACGCGGCACCACTGGTGGGCGTTTTGCCGCCGTCGTGACTGGCCCCGTGAACAAGAAGGGCCTCGCGGGCGTGGGCTATACCTTTCCCGGCCAGACGGAATTCTTCGCCTCGCGCTGGAGTGGCGAGCCCGTGATGGCCTTCGCCGGCGGCAAGATGACCGTCGGGCTTGTCACCTGGCATCTCCCGCTCGCCGACGTACCGCGCAACGTCACCGCCGCGGATATCCGTCGCACGGTGCTCGCGCTCATCGCGCTCCGCGTGAAGCTCGGCGACCGCCGGCCACGTATCGCCGTCTGCGGACTGAATCCGCATGCCGGCGAAGGCGGCCTGCTTGGCAAGGAAGACGATGCGGTCATCAGGCCGGCCGTCGAAGCCTTGCGAGTCGAAGGACACGACGTCAGCGGACCGCTTCCAGGCGACACGGTCTTTCACCGTCACCTCCAGGGTGAGTTCGACGCCGTTGCCGCGATCTATCACGACCAAGGCCTCGCCCCCTTGAAGTCCGTCGATTTCTCGACTTCGGCGAACCTGAGCCTCGGCCTGAAGTACGTGCGCACAAGCCCCGACCACGGCACGGCGTACGAAATCGCCGGCCAAGGCAAGGCGGACCGTGGCAGCTTCGATTCAGCGATGCGACTCGCGCGCCTGCTTTCAGCCTGATGCGCGCGCTGTTCCTCTGGATCGCGACCTGCCTGGCCCTGAAAGCCGGGGAACAACGCATCGCCAGCTATAGCCCCGGCGCGACCCAGACCCTACTCGACCTCGGCTGCGCCGCCGAGATTGTCATGGCCACGCGTTGGTGCCCGCTACCGAAGGATCATCCCGCCGCGCGCGATGCCGACGTCTTCATGCCTGACCTCGAGCGACTGCTGAAGACCAAGCCCGACCTCGTAATCCTCCCGCGCATGGCGAATCCGCTCTGGGCCGAAAAGTGCGCGAAGGCCGGCCTCCGCACGCTCGTGCTGAACCCGGAGTCACGCGACTCCGTTAATAAGGACATCCTTCTCGTCGGCGAAGCGACTGGACGCACCGCGGCCGCAAAGAAAATCACCACGCTGCTTTCAAATCGTCCAGCGATGACCGCGCGAAGGATCATTATTATCTGGGACGGAGTTATGGCCGGACCCGATAGTTATTTGGCCGGACCCTTGGCCGCAGCCGGGCTGCAATCCGCCCTTGCACGGGGCACATGGGTCAAGTTCGACTGGGAGCTCCTTGTCTCCGTAAAGCCGGACGCCGTGCTCTGGATTCAGACTTCCGGAGCGAACAGCCTCATCACGACCAGCCCTGAAAAAGCCGTTGAAATGAGCCGGATCCCCGGAGTCAGAGACCTGGGCTGCGTTAAGAATAAACATATTTATCAGGTCAATATCGGTAGCAACTGGTTGCCTGGCAGTGGTTTAACGAAGTCATTGGACGAAATTATCCGTATCCGCAACGCGATTGGCCAGTAGGGTAAACTCACTGACCGGAATGCCCTCCGGCCGATTGACTTGGGCCAATTATCGGTGACCATATACCTCTACCATGAACACCAAGTTCCTCAAACTCCTGACCCTCACCGTCGGTATCCTCGCTCTCTCCGCTGCCTTCGTCAGCGCTGAAGAAAAGAAGAAGGACGACAAGTGCCCTTGCGAAAAAGAAAAGCCCAAGGCTTCCCTCGTCTCCGAAGAAAAGAAGAAGGACGACAAGTGCCCTTGCGACAAGGAAAAGCCCAAGGCTGCTGCCGGCGAAGAGAAGAAGGACGGCAAGTGCCCCTGCGATAAAGAAAAGCCGAAGGCCTAATCCGCTCATAAAGGCGATCAAAGGACGAACCACCCGGTTCGTCCTTTTTGTTGGTTCAGAAGTCCAGCTTCAGTTCTGCGCGCACGAAAGCGGGGAAATCGTCATGCACCGCGAAACCCCGACTGGCCGCCTCCAAAAGCTCCTCGGGCTTGGCCGCGCCGCTGCGCATCGCACAGGAGCGGATGCCGGCATTGAGTCCGGCTTCCCAATCGGAAACGCGGTCGCCGGTCATCCAACAGCGCGCGGGGTCGAGGCCGTGTTCGGCGATCTTCTCCAGGAGGAAGCGCGGACTCGGCTTACGATACTGGGACGGCTCGTCCGGCCGTTCCGGCGCGGCCTTGATTTCCAAGATGCCCGGGGCAGGCAGGGCCAGCAGTGCGAGCATGCGTCGGTTGCACGCCTCGTATTGCGCCCAGGTAAAGATCCCGCGATTGATGCCACTTTGGTTCGTCAGCACGAAGAGGCGATAGCCGGCATGGAGGCAGGCTTCCAGCGCGGGTTTGACCCCCGGAATGAGCTCAATCTGGTCCTCCCGGCAGGTATGGTGGTGGTCGCGGATGAGGTTACCGTCGCGATCGAGGAAAAGGGCGGGATGGCCGGGCATCGGGTCAGACAAACAAACCCGCCCACATTCGCAAGGGAATGGAAAGGGGGCTTGACCGAGGGGGCGGGAGGGGTAGAACCGACCCTCATCCCAGCGTAGAACCATGGCCAACCCGAAACGTAAACAGTCCAAACGCCGCAGCCGACTCCGTCGTGCCGCCAACCAGTTCCGCGCCCCGAAACTCGTTAAAGACGCCGAATCAGGTGCTCTTCGCCGCTCCCACCGCGTCGACCCGACCTCGGGCAAGTATCGCGGTCGCCAGGTCCTAGACACCGGAGCTTAAGCTCCACCCGGGCTCAGCCCGACCTCATGACCGAAGCCACTCCGAAGAAAGGCCACCGTATCGCCCTCGACTGCATGGGTGGCGACATGGGCCCTTCGGAAGCCGTCGCCGCCGCTGCCCTCGCTTTCAAGGAAGACTACATCGGGCCGGATGATCGGCTCGTGCTCGTTGGCCATGAAGACAATCTCCGTATGCTCGCCAGAGAGCATCGCGTCCTGAAGAGCGACCGAGTAAGCTTCCGTAACGCCGCCAGTATCGTCTCCTCGGACGACGCCCCGATGGCCGTCCTGAAATCCAAGCGTGATTCCTCGATGGTGATCGCACTCGAGATGTTGAAAGCCGGGGAAGTAGACGTCGTCGTCTCGACCGGCAACACCAAGGCCCTCGTTGCCGCTGGCACGATCAAAGTCCGCCCGATGGAAGGCGCCGAGCGCCCCGCCCTCGCGGCTATCATGCCTCGCCGGGAAGGTCACTTTGTCATGCTCGACGTGGGTGCCAACCCCGAGGCGACGCCCGCCCAGATGGTACACAACGCTGTCCTCGGCTCCATCTACGCCCAAAGCGCCCTCGGCATCGCGAGCCCGCGCGTCGGCCTCCTCTCCGTCGGCACCGAAGAAGGCAAAGGTGGCCCGCGCATCAATCGCACCCACACCCTGCTCAAAGCCATGGGCGGGCGCATCAATTACGTCGGACCCGTTGAAGGCTTCGACGTCTTCGGCGACGCTTGTGACGTCGTCGTAACCGACGGCTTCACCGGCAACGTAATTCTCAAGACCCTCGAAGGCCTCGTCTACATGGTCCGCGACATGGTCGGCAGCAAAGTGAAGAGCAATCCGGTCTATCTGGCTGGCGGCATCGCCATGTTCCCGCTCTTGCGCGACCTCAAAGGTAAACTGAAGCCAGAACGTTACGGTGGCGCCCCACTCCTCGGACTCACCGGCCTCGTCATGAAGGCCCACGGCTCGAGCAATCGCCAAGGTATCGCCAGTGCTATCCGCCTGGGGCTTGAAGCCCTTGGCCATGGCGCCGGTCATCGCATGCTCACCTCGTTGGCCGAGGCGAATACGGTCATTTCCTCCACCCCGGAGGAAGCCTGAGGTTTTAGTGTTCCCTTCCCCGCCCAAGGGGTCTTTTCTCACGCATCGATGAGCAGCGCTGAGCTATCAGTCTTCATTCGGGCTATCGGGGTCCACACCCCGGAACGCACGCTCACCAATGCCGAACTGTCTAAGATGGTGGATACCTCGGACGAGTGGATCAAGACGCGCTCTGGAATCGCAGAACGCCGTATCGCTGCCCCGGACGAGAATCCTTCAGACATGGGTGCCAAGGCGGCCGCCAAGGCGCTGGAACGCGCTGGGCTAACCCCGACAGACGTCGACCTGCTCATCGTCGCGACGATGACGCCGGACGTACCCTTCCCGTCCACCGCCTGCCTCCTTCAGGCTAAGCTCGGACTTCGCCGCGACATCCCTTGCTTCGACGTCTCTGCGGCCTGCTCAGGCTTCGTCTACGCCCTCCAGGTCGCCAAGGACATGATGCGCTCCGGATCCTACCGCCGGGTCCTCGTCGTCGGTACTGAAAAACTCTCCAGCGTGGTGGATTGGTCCGACCGGACGACCTGCGTGCTCTTCGGCGACGGCGCCGGCGCCGTCCTGCTCGAAACCACCGCCGAAAAGGGTGTCGGCCTCTTGGGCAATATCCTCGGCGCCGACGGCAACAACGCCGAGCTGCTCCACTGCGCCGGCGGCGGCTCCGCCGCTCCCGCGACCGCCGACTCGCTCCGCGGCGGCAAACACTTCCTCCGGATGAACGGCAAGGAAGTCTTCCGGCATGCGGTCCGCGTAATGGCCGAGTCCTGCGAACGCGTCCTCGCCAAGTGCGACGTGAAGTCGGAACAGGTCGCATGGTTCATCCCCCATCAGGCCAATATCCGCATCTTGGAAGCGGTAGCCAGCCAGCTAAACGTGGGCATGGATCGTTTCCCTTCGAATCTGGATCGCTACGGCAACACGTCCGCAGCCTCTATCCCTCTCGCACTTGAAGAAGCCTGGAAAGACGGCAAGATCAAGCACGGCGACCTAGTCCTCATCGTCGCCTTCGGCGCCGGTCTCACCTGGGGCGCAACCCTTCTCCGCTGGCATGAAACATCTCGCTAAATCCCTCCTCGCCGCAGCGCTCCTGCTCGGCCCTCTCGCCCGTGCCGAATACCTTCGTTTCGAAGGCTCTTGGCGCCTAAAGGCCGGCACCACCCATGACGTCACCCCGCCCGAACGTCTGGCCGTCGTGCTGCTCGCGATGAACCACGCCTCGCAGGAAGCGGCCGAAGGAAGCATCGGCTCCGCCATCAGCGCGTGGGCCACCATCGGCGAAGCTAACGCCGGCACCGAAGCCGAAGCTGTCTCCATCCTGGAACGCGCCCGCCTCCATGCTGGCCGTAATGAGTTTGAGCTGGCCACCGAGCTCATCGACGACCTCTACGCCCGGCATTCGACCTTTGCCGGTTTCGCCGAATCCGTGCAGTTGCAGTTCGACATCGCCAACCGACTGGCCGCTGGCGAACGCCGGCGACTCGGTGGCTGGTTCCCGTGGTTCCGCGATCCGGATGGTGCCATCGTGCTCTGGCAAAAGGCCGTCCGCCTCGCCCCGAACGGCCCCCTCGCCGACGAATGCCTGATTCGCACCGCGCGGCTGGGCAAAGAGCGCGGCCTAACTGAAAAGACGAACGAAGCCTTGGAACGTATCGTCAGCGACTACCCGACCTCAAAATTTGCCCCGGAAGCCCTCGAGATGCTCGCCACGCTCCGCGCCAAGGAATCACTCGGTCCGGCGTGGGATCAGGCCACAACCATCGAAGCCGCCGACCATTGGCGGACGCTGGCTGACCAGTTCCCCAACGATCCCCGCGCCAAGCAGGCCATCGAACAGATCACCCTGCTTCGCGACCGCGCTGCCCGGGCCCGGCTGGGCCTCGCCAAGTTCTACTTCTTTGACCGCAATAACCCGGAAGCCGCCAAACTGATGGCCAACGCCTGCCGCAACATCGCCCCCGAGTCTGCGGCGGCCAAGGAAGCCGAAGAACTCCTCGCCCGCATCCTTAAAGACCCCAATCCGCCCAAGACGATCGCGGACCGCCTACTCGGAACCTTCCCTCGCCCGCGAATCGTCGGCGAAACCAAGCCTCAGGCCGTGGGCGAAGATCTCGACGCGCTCGGCTTCAAGAAGGAAGCGCCTAAGTCTGCGACCGATAACGAACGCCGATGAAGCGACTGCTCATCCTGTTCGTCGCCGTACTTACCGGCTGCTCCGCCTACCGCCTAGGCGGCCCGAAGGCCGCCTTTCAACGCATCGAGGTCGCCCCGATCCGTAACTCTACCTCCCGCACCGGCACGCACGCCGTGCTCCACAGTAAAATTGTCGAAGCCTTGGCGGCAGATCCACGTATCAAGATCGGCCCCGGCGACGCGGTACTCGCAGCGGAAGTCACCCGCTACCAGCGCGACGGCTTCACGACCAAGACCGGCGACGCCTATGCCTTCACGAGCTATCGTGTGACCTTCGAAGTGCGCTGCACCTTAACGGTCGACGGCGGCAAACGCACGCTCTTCAAAGACCGCACCTTCAGGTCCACCGCCACGCTGCAGATTGCGGGCGACCCCGCGGCCGAGGAACTTAGCCTCGGGGCGCCCTTGTTCGGCGACATCGCTGCCCAAATCCGCGAAGCCGCGACGACCGCCTGGTAAGCATGAATTCCCCCGTCGTCGCTCCCTCCCTACTCGCCGCCGACCACGGCGCGTTTGCGCAGGGTGTCCGCACGGTGGAAGCCGCCGGCCAGACTTGGCTCCATATCGACATTATGGACGGGCACTTTGTGCCCAATATCAGCTTCGGACCACAGGTCGTCGCTGACCTGCGTCCGCTGACCAAGCTGCACTTTGATGTGCACCTAATGCTCACCCATCCCGACCGCTTCGTTACCGCCTTCGTTAAGGCCGGCGCCGAGCGCCTCACCGTGCATGTCGAGGCCGACCATGATGTCGCCAAGACGATCGCCGCGATCAAGAGTGCCGGGCTTTCCGCCGGTATCGCGATGAATCCAGACGCCGATCCGCGACGCGTGCTGCCTTACCTTGATGACGTTGACCTCGTCCTCTGCATGACCGTCTTCCCAGGCTTCGGCGGTCAGCCTTTCATCCCTTCCGTCCTTGATAGCATTCGGTTCATCGCGGATGAACGCACCCGTCGCGGCGCGGCCTTCCGCCTGGAGGTCGATGGCGGCATCAACGTCGAGACGGGCCTGCGCTGCCGCGAAGCCGGTGCCGACACGTTCGTCGCCGGCACTGCCTTCTTCAAGGCGCCGGATCGGAAGGCTTTCGCGCGGGCACTGACGGCCTAAGCGGCCGCCGGCGGCGGCGAAGCCCCGCTGGCCTCGGCCTTCTCCGTCTGCAGTCGAAGTTGCCCGCAAGCGGCATCGATATCGTGACCCTTTTCGCGACGCAGCGTCGCCGTCACGCCGAGCGCACGGAGTTCCTTCACGAAGCGGTCCTGACGCGTCAAAGAGGGGCGCACCCAAGGGAGGCCTTCCACCTTGTTATAGGGGATAAGATTGACGTGCGCGTGCAGCTCGCGGGCGATGACGGCGAGCTTCTTGGCCTGCTCCAAGGAGTCGTTGATATCCTCAATCAGGATGAACTCTAAGGTCAGCATACGGCCGTGCTTACGGGCGAAAGCCTTCGCCGCCGGGATGAGTTCCTCTAACGGAAACTTCTTGTTCACCGGCATGATTTGGTTGCGGACCTCATTGGTCGCGCCGTGCAGACTGATGGCGAGACGGAAGCCCAGCGGCTCCTCGGCGAGCTTGAGGATTTTGGGCACGACACCCGAAGTGGAAATCGTGACGCGACGGGCGCCAAAGCCGAAGCCCCATGACGCGTTGACGATACGCAGGGCCGACATCAGGTTCTCGTAATTGGCAAGCGGCTCCCCCATGCCCATCACGACGATATTGTCGAACGAAGCGAGGCCTTCGGCGGCGCGGGCCGGGTCGGCCTTGTCCTCGATACGGCAGACCTGGACGAGCTGGGAGACGATCTCGCCGATCGACAGGTCTCGCTTCCAGCCGTCGAGGCCCGAAGCACAGAACTTACAGCCGTAGGCACACCCCACCTGAGTCGAAATACAGATTGTCCGGCGGGACTTTTCCTGCCCCACGCCCTCCATCGGTGCCCGGATGATGACGGTCTCGATCAGGGAGCCATCTCGGAGCCGCTGGAGGATCTTCTGGGTGACGTCAGAGGAGGCCTTACGCTGGACTAGGCTAGTTGCCTCAAAATCGTAATGATCCGCCAGCCAGGCCCGCAGGTTGGCCGGAAGGTTGGTCATCGCCTCCGTGGTTTCGGCCCGGCGGGGGTAGAGCCATTCAAAAATCTGCCCCGCCCGGTAGCGAGGGTGACCATCGGCAACCAGCCGCTCGCCGAGGGTCTCGGGGGTTTCGCCGTGGATTGAGGGTTTTTCGGGCTTAAAGGCCATAGGTGACGCAGGTCGGGAGAGCCATCGAGGCGTAGACCCCTAAGCGCCCCCGCCTTCCTGCTTGCAAGTAAGAATTGTTATCCCCAAAACCCACTTTTGCAATGAGCAACAAGGCCCACAACCCACAAGGTGGTAAAATCAACTCCCTGCAGGCCGCCATCGATCTGGTCGCCACGGGTCAGCCGGCCTTCTGCCTTCACCAAGCCTGGGGTATCGGAGTCATCCGCGCCTACGACGAAGCCACCAAGCGCCTGACCGTTGATTTCCCTGAACAGAACAAGAAGGCCCACGCCATGGATGCCGCCTTCTTCCTCGGTAAGATCGAGGTCATCAATCCCAACGGCGTCGTGGCCAAGGCCTACGCCGACACCAGCAAGGCGGAGGTCGCCAACATGGTCGCCAACGACCCGGCCGGCGTCGTGAAGGCCCTCCTCGCCGAATACCCCACCGGCGAATGCACCTCCTACGCCCTCGAAGCCAACCTCGACCGCGTCTATTTCGCCTCCCTTTCTGCCGGTAAGGATCGCGCCACCTCCTTCAAGGCATGGTGGACTAAGGCTCGCGCCGCCCTCCGCAAGGACCGCGCCATCCTCGTCCCTGAGCGCAAGGGCGGCCTCTACGCCCTCCTCGAAGCCCCCAAGGACCTCGGCGAAGACCTTTTCGCCCAGTACGAAAGCGCCCCTAACTTCGAACGTAAACTCGTCCTACTCGAAGAGCTCGCCGATGCCGCCGCGGCCGAGACCCGTTCCGCCGCCACTCCCGCCAATCTCGAGAAGGTCTCCGCCGACCTTGCCAAGGAAATCAAGAAGCTCGAGACCGCCCGCAAGCGCGATAACCTGCCGGCCATTCTCGGCGGCATCTGGAACCGCGACAAGTTCTTCCGCTCCGCCGTCGAGAACGTCGAGACCGTCAGCCCCACCGCTTCCGAAATCATCGCCCTCTGCACCGAAAGCGATCTCGCCTTCGTCGCACTCAACATCCCTCACACCACCGAGAAGATTCGTAGCCTGCTCGACCTCGTTCGCGCTCACCACGGCGACAACTGGGCCGAACGTGCGTTTGACCTGCTCCGCAACCGCGACATCGGCGGCACCAAGAGCGGCTCCGCCAAGCTCGTCTCTGAATCCATCGCCTACCTGTGCGACCAGGAACTCGCCGCGGCTGTGGCCACCCGCTTCGCGCAGTGGCTCGAGACCCGCGAACTCCGCGCTCCAGTCATCATCTGGATCATCAAGAACCGCGACTCCAAGAAGTACGCGGGCATCGTCTCTCAGCTGATCAACCCCTCACTACTTGGCGCCATCCTCTCGTCCATCGACACCGAGTCGCTCGAGTCCAACTCCACGGCACGCATCCCGCTGGCCAACGAACTGATTAAGGACAAGGAACTCATTGCCAGTATCCTGGCCCCTGCCGACGGCAAGAAGGCCGACAGCGAGACCATCTTCGACCTCACCCGGACGATGATGAGCAGCCAAGGCTTCGACGAGATGACCAAGAAGGCCCTGCTCTCGCGCCTCGCCAAAATCGAGCCGCACGTCCAACGCCTCGCCAAGTCCAAACACTCCGGCTCCGAAGCCGAGGAAAAGGAACTCCTCGTCTCCAAGGCCTCCAAGGAGGAAAAGGAGCGTGAGCTCGAGGACATCGTCAAAGTCCGCCTCCCCGCGGTCAAGGAAGCCATCCAGATCGCCAAGGAACATGGCGACTTGAAGGAAAATTCCGAATACAAGATGGCCCGTCAGGACCATGACACCCTCGCCGCCCGCCGCGCCGAGCTCGACGGCATCCTCAAGAAGGCCAAGGTCACCGACTTCAAGGAAGCCAACACGGACACCATCAGCGTCGGCTCCAGCGTGGTCCTCCGCCGCGGCTCTGACCAGGCCGAGATCGCCTACGACCTGCTCGGCGCCTGGGACGGCGAACCGGAGAAGAACATTCTCTCGTACATCTCCCCCCTGGCCAAACAGTTCCTGAACCACAAGACGGGCGAGACCTTCACGACCAACATCAACGGTAAGGCGGAATCCTGGACGGTCGTCCGCATCACCCGCTGGGTGGATAAGCGCTAATCGCCCTGCCAGCAGGCCTGCGAAGAAGCCCCGGAGACGGGGCTTCCTCTTTTGACATGGCCGCCGACGCACCCCAACCTGCTCGCATGTCCGACCCTTGGGAAACCCTGCGCCTTCTGGCCGACCCGACCCGGTCTCGCATGCTACAGCTATTGCAGCGTGGCGAACTGGCGGTCGGCGAACTGCAGGAGATTCTCGGACTTCCCCAGTCACGCATCTCGACGCACCTCGCGCTCCTCCGTAAAGCCCAGCTGGTCAAAGATCGGCGCGACGGTAAAAAATCCTATTATGCGCTGGCGCGAAATCTGCCCGTGAGCGTCGCCGGCGTCGTCGAGGCCGCCTTGGCGGCCAGCGCCCGCGAACCGAAAGCTGCGGCCGACCAACGCGCCCTGCAGCGTATCGTCGAAAAGCGCCGCCAAAAGGCCGAGCAACACTTTAACCTCGTCGCCGACCGGCTCGGGCGGAATTACTGCCCCGGGCGCTCCTGGGAGGCGATCGGCCAGATGCTCTTTCTGCTCACCCCGCGGGTTCGCATCGCTGACCTCGGAGCCGGCGATGGCACGCTTTCACGGCTATTGGCCCGACAGGCCGAAAGCGTCCACTGCGTGGACAACTCCCCTCGGATGGTTCAGGTCGGGCGGGCCTTGGCCAAGAAAGAGCACCTGCGGAACCTGACTTACGTCCTAGGTAATATCGAGAAAGTCCCCCTTCCGGACCGCAGCATCGATCTGGCCCTCCTCAGCCAAGCCCTACATCATGCGGAAAACCCCCGCCAAGCCCTGGCGGAAGCCTTCCGTATCCTGAAGCCAGGTGGCCGCCTTCTCATTCTCGACCTCCGTGCCCATCGGTTCGAGAAGGCTCGCGAGCTTTACGCTGACCGCTGGCTGGGCTTCAAGGAAAACGAGCTGCACGATTGGATCGAGGAAGCTGGCTTCAGCCAATCGGAGGTCCGGGTGGTCGCCAAAGAAGTCAAGGAGCCCGGGTTTGAGACTATTTTGGCGAGCGGCTTGAAGCCCGGCGTCTGAGTTATTCACAGGGGAAAGCCCTGGGGTCGATGGTTGCCGATTTCGGGGGGCTAAAATGGGCTTATTGCTTGGCAACGCTGAGCAACTCGGCAAATTCTGGATACCCCGATGCGGAGCCCAGCGCTCCCCTCACCCGATGCTTATCCAAGAGTCCCGTACCTACAAACTGGCCAAGGCCGCACTGCTCGCCGTCCTCCTCGCCGTGACGCCGCTCACTGGCTATCTGCACGCCCAGGCCACCAAACCTGCGGCCGCAGAGAAACAGGAAGACCCTCTCTCCGTGCTCTTCAAGTCGGCCGAGAAGGCCCTTGAGGAGAAGAAGTATAAGGACTCCCTGGCCCTTTTCGAGGAACTGGACACTAAGGCTGTCGATGTAGAGCCTAAGCTCAAGGCCGTCGTCTCCTTCCGTAAGGCGATCTGCCAATTCTTTATTAAAGACTGGCCGCGTGCCGAAACTGAACTGACCGCTTTTCTGGACAAGTTCCCCAAAGGCACCGAGGACTTCTTCGACAACGACAACCGCCGCGGTACCGCTGAACTGCTGCTCATCGAAGCTTTCTCGAAGCAAGGCAAATGGGACTTAGCCCTGGCACGGCTCGAAAAAATCCGCACCAACACGCTCGCGCGCCCTGAAGATCGCGTGAATGCCTTCACACTCTCAGCCCAAATCATCGTCGACCGAAACAAGAGCGCGCCGGAAGAGGCCAAGAAAGCCGCCTACTCCCAGGCCATCGGCCTGCTCAAGCAGGCCACCGCCGACGGCATCAGCACTCCCGAACGCCGCGAAGCCGCTTATAAACTCGTCGAGATGTACACTAAGCTCGGCCTCACGAAGGAAGCGAGCCAGCTGAAAAACGAAATCGACGCCAAGAGCAACGGCTCGCCCGTCGAGATTGTCCGCTCTAATTTCCAGCGCCTCGAGATCGGCGATGCCCGTTTCGCCGCTGCCGAATCGGCCGCCGACGAAACCTTCCGCGGCGACTTCTACCGCCAAGCCCTAACGAACTACCAAGGCACGCTACGCCGCGCCAACCTCGCCAGCTCCTTCGGCCGGGCAATTGAAAGCAAGCAGACTGAAGCGGACGCCCTGGCCAAGAATTTTCCTAAGCCGAACCCCGAACAGGCCGCGAACATCGAGAGGGTCAAGCAGGAGGTTGCCCAGTTCAAGAAGATCCAGGACGAGTTCAACGCGAACAAGGACTACGATGCATTCATCTCGTACCGCATCGGCCTTTGCCTGCTCGAGCTTAAGCGCCCCTGGGAAGCCCACGTCGCCTTCCTCGACATCTTTGAAAATAGCCCCGCTTTTAGCCGCATCTCTGGTGCCTATTATTATCACATCGTCTCGCTGCGTCGCATCGGCCGTAACAACGAAGCCCAGGCGAAGTGCAAAGAGTTCATCCAGAAGTTCCCCAAGGACGACCAAGTCTCGGCCATCGCCCTAATTCTTGGCGAAATCTCTCAGGAACGCGAAGAATTCCCGGAGGCCATCACCCATTACAAGTGGGTCCAGGCCAACGTGAAGAACCTCACCCCGGAAGTAGCCGAGGAGATCGACTTCCGTATCGCCGCCTGTCTCTTCTCGCAGGTCGACTGGGCCTTAGCCCAGAAGGCGTTCGACGAGTTCCTCAAGAAGTACCCGACCTCCCCCGTTCGCCAGCAGGTGCTCTACATGAACGCACTCTCCCTGTTCTTCCAAGGCAAGTACAAGGAGACCAAGCTTAGCTTCGACAAGTACGAGCAGGAGTATCCGAAGGGCCAGTTCATCCCCGACGTCCGCTACCGTCAGGCCATCGTAAAGTTCGGCATCAGCCCCCCAGACATCCCGGGAACAATCAAACTCTGCGAAGACTGGCTCAAGGACTTCTCGAAGGACCGCAGCGACGAAGTCATTGCCCAGACCCCCGAAGTCTACACCCTAATCGCCGACGCCAACATCCGCCTCGCCGACGAGATCGACAAGCGCGTCAAGGCCGCCGATCTCGACGTCCGCATCAACGCCAAGAGCCCAGATAAGGCCAAATTCGTCGAAATCCGCACCAAGGTCGAGAAGGAGAAGGAAGTCGTGACGAACAAGGCCATCGACGGCTACGAGGCCGCCGCCAAGAGCGCCCGCACTAATCCGCAAGCCTTGGAATTCGCCCTCGGTGAGCTTCGCAAACTCCTCCCGGGACGCGGCGAGCACAAGCGCATGCGCGACCTCTTCAAGGAAATCTTCGACTGGAACCACAACGACCCGAAGGCGATGACCTATCTCTATGAGGTCATCCGCTCGACCGAGCGCATGGGCGACATGCCGGAGTTCGCCGCCGAAGCCGAGAAGGTCCGCAAGAAATTCAGCGACCAGCTCGCCGCGGCCCGTAAGGCCGTCGACACACTCGAGCGCAAGCAGGGCGTCACCCAGCCCGAGATTGACCTCGCTAAGGCATCCGTCCGGAAACTCTCCACCGAACTCGAAGTCGAACTGGCCAAGGTCGAGGCAAAGCGCCAAGTCTCCATCGCCGACCAGAAGAAGCGCGCGCTGAAGATTCTTTCCGACGCCGTCGCTGAGTCGATCAACGACCGCACCCAAGAAGGCACCGAGAAGCTGATCGTCTTCCTCGCCGAGAAGCTCGCCCGCAAAGTCAAGCGCGTGAAGCCCGGAGCGAAGCCCGAACCTGGCGCCTATACCAACGCCGATGCCGAGAAGGAACTCACTAAGCTCCTCCGCCTCGAGGAAAACCGTGCTTCCTTGGTCGCCCAGGCCCGCGGCTTCTTCGCGCTCGGCCAACTCGCCATCTTCACCCGCGAGCCCGATAAGACCGCCGCCAACTTCGCTAAGATTGCCCAGAACTTCAAAGCCGAAGAGCTCAACCCGACGATCCTCGCGATGGTCGGCGACAGCCTCATCGCCAAGGGAAATCACCAGAAAGCAGCCGAGTACTTCGGTTACATCCTGGAGCATTCTCGCTCGTCCGAGTACGCCGACTACGGCTTCTCGGGGATGGCGGAGATTAACTTCGCGCAGAAGAAGTACAAGGAAGCCCTCTCCTTCTGCAACGAAGCCATCGACAATAACATCCTCATGTCGAAGGAACTGGACCTGCGCTTCACCCGCGCCCGCTCGCTTGCCGAGCTGTCGAAGTACGCCGAGGCCAAGAAGGAATTCGAGGAAATCGCCAAGACCAAGGAGTGGCGCGGCGAGAAGACCGCGGCCTCCCTCTACTGGCTGGGCCTCATGGCCGAACGCCAGGCGACCGACGAGAAGGGCTACAACGAAGCCATCGCCTACTATCGCCGCTGCTACATGACCTGGAAGAAATATGAGGTCTGGGCCGCCAAGTCCTATTTCGCTTCGGCCAAGCTGTTCGCCACGAAGCTCAACCAGAAGGACGCCGCCAAGGTGCTCCTGAAGGAGATGCTCGAGAAGGACCGCATCAAGGACACCCGCGAAGCCCAGGAAGCCAAAGCCTTCCTCCTCGGACTCTGATCAACATGCGCCTCTCCTTCCTCCTTCCTGCCTTTGCCCTGTTCGCGGCTGCCTCCGCGCCGGCCCAGACCTTCGTCTTCAAGGGCGAACGCTGGGAGATCAACGATCCTTTCAAGATGGACAGCTCCATCCCGCCGAAGCCGGTCGTCGACCCGAAGAAAGGCACGATCAACGTGATCAAAGGAACCATCGACCGCACAAGCAACCAAGGCGGCATCGAAGTCACGCTGACGCGCAAGCTCTCCGAAGTCACCGAGGTCATCTGGCCGACGCCCGCCCGCCTCAAGGAGGCCCAGGCCAACGTCAACCGCGGCGAGCCCGCCAAGGCCCTCGACAACGTCGAAGCGGTGCTGAAGTTCTTCGAGCCTATCAAGAACGTGCCCGGCTCCTGGTGGGTCAAGGCCTCCATCGTGAAACTCGACGCCCTCGACCGGCTCGAGAACGACGCCGCCACGGCCGCCTTCCTCGACAGTCTCGAGAAAGAAGAGGCCGCCAAGCTGCCGGAAGTCGCCACCCAGATTCAGCTCGCCCGACTGATGCAGCGCGCCCGCAAGGGCGACCATGACGCCGTAGTAGCCGAGTCGACCGAACTCCTGACCAAGGTCGACAGCAACGAGCTCCAGGCCCGCCTCCATATCGTCAAGGGCAACTCCCTCTTCGCTTCGAAGAAGTACGAGGCCGCGATGACCACCTACCTCCGCGTGCCTGTCTTCTTCGGCTCTGAGACCGAGTTCATCCCCAAGGCGCTGCTCGGTGCCGCCCGTTGTTTCCGCGGCATGGACAGCCCCGCCCTCCGGGAACAGAAGCTCGAGTCCATCTCGAACCGCTACCTCTACGATATCATCGTCTCCTTCCCGGTCTCCCGGGAGGCCGAAGAAGCCAAGCGCATGCTCCCCAAGGAGGAGCGCGCCAAGGCCGAAGCCGACCAGAAGAAGATCGCCGCCGGCGGCCCCCTCCCCGAGGGCGTCATCATGGCGAAACCCAAGCTCGCCGCCGAAGAAGGCGTCGAAGCCAATAAGTGAGTCCTTGCCCCCTTCCAGAACCTAACCTAAAACCTAACTACACCCCATCATCATGAAGATGAACCTCCGTAACACCTCCTTCAGCGCCGTCCTCCTCGGCCTGATGACCATCGTCGCCTCGGCTCAGGAAGCCGCCGGCGGCGTCCACAAAAAGACCCTCATGGACCTGTTCATCGAAGGCGGTTGGGTCATGTACCCCATCACGGCCTGCTCCGTGGCCATGATCTGGTTCATCGTCGACGGCTACATCCGTACGAGCGCTGGCAAGCTCTACCCTGCCGACCACGTCACCCAGCTCCGCGAACTCTTCAAGAAGGGCGATTACATCGGCGCCTACTCCTTCGCCAAGACCGCCGGCTCCCCGCTCGCCGACGTCGTCCGTGCCGGCGTCGCCTTCACCCCGGATGGCAAGACCATGACCGAAGAGGCCATCATCTCTGAAATCACCCGCGTTAACGCCGAACTCAAAGGCCGCTCCTCCTACCTCTCCGTGATCGGCGTCTGCACCCCGATGATCGGCCTGGTCGGCACCGTGACCGGCATGATGAGCGCCTTCGAAACCCTCGGCACTTCCGGCGTGGGCGACCCCTCCAAGCTCTCCGGCGCTATCGGTGAAGTGCTCGTGGCAACCGCCTCCGGCCTCTTCATCGCCATCCCGGCGTTCATCTCCTACTACCTACTGGCGAACCGCATCAACAAGGGCATCCACGACATCACCGAGATCGTGACGGGCCTGTTCCGTGCCTTCCCGTACGAAGAAGTCGAAGGCCGCAAGGTCGGCGACGAAGAAATCTACGCCGGCAAGCCCGACTGGAACGCGTCCACGAACGTCCAGGCGTAAGCTCTCCACCCCTAACCAACGAACACAGCCATGGCAGGCGGAGGAGGAGGCGGAGAAGGGGAACCGGAGTTCCAGGTCGCGCCGATGATCGACGTGCTCCTGGTGCTGCTCATCTTCTTCATGTCCATCACCTCGTCGCAGGTGCTGAAGGTCGACAAGAACATCTCGCTGCCGGTCGCCTCGAACGGCGTAAAGCGCGACGACAAGGCCGCGGCCGGACTCATCAACATCTCCTGGGACAAGACCACTGGTCAGGCCAAGTACAAGCTGGACGACCGCGAACTCGACCCGAACGACAAGGACGGCATCTCGAAGGAACTGGCCGACCGCAAGGGTACGAACGAGAAGTACCGCCTGCTGATCCGCGCCGACAAGGATTGCCACGCGAAATACATCTCCAAGGCCCTTGAATGGGGCGCCGAAGCCGGCATCGACAACATCGCCTTCTCCGGCCTCAACCACGAAGAATAAGCCATGAAACAGCGCGAAGAACAACCCGAAGCCGCCCCCGGCTTCCAGATCGCCCCGATGATCGACGTGGTCTTCGTGATCATGCTCTTTTTCATGGTCATGGCCGGCGCCGTGAAGGTCGAACATGAGCTGAAGACCACCCTACCCGGCAACGCCGAGACGGCCAAGGAAACCGAACTGCCGGACGAAGTCACGATCGGCATCAGCGAATCGGGTGAAGTCACCCTCAATGAGGATTCCGTCGGTGCACCTGGCGACAAGCTGCTCGAAAACCTCTTCAACCAGATGAAGCAGATGGGCCAGGCCGCCGAACAGTCCAAGACGAAGCTCCTCATCACGGTACAGGCCGAAGAGAACGCCCGCTACGACCGAGTGATCAACGTCCTCGACTGCCTCGCCAAGGCGAACATCTCGAACGTCACGTTCGCGGTGTCCGACACGGAATAAGCGCTCCGCGAGGACCGCCTACGAAGGCCGCCTACCAGGGCGGCCTTTTTCGTGCCCCGCTCAGCGACCGAAGCCGGCCTCGGACTCGAGGACTTTGCGGACGGCTTCGAAGTCGTTGCCGATCTTGATCGGAGCCGGCGCCGGCAGCTCGCCCGGGAAACGGGAAGCATTGGCGTCGCCGAAGGCCTCACGCAGCACGTCCGGGAACTTGGCCGGGTGCGCGGTGCCGAAGACGATGACATCGTCGAGTTTCGCACCATCGCGGGCCAGGAGATCCTCGGCGGCCTTCCAGCCGACCGCGGTGTGCGGGCAAAGGATATAACCGCTGGCGTCACGCACGCGACGCATGGCGTCGAGCGTGGCCTTGTCGTCGACGGTGACCGCGCTCACGGCCGGGCCACCTTCCCGCCAGGCGAGCAAGCGGCTGAGGTTGTTCGGATCGCCGATGTCCATGGCATTGGAGGCCGTGGGCGTGGCACGCCGCGGACGGTATTCACCGGTGGCGAACAAGTCAGGCAGGGGCGAATTGGTGTTGGTCGCGGCGACGAGCGCGGCGACATCGAGACCCATACGGCGGGCCAGCTGGACGGCGCCGACGTTGCCCAGATTACCCGACGGCACCACGATACCCATGCGGCGACCGGGCGCCAACAGGCGTTTGGCGTGGAAAGCGAACGGAACCTGGGCGATCAGGCGGACGGGGTTGATGGAGTTGGCCGTGAGCAGCGGGCGGTGGCGGCGCAGGGACTCGTCGGCGAGGGCGCGCTTCACCATGGCCTGGCAATCATCGAACGTGCCGTCGACGGACAGCGCGACCACCCCCGGGCGGGCGCGAGCGATCTGGGATTCCTGCAC